>JAAEMP010000084.1 GCA_024225445.1 Hyphomicrobiales bacterium | reverse complement strand
GGCAATGTCATCGGCCACCGCCAGCATCTCATCATAGCTATCGCAGACGATGACTTCGCCATAATCTTGCCAACTGACCTTTGCCGTACCGGCTGTAGGCAGGATTTCCAGGATGCGATCAATCTCGTTCAAGGTAGCACTGGCCAGCTTGTGCGAGTTGGTAACCAAAACGGCAGGAGAATTATAACCATGCTCGGCCTGCCCCAGTAAATCGGTTGCGCACAGTTCAGCATCGACGGTTTCATCAGCAATCACCATCGTTTCAGTCGGCCCGGCAAACAGATCAATACCGACCCGCCCGAATAATTGCCGCTTGGCTTCGGCAACGAATGCATTGCCAGGACCAACCAGCAGATGTACCGAGTCAATGGTCTGGGTGCCGATGGCCATTGCACCAACGGCCTGAATGCCGCCCAAGACGTAAATCTCATGCGCGCCACCCAGATGCATGGCGGCAATCACAGCCGGATTCGGCTCACCATTGAACGGCGGAGTGCAGGCGATGATCCGAGGTACACCTGCGACGCTGGCCGTTGCCACTGACATATGCGCTGATGCCACCATGGGAAATTTGCCGCCGGGCACGTAGCAACCCACGGACTGCACGGGAATGTTCTTGTGCCCCAGGATCACACCGGGGAGTGTTTCGACCTCGATATCCAGCATCGAGTCGCGCTGGGCCTGGGCAAAATTTCGCACCTGCTCCTGAGCAAATTTGATATCTTCAATATCGCGCTTGCTGACCTTGGCAATGATCTCCTCAATTTCGACCTCGCTCAGACGATAGCTGGCGCGGTCATAGCCGTCGAACCTAACCGCCAACTCGTGCACCGCTGCGTCACCGCGCGCCTCGATTTGCTTCAATGTCGCCTCAACGACAGCAGCCACTTTGGCGTCATCCTCAGCCCGGTCTGCTTCCGGCTTGCCACGTTTGAGATATTCGATTGCCATTGTCTTAATCCTGTTGTTCGGGGGTCGGGGATTGGCGATCACCGCGATCAAAGGCTTCCCAGCCCTCCCCTTTGAAAATGTCATGACCCAGCTGGGCCAATACATGCGGGAAATCGACCATTACCCAGTTGTCGGTAATCTTGCCGTCTTCCACTTTCCAGAAATCCATATACCGGATTTCGATACGTTTGCCGGTGGCGGCAATCCCCATGAACGAACCGCTGTGGGTAGCTTCCTGCCGGCCAAAGGCCGCAGCCCATTCGCCCATGAAAAGCCGTGCCTCGTCAATGCAGGTCTTGTCTGAGAACGCCGCCTGAAACGGGCGCTGCCAGTTTTCCTGGAATTCCTTAAGCCCGTTCTTCGTGCCGCATCCGGTATTTCCCATCCAGCGAAACCCGTCGGCGAAAAACTCACCAATATCAGTTATGCGGTGGTCATTGAGACCATCAACCATGCCCTCGATCACTGCGCGGGTTTCGGCGGTTCTGGACATATCCGTGTCACGGCTCAACACCGCCTGCTCCGGTCTCGAACCCTTCATGCTGCGTCCTTTGCAAGCTCTCCGAAAATATCAAAGCCCATCTGCAACAGCACATGCGGGATATCGACAAATACCCAGTTCTCCATCAGCAGGTCCTGATCCCGCCGCCACCAGTCGCAGACCCGCATGAACAGACGTTTACCTGTCGCAGGTTGACCCAGGAATGGTTTTGTTTGCACTGCATTGAGCGACGGCCAACCGCCGGAGCAGATGTAATTTCCATCGGCAAAGCGGGTGAAATGGCGGGTCTGGCTACCGGGCACTGAGCCTCCGATCCATTCTGAAAACGTCTGCTCAAAGGTAACCTGGAAACCCGCGAAGTTTTCGACGCCTGCAAAACTGCCAAACGCTGCCGGGCCATACCAAAGCATGTCGTTATGCCAATAGGGCCGCCAGGCTTCATCTTCTGTGGCCAGATTGCGCAGCATAGAGGTGACCATCTTGGCGCTGGAAGTACTGTGCACAGGATCATTGGCCTGCCATTGCAGACCATCCTGCGTGATCGGACCGGGTAGATAGCCGGTGAACCCGCGATCCTTGCCTGGACCGTCAGCGATCGGCCATTGATCAACTGCGATCATCAATTCCGGGATATCCAGATAGATATAACTTTCCGCGGCCTGGCCATTTTCCAAAAGGTGGAACTCGCCAAAGCGTAGATGCGCCAGGGCTCCGGAAGGCTGGATACCCAGCCAGGGCTTGGCAAAATGACCGCTGTAATAACCGGTACAGGTGACCCAGTCACCGCCCTCGAAGTTGCCGCCAAAGGCGATATAATCGCTGCGACGCAAACAATCGAAAGATGCCAGCAGAGAGGAAAGAAATTTCTCCTTGTAGTCTGCGGCTCCGGCAAGTTCATTAAACGGGTGCACGATATTGATCTGTGCTTTGGGAGCAAAAAAACCATCCGCTGCGCCGCCAAAACCATCAGCCGAAGGGTTGCGATATGACTCACAATATGTCCGGAGTGCAGCCTTATTTGCGTCGGAAGACAAGGATTACCCTTTCACAGCGCCTGCGGTTAATCCACCAACAATCTGACGCTGGAAGAACATCACCAGGATGAATAGCGGCACAGTTGCAGAAACCACGGCAGCAACGGCAAACATCACGTTGCCTTCGGTTTGAGTCGTGCCAAGAAAACTGGCGATCTTGGGTACCATCGTCTGGTTTTCCTTGGACAGCAATAACGCGGTCACAGCAAAATCGTTGTAGGCCAGAAGGAAGCTGAACAATCCGGTGGTAACGACACCAGGCCACATCACCGGGATTATCACACGGCGAAACGCCTGGAATTGTGTGCACCCGTCGACCTTGGCGCTTTCATCCAGCTCTTTAGGAATGCTTTGAAAAAAGGAATGAAGCATCCACAGCGTGAATGGCTGGTTGATCGCTACCAGAACGATGATCGTCGTCGGCAGAATTCCCCATACATTCCATTCAAAAAACGGTAGCAAATAGCCTGATACAAGCGTGATTGGCGGCACTGCACGAAAAATCAATGCGATCATCAACAGCCAAAACGTATAGCGAAATCCTGAGCGGGACAAAGCGTAACCACCCAGCGTGCCGATGGTCAGCGATGTACAAACGACAAAGAAGCAAACAATGAAGGTGTTAATCACTGCCCGCCCGAATTCCTCCTGGACCCATGCGCCGTAGTAACCAGCGCCGGTGATTGGCGATCCATAGGTTTCTTTTGTCTTGTCGCCGGTTAGTGCGGTAGTCCAGTCGGCAATCGAAAAGAAATCAATCTCAACCTTGAACGACCCCCAGAGTGTCCAGAAAAAGGGAAATGCTGCCATTATTAGCCAGGTTACGATAAAGAGCGTAGATGCAATGCGAAGCCCTCGGGGCATTCTATTAGCGGGTGAGGCCATTATGTTTTCCCCTTAAAATCTCGCCAGGTGCGCACCAGCACCGGCGAAAGCAGGATGGCAACACCGATTATCGTCAATACTGATGTAGTCGATGCGGCCGACAATTGTCGAGTCTCGCCCTGAAGGTCGTTATAGATGATCCAGCTAAGTGACGTAGCATGGGCCTCGGCATTAAAGCTTACAATCGGCTCAAAGACACGAAAGTTATCCATCAACTGAATGAGGGCAACAAAAGTTACCAGCGGCATCAGGTGGGGAATTATGACATGTTTTACCTGTTGCCAGCGGTTCGCACCATCAATCCTGGCGGCCTCAAGCGTATCCTGAGGAAGCGTCTGAAGGCCTGCGTAAAAGACAACAAAGGCAAAAGGGGCAGCGTGCCAAACGCCATAGACCATCAACATGACCCAAGTCAGGCCGGTCGATGCCTTCATAGACAGGCTCGGATCATTTGCCATCCATTGCAATGCCGAACCCAGGATCCCCCGACTATCGAGCATCCAGAACAGGATAAGGGAACCGATCAGCGGTGTAATGATCATCGGCAAAAGCGAGAAAAAAATCACCAATCCCTTTAGCTGACGGTGCAACGAGTTCACGCCAAGCGCTATCATGAAACCGACAATAATCAGCATCGGCGTAACGACGAAGGTGTATGTCAGCGTAAATGCCATAGCGCGGTAGAATGGCAGGTTGCCAAGCGCGTTGAAAAAATCGCCTAACCCCTCGCGGCTGCGCCAGGCTTCTGCAACTTCAGTTGTAGCCAAATGCCCTCGGTCCAGATAGATATTCCACCCGACGAAATTGCCGGCCGGCTTGGACACGCGCAAAGCATTCGTTGCCTCTTGATCAACTGTGGTTTCTTCCTTGCATCCAAATGGGTCGCAGACCTCCGAGACAATCAAAACTGCCTCGTGTGGCGTGTAAAACGACTGGGTGATTATCGAAATAATCGGATATGCGATAAACAAAAGCATCGCGGTCGCTGTAGGCAGAAAAAACCAGAAGAAAGTGCGATGTTTCATGACTAAATCCGCTAGTTTTGGGCTTGAACTTTGAAAACCGGGAGGAGTCGCCTCCTCCCGGCCGGGAGGATACCTTACTTCAGGAAGCCTTTTTCCTTGGCTGCTGCAGTGTAGGCAGCTTCAACGTCGGCCAGTGCCTGTTCTGCACTTTCCTTGCCCAGCATGAAGTCAACAATCTCCGCGCCCAATGCAGTGTGCAACAGACCAATGAAAGGCAACATCGGATAAGGCGTTGCGTTCATTTTTGCGGCAGCAAATACACCAACGGCGGCTGGAGTGGGTTTATACCCATCGATAAGCCAAACAGCCAAGGTTGACATTTCACTATCCAATTGACTGGGGTCAATGCCATTTGCCATCGCCTGGAAAGTGGCCGCAGCGTCTTCGTCACTGATATTCTTGGCAACGGTCCAGCCATCCCACCAAAGCGTCGTTGCGGGTGTCGAGCCACCACCTACGGTCATTGGTGAGGCAAGTGTAGTATTCTCAACTACAACTTTTTCCGACTGCGCCGGATCTTTCAGCGGTTCCATGCGCGAGCCCCACATATTCATCATGGCAACATTGCCGGCCTTCCATTCGGACGAGGTCGCATTGGAATCATGGGTCAGGAAATCAGGATTCATGTATTCGCTGAGTGCTTTCATCATTTTAAGCGCAGCAACACCAGCTTCGTTGTTGATCGATGGTTCGGCAGTGCCCGGTTTAAAAAATTCACCGCCATGACCGATATACATATTATTGAATTCCTGGCCAAGGTTCCACCCCGCCTTGTAGGCACCACCTAACGGGTTTTGCAAAAGACCCTTATCGCGGATCACCTTCGCTCCGGCAAGCATTTCTTCGTAGGTTTTCGGCGGCTGCAGGCCGGCTTTTTCCAGGATGTCCTTACGATAAACCAGATGCTGAGCGTTCGCCATGAAGGCCACTGCCATCACCTTGCCACTGACGGTAATCAACTGGTTTTTCTTCAGATTTTGGCCATACTTTGCAACCAGATCGTCAATCGGACGGATAACGTTTTCGTTCATCAGTGCCGCAATCGAACTGTTGGCAATAATTGCGGTGGTATATTCGGCAGGATTACCGCTCATACCCGCAACGTTGATTTTCTGGTGATCTGCAGTCAGGTTTGCTTTTACTTCGCCACCGGAGCATTCTTTTGCACCGTTGGCTACAGCATGGATGGCCGGAAATTCATTGCCGACAATACTGACGCGGCCCGAAATTTCGCATGCTGCAAAAGCCGAAGACGCCGTTAAAGTCATAATACTGGCCAAGGCCAATTTTTTCAAAAACATAATATTTTTCTCCCTGTTTTGGATGCACTTTTAGACCTGCACCCGGTTACCCCGTAATCTACGGGCAAATTTGGATCATCAGCTCGCGATGCGCTCTCCTGTTTCAGCATCGAACAGATGGCAGATGTTGGCCGGAACCGAGATCGAGACGGTATCGTCTATCTCCGCGCGGAACGCTTTATCGGCCTTGACCGAGACCAGCGCACCGCCGACCCTGACTGAGACCATGGTTGCGTCACCCAGGAGTTCCATCGTGTAGATCGGTGCGTTAATCTGGCCTTTTCCTGTGGCGGTTTTTTCTGCGTCTTCCGCCCGAAAGCCCAGCGTAACCTTGCCGTCCACGGCATCGAGCCCGGGGATCTCTACATGTTCGGCGTGGAAAGTTCCGCCCTTCACCTCGCCGTCTATCAGGTTCATTGCCGGGTTGCCGATGAAGCTCGCCACGAATGCGTTGGCCGGAGTATCATAGATTTCGACCGGGGTTCCAACTTGCTGAACAATGCCTGCCTTCATAATCACAACGCGATCGGCCAGGGTCATTGCCTCGATCTGGTCGTGGGTTACGTAAATCGTGGTAACCGCCAGTTCGTGGGAAAGGTTTTTGATCTGCGCGCGCGTCGAAACACGTAATTTGGCATCCAGGTTCGACAGCGGTTCGTCCATCAGAAATACATTGGGTTCACGCACAATGGCGCGTGCCAGCGCCACACGCTGACGTTGGCCTCCAGACAACTCGGAAGGCTTACGATGCAGGAATTCATCAAGTTCCACCATTGCGGAGGCACGCATGACTTTTTCGTTATGAGTGGCGGGATCAACACCACGGACCTTCAGTGGGAAACGGATATTGTCGTAAACGTTCATGTTGGGATAAAGTGCGTAGCTCTGGAACACCATTGCCACGTCACGATCCTTCGGCTCGAGATCGTTTACTACATTTCCGTCGATCAGGATTTCGCCTTCGGTTGCATCTTCCAGTCCGGCAACCATCCGCATTGTTGTGGTCTTGCCACAACCCGATGGACCAAGCAGCACGAGGAACTCCTTGTCCGCGATAGTCAGGTCGAAATTTTCAACCCCGACAAAAGAACCCCAGCGCTTGCTGAGGTTTCGCAACTGGATTTCTGCCATGGATGCCCTCCCGAAAAGCATTTTGCATACGAATGCAGTTTATACTAGACTTGCAGATCTGGATGTGTCAAGTTTTTTTGCATTCGAATGCAATGCAGGAAATCATGGATGGAATTTCAGACGGAAAAACAACTGATTAGAGACTATTACACGGCATTGGATAGCTCAGATCCGGATTCAATAGGGAACATTCTTGACCAATTTGTCAGCTCCGAGTATCTCTGGCGAGGATTTCATCCGTTTAATCAACAGGTTGGCCCCAAGGCGGTATCAGAGCAATTCTGGAAACCGCTTCGACAGTCGCTAACCAGCTTTCAGCGCCGCATCGATGTTTTCATGGCCGGAGGTAATCAGATTGATGATTTCAAATCTGTTTGGGTGACATCGATGGGCCACCTGGTTGGTTTGTTTGATGAACCCTGGCTCGGCATACCCGCTACCGGGAAAATGGCGTTTCTGCGGTATTGTGAATTCAACAGGGTTGAAGATGGCAAGATCACTGAAACGGCGATGTTTTTCGATATTCCCCATCTAATGATCCAGGCAGGTCTGTGTCCATTTCCGCAACAAACAGCCTCCCATCTTGTCCAGCCTGGGCCGGCTACCCATGACGGCCTTCTGTTCGATGTGCAAAACCCTAGCGAGGGGGAGGACACATTGACGGCGATCAACAATATGATCAACGATATCAAAACCTGGACAGGCGGGCGCACGGAACCACTCGAAGTTGAGTTGGCGCGCAGCTGGAATGATGACATGATCTGGTGGGGACCTGCCGGGATCGGTGCTACCTGCACAATTGAACGCTATGCCAGGCAACATTCCGGTCCGTTTCGGGCGACATTCAAAGATCGGCAATTCAACGGGCATTTGTGCAAGATTGCAGAAGGAAAATACGGCGGCTTCTTCGGCTGGCCAAACCTCACTCTGACGCCTACTGGCCCTTATATGGGTATAGAAACCCAATCGATGCCGGTAGACATGCGCGTCATTGATATCTACCGGCGCGATGGGGACAAGTTAGCTGAAAACTGGATTTTCATTGATTTTCTGCATTTTTGGATCCAGCTCGGTGTGGACATATTAAAACAGGCGATACCTGGCGCGGTTCGCTAATATTTCAAATTATCTGCATGCGCATTCAAGATAAATTGTCTGACTTGTGAGAGAATGCAACATTTCAGAATTGCCAACTCTAGAGCCTATCAGGCTTAGATTGAATCATTTGACTTGATTTTCACGTCTGCTGGCAAGGCATGCTTTGTGCAGTGGTCTATATGACCATAAATAAAGCATAACGCAGTTCAGCGGGCGTGAGAATCAAGCCTTTGCCATATTCTTGGGGCGGCCCTAATCAGCCCATCTGCATTGTTGCAAAACTTGCCCGATACCAGTATCGCCCAGATATATTATCGGGTTTCGCGCCTGGCAGAGTGAACTGCTTTGGCTCCATCAAATGTTTCAATCTAAGCCTGATACTCTAGCTATTTGGGACCCATTCCCCGCACAGTGTTTCGCAAGATCAGGGCACCTGGAAATCTGGTGGATTTGGGGGGAAGTTCCGGATCGTCCATGCGTTCAGTCAGGATATCAACCGCCTCACCAATCATTCGCCGGATCGGCTGGCGGATTGTCGTTAACAGGTGATCCGGCCACGCGGCAGAGGAAATGTCGTCAAAACCGATCAAGGAGAAATCTTCTGGTATTTCCAGGGAGAAATCATGACGAGCGGAATGCAGAATACCAAGTGCCATCACATCGCTCGCACAAAACACGCTATCAGGGCGTTCACGGCGCGAAAACAGGCGCAATGCCGCCTCGCGACCACTGTCAAAAGTATAGTCACCGGTTTCACGCCGAAAAGGCTTTAGTCCGCTCTCGCCAAGGCGCTCGACAAAGCCGCGTTCGCGTTCGATGGTCGTTGGATCTGAAGGGCCGCCACCAACAAAAGCGATCTGCTCATGGCCGGCTTCCAGAAGAACCTCGGCCGCGATTTGGCCGCCTTCAAAATTCTCTATCTGGACCGAGCATATTCCCTCATCCTGCGGGTCGCGATTGTAAAGCATAACTGGGATTCCCTGCGCCTTGCAGACCTGCGCCATATGTTCACTCAATATCGCTGACAGAACGATCACCCCGTCGATCTTGAACTGCATCAGCGAATTCAGCGCATCATCCACTTCATTTTGAGTGTCGACCGAAAACAACAGCATCTGCCAGCCCTTAGCCTGCAGGTCACGGCTGAAATGGGCAATTGTGTTGGCAAAAAACGGATCCTGCAACCGGGTGACGATTACCCCGACCATGCCGGATTTTTGTCGCACATCAGTGCGGGCAGTTGACATGCTGCGGGCAATGGCGTTGGGTTGATAGCCCATTTCGCCGGCAATGCTCAATATGTGCTTGCGGGTTTTTTCAGCGATGGACCCGCCCGGGGAAAAGGCGCGCGACACTGCAGACTGGGATACGCCAGCCGCTGTAGCGACATGGTAAGATGTAATCGATCTTTTGGGCATTATTCCCCGTGTATATTGCGTTCCGGCTTTCAAAAACACCCTATGTCTACACTGAAATTGTCACCAAGTTCAAGCTTGTCAACATCGACCCTGACGCATTTAATCCTTGCAGGAAGAGATGAATTTGAACTTGACTGGCAAGCAATATACTGCATATATGAATGCGCATTCAATATCAAGGATAAACTACTCATGTTGAGCGAAAATGAAATGGATGAGCTGTTCGAAGCGATCTGTGATGGAGATCGAGAAACAGTTGTTGAACGGGTTCAAAAGGCGCTGGATCTGGGGATGGATCTTGGTGATTTGTTGAATGAGGCTATGATTCCGGCAATGGCCGAAGTTGGCGAGCAGTTTTCGAGCGGTGAAATTTTTGTACCTGAAATGCTGGTAGCTGCACGCGCCATGCAAGGGGGTATCGATATCATTGAGCCAGTATTGGCGGCCAGCGACCATGAGCCTGTTGGCAGGGTTTGCATCGGTAGCGTCAAAGGCGATATGCATGATATTGGTAAGAATCTTGTAGTGATGATGCTGAAAGGCGCCGGTTTCAAAGTTGAAGATCTTGGCGTTGATGTGCCCATATCAGAATTTGAAGCGGCAGTTGAACGCGGCAATCAAGTGGTCTGTCTGAGCGCGCTACTGACTACCACCAAGCCTGAAATGATCAATGTGATCAACCACCTTCATTCAAGCAGCAATGCAGCGCGCATTGTCATCGGCGGCGCGGTAATCACCCAGGAATACGCCGATGCAATTGGCGCAGACGCTTTTGGTGAAGATGCCCCTGGCGCCGTGAAAGCAGTTAAACAATGTCTTGGCATGACCGCCTGACAGACCGGTTTTTTTTGCGGACATAAAAGTAAATCAAACCGTGGGCATTCAGAAACATTCCTTTCCAGTTGAAGAAATGCTGAATGTGGCATCATCGCGCCTCAGGCGGCAGACTCAATTCAGGCGACTGCTGGCCAAAGGGGGAAGAAGCGCCGCAGAACTCGAACGCTGGCTGGAACAGGCCTATGCATGTCTGGCTACACTGGCCCAGCCGGTTGCAGTCTTCCGTCCATTGGCCACTCAAGTCGACCTTGGTCAGGTAAATATTGAAAACCAGGTGACAATGAACAATCCTGCACTGGCCACTGATCTGAATTCAGGGAGCTCACTTTCCACTTATCTTCTGACATTGGGTTACTCACAGGCAAAGGCTTTTGACTGGCTTGATCGGGATTACATGGTGCATCATGTGCAAAGCGAACTCGCGCGAGAGGTACTGTATGCCCTGGGTCGCGCCGCACATAAGTGCGCAAAAGATGTCAATCGCGATCATCGCCTGCGCCGTATCCCGGTCCGACAGGAAGCAATGCCGGGGGGATCATCCTTGTGGGACGCATCACGGGTACAGGCACTTTTGACGGTGTTTGG
Source organism: Hyphomicrobiales bacterium (assembly GCA_024225445.1). GTDB lineage: Bacteria > Pseudomonadota > Alphaproteobacteria > Rhizobiales > Rhizobiaceae > JAAEMP01. Next base: position 33,337 of record JAAEMP010000084.1, on the reverse strand, counting down.
CAAAGATAATCCCGGTGTCAGCCTGACTGACGCCGGTTGCTTCCAGCCGCTCAGCTCCCTGCTCGGATTGATGATGATATATCCACCCAAAGTTGTTAAAATTACAAGCCCCGCCGCGATTTATTGAATGGGTGTTCAGGGTGATTTCCATAAACCGATCTGTAAGTATCATAGTTGTAACCGCGCCCTTGCAATATGATCGCCAGAACCATCGCAACGATAATTATAGCTACGAATGCTGCGGCGAGCTCGCCCATCCAGAACTGGGACAATCCACTGGCCACCGCCCCGATCGCAAGAGAAATGGTGAAATAGCCTGCCGTCTTGTGATAGGCTTCAAACCAGCGCCGCTGTGCGCTCATATCAAAATGATCCCCACCCCAGGTTGACCGGTCTTCGGGATCTGCGCCAGGATCCTTGCGGCCACCGTGGCTTCCCCGGAACCAGGCAGAAACGACCTGGAGCACTCCCAATGCGATGGTTCCAAGACCAAACCCGGCATGCAGCGTGCCGGAAAACCCGCCGCTCAACACAACGGCAAAACTTGCCCCGACCACGGCAAGGAGGATAGCCGCGTAGAGCGAGTATTTGTGCACCGTCCAGCACAGCTCGGGCCAGGACCATTTCGGGGTGCCGCGCGGGATGCCGTAGGTCGATGGCCTGATCTTGCCGAAGCGCAGGAACAAGACCGCGGCCGGAATCAGCACGAACCAGATGCCGAACATCAAAATGGCATGGTTGTCCCAGTGGATCGGGATGGTGATGTCGAGAAGTGGTATTCGCCCTTCGGTCGGGATGTCATTTTCCATGGCCGGCCTCGTTGAGTGCCTTCGCGTTAAAGATCAAGGCCGGGTCCAGTTCGCCCTTCAGCCCCGTGATGATATTGCGTGCGGCGACAACGCCCATCGCGCGCGTGGATTCGGCGCTGAGAGCCGCCGAATGCGGGCTCAGAACAACATTGGGCAGTTGCAGCAGCGGCATATCCGGCTGCGGTGGTTCCGAGGCCAGACAATCCAGCCCCGCGCCGCCTTCGGCCATGTGACTGCTCAGCGCATCACAAAGCGCGTCTTCATCCACCAGACCGCCGCGTGCGGCGTTGATCAGCACTGCCGTCGATTTCATCCGCGCCAGTTCTTGCGCACCGATCAGCCCCATGGTTTCGGGTGTTGCCGGCAGGTGAAGGCTCAGCACGTCCACCTCAGGCAGCTCCGACCACCAGTCGGCAACGGGTTCACAACCTGTGGCCCGGATCGCATCCGCATCGACATAAGGGTCGAAGATACAGACACGCATATCGAAAGCGGCTGCTCGGCGAGCCACTTCGCGCCCGATCCGTCCAAAGCCCAAAAGAAGCAGGGTTTTGCCGGAAAGCTCGCTCAGTGCCAGGGAGTTACGGTAGTTCCAGTTGCCGTTGCGCACCGCCGCATCGCTGGAGATCACCTTTTTGGTCAACGCCAGCATCAAGGCCAGGACCTGCTCGGCTACGGAAACCGCATTCACCGGACCCACTATGGTCACAGGCACGCCACGCGCACCAAGTTCTGCCGTCGGCAGATTGTCACAGCCTACCCCGTGGCGCGAGACCACGCGCAGATTGGGCATTTTTTCGGCCTGCTCGGCCGTAATCACCCCATAGCGGATCAGCAGCGCATCCGCCGTGGCAAGGCTCTGCATCGGCAACTCTGCGCCGGGGTCGGTGAAGACCTCAACCTCCAGCGTTGGCTCGGCCTGCAGCAATGCCATGCCATCGGGATGAATGCGGCCCGCGACCAGAACCCTTGCCATCAGAGCCCCTCCATTTCCATGATATAGAGCCCGGCATTCATGTCGGTCGCATAAAACAGCCCCTGTTTGTCGACTAACACATCAACCGTATCGATGACCAGCGGACGGTTTGGTGTGGGGTCCATCATCTTTTTCGGTGCAGGCGGGACACAGGCGGCAACCTCCTCGGGGCGAAACGGGTCGGAAATGTCAAAGACCCTCACGCCTGCGTTTTGATAGCTGACGAACATGAGGTTTTCGCTCTGGAAGGTTTCCGCGCGGTTTTCGTGCACGTTATGCGGACCGAACTGCCCGCCTTTGTTCACATAATCGGCGTCACTGGGAATCGGGGTCGAGGATATCGTCACCGGTTTGCGCGGCTCGCGGATGTCATAAACCCAGTTGCGCTTGACCCCGTCGCCGCAATGGTCAAACAGCGCCTCTTCGACCACGAACATCAGGTCACGTCCGGGCAGCGGCAATGTATTGTGGGTGTGGCCAGCGAAGGGCGGGCAAAGGTTGTCATGCGACAGAATTTTCGGATTGAAACGGTCCGAGACGTCCATCAACGTGACACCGCCATCGCGCCATGCTCCGCAGGCCAGATCGCCTTTGACGATCGCATGGTGTAGCGCATAACGCAGATCGGGGTTCCAGTCCTGCAGTTCCCCGGCGGCTTTGTTCATGCCCGGCAGCCAGAGCTTGCTGACCACTTCCGGTTTCGCCGGGTTCCTGAAATCCACAATCATAAAAATGTCATCGGTGAATCCGGGTGGCAGAGCCGAGATATAGGCCCAATCGCCACCGTCCCAGAATACCCGGTGCACACCGAGTCCGGGAATTTCCAAAAATGATATTTCGCGCGGATTGGCCCGATCGGATATGTCATAGACACGAATACCAGCGGAAAAATCTTTCTCAATCGTCTCAACATCAATCTTGTTGCCGATCGACCCCTTGTAATATTCGTGGGCATCCAGCATGCAGCGCATATTGTTGACGATCAGGATGTCGCCATGGGTCTGCACGTGCTGGCTCCAGGTATTTCCGGGTTGCGGCATGTGTTTGACGAATTTCGGGTTCTTCGGATCACGTACATCCATGATCGAAAAGCCGTTATGAAACACGTGGCCAACATAGGCGTAGCCGTCAGAGACCATTATCTGGCACCCGTCCGCGCGTCCGCCCTGATCGCTATGGCCGAGGATGCGCATGTTATGAGCAAAATCGGGAGTAAGAAGATTGGAACTGGTCATGATTTATCACCTGTTGTGTTGATATCGTTTTGAGTTGTTGCAACAAGCGCCCTGGCTCCATCCGCGAGGAAACTGTGGTCGGATCCGATGACGATGAAACTGGCACCCTTGTCGCGCCAATTTTGTGTGTTTTCGCCAGGCGCGCAGTAAAGTCCAGTGGCTGCGTCTTTAGCACCCAGAATGTCCGCACATATCTCGGCGATCTCGGCAGCGGCGAAATCATCAAAGTCGTAGGAAACGGTCAGATCAGCACGCCCGACAAACAGTGCATCCACATCGGCCACGGCTGCAATTTCATTGAATTTCTCAACCCCTTCACGGTCTTCAATCTGGCAGATAAGCGACACTTCATCACGCGCCATGGCCCGGTGCTCTGTCAGCGGGCGTACGGAATATTCTCCGGCTCTCGTGGTTCCGGCAATACCGCGGCCACCGGGACCATAATGCACACTTGCGGCCAGTTCTTCTGCCTGTGCAACGCTGGTGACATGGGGAACCACGACGCCGGCCGCTCCGCAATCCAGCACATTGAGCACCCATGAAGGATCGGCATTTGGCACCCGCACCAACAAGGCGCACCCGACAGCGCGGGCAGCCAGCATGCAGGCATCTATACTGGCGCGATCAAAAGGCGCATGCTCAGCATCCAGGATCAGAAAATCAAGCGGCCCCGCGCCCAATACTTCTATCACGGTAGGATGCGGGGTTTTAATGAAACAGCCGATCAATGGCTGGCGGGCAACCAGACGCGCTTTGAAATGGGCATTGGGTGTCATACGGTGACTCCGGAATTCAATCGTTGGAAATAAGAGGCGTCGCTGGCAAGAATATCATCGAGTTCAATCGGGTAACCCCGGTATTTGTGGACCATGTCAAAAAAAGCAATCGTGGTCTCGGGCGGTATATCGTGGCCAATATTGTGGCAAGGCGCGATAATATAGCCGCCATCCTTCCCCAAATCTGTCATCCGGCGCGCAATTTCCCATTCAAGCTCCTCCAACCTCGCATTTGGCATCATCTGCTGCACATCCATAGCTCCGTGAAATGCCAGCTGGTCACCAAATTTCTCCCGCAATGCCGCCGTATCTCCCATCCCGGCAGTCGAAGTCTGAACCGGGTTCAGGATATCAACACCGATTTCCAGCAAATCCTCGATCAGAGGCAACACAGCGCCGTCCGTGTGCATCATCAGTTTTACATCGGCAAGGCTCTTGATGTGGTCGTGCAGATCCTTCATGAAAGGTTTGACCCGCTTGCGAAACAGTTTGGGTGACAACAACAAAGATGTCTGTGTGCCCAGATCGTCAGTGACATAAACCAGTTGCACATAATCGCCGACCTCAGCCATGTAGCGCGTCCACATCTGCTTCAGCAGATCGGTGATCTTGCCCATTAGCGCATCGCTGAAATCAGGATCGATCATCATATCAATGAAAAACTGCTCATAGCCACGGATTTGCAGAGAGCTCATTAACGGGCCGGCTTTGATCGCATCAGCTCCGATCACATAACCGGTATTTTCATATAGATGCTTTGCCCGCTCGCCCAATCCGGCAAACTGGGCAGCATCATTGGGATCGGGCCAATGGTGGTTTTCAATATCGGTGATGCCGGCTGCTTCCTTCAAGGGCGCGCCATCGACTGCATAGTGATCTCCGCCTGCGCCTTTGTAGGGCACACCCCACATGTCGATATAGCCATCTACATCGATTCGTTCCCTCACCTGTACCCAGTTTGGCACCAGCCAGCGAAAATCGACACCAAACCGCTCAAGCAATGCCTCATCGGGCACAATCGTTTGCGCCATACGGTCGAGGATAAGTTCTCCATTTTCCATCGCAACATCAGGCAGGAACGGTTTCAGATTCCGGTAGTGGGATTTGTGGATGGATCCGATATGTTTCCCCATATCGAGCGGCACCCACTCGGGCCCGGTTCGCGCCATTGCCGCCAGAAAGTTTTCACGTGGGGTCATCGCCATATTGTCATCTTCTCAATTGCGGCTGACAGCCGGCAGAATTTGATAGTTGTTGCAACGCTGAATCTGATGGTGATCCATTTTTGAATGCGCAGTCAAATAATCATTGAAATTGTGACGTGTCAAGTGTTATCGGAGTGTTATATTAGAAGCTATAACTTTATAGTTGTAATTATAAGCCAAAATTTCAAATTACCTATTGCATGCGCATTCATTTATGATAAAAGATGCACTGCACTACTATCTAATTTCTACCAACACGTTATCAAGGTGGCTTGGCAGCCGGACTGAACATGATTTCAGAACACGGATGCCGGAAGAAACCCGGATTTACTTGGAACCGACATGACCCGTACAATCATTGAGAGTAAATCCAAAACCGCCATTATCGGCTTTGATGAACCGTTTTGCGTCATTGGCGAAAGGATCAACCCGACCGGGCGCAAAAAACTGGCGGCCGAACTTGAGGCAGGCAATTTTTCAACGGTGGAAAAGGACGCACTGGAGCAGGTCGCTTGTGGTGCGTCAATGCTCGATATCAATGCCGGGGTTGTCTACAACTCAAATCCCAATCCGCATGAGACTGAACCAATCCTGATGACCAAAATGATTGAACTGGTGCAGGGGCTTGTTGATGCACCTTTGTGTATTGACAGCTCGGTCCCGGGTGCACTTGAGGCGGGACTGGAGGCAGCGGCAGGTCGTCCGCTGCTAAATTCAGTAACCGGGGAAGAAGAGCGCCTGGAAGCAATCCTGCCGTTGGTGAAGAAATATAACGTACCGGTGGTGGCCATCTCGAATGATGATTCCGGCATCAGTCAGGACCCGGATGCTCGTTTCGCAGTCGCCAGAAAGATTGTCGAGCGAGCGGCGGATTTCGGCATTCGTGCCCATGACATCATCGTCGACCCGCTGGTCATGCCAGTGGGTGCGGTGGCAAGTGCGGGAATCCAGGTTTTTGCATTGGTTCGCCGCTTGCGCGAGGAACTGGGGGTCAACACCACCTGCGGGGCTTCCAACATCTCCTTTGGCCTTCCAAACCGGCACGGGATCAACAATGCCTTCCTGCCGATGGCAATCGGCGCGGGCATGACCTCGGCGATAATGAACCCGGTAGCTTTGCCTGTTGGCCTCAAGAAACTCGACGAAAAGCGCGCGGCGCTGGCGGCGGCGGGAATAATTGTGCCTGAGAGTATCGATCCCGAAATATTGGCACAAATCACCGGAATGGGTTCCACCAAAGGTCGCGCCGGAAAAGAAATGGAAGCAATCCGCGCCGCAAATTTGCTGAACAACCATGACACGCACGGCAGTGTCTGGATCAAACATAACAAGCCCGTTGATGAAGAAGGCAAAACAAAAAGCGTGCGCAGCAGGCGCAGACAGCGAAGAGCGTGATACCCGCTCATTTTTCCTGGCATCGATAAATCAGGCATTGTCACATTAATTCAATACCCGGGGATGCTCATAGGAGGGATATTGGCGTGGCCAAATCTTACAAACGTTTCCTCGATGTCGTGTTGGCCCGCAAGGCGACCAAATCCTTGACGACATGCGGGATCACCGATTGTCATTCATAGCTATCGAAGAAATTCCCACATTCAGATGTCGAGCCAACAAGAGGCTTACCTTACAATGCCGATTATCAACGCAAACCGGCATAGCATGCCCTATCGAATACATTTGATTCAGCACCATATCGCTAGTTTATAAAGCAAATCATAGATTTTCAATATACTTGTTAATGTCCGAGTTGGGTCATCAATGACGAATTAATGCATGATGAGTTGTTCAGATCGCGACAATACCTCAAGGTCCTAGGTGGGCTCAGAGCACCAATTGCGCCTGATTTGCAGGTTACCATCACCAATGTCAGCAAAGCGTTGATGGTGCGGAGTGGCGGGGCGGACTGGAGAACTGTCATGACTACTCCCAACCTACCAGCAATTATTCATCCCCGCAGAGCCTGGAACCGGGGCCGGATAATAGGTCAAAAACGTCCTCTGCAGCCCAAACATGTTTGGGCAATCCGAGTGCGACTTGAACTTGCGGAAAATATTCGAGATCATGCGTTGTTCAATTTAGCGATCGATAGCAAATTGCGCGGCTGTGACCTCGTCCGATTGATGGTTTCTGATGTGTTTGTCTCCGGTCGGGTTAAAGAACGAACTTCGATCTTGCAGAGCAAAACAAAGCAGCCGGTACAGTTTGAGATCACGGAAGGCACTCGAAAATCTCTGGCGATCTGGATCGACGATCCTGCGATGATTAGTTCCGAATTTCTTTGGCCAGGCAGGTTTCATGATCCCGATCATATCTCGACGCGCCAATATGCCAGGATAGTGAAAAATTGGGTGGATTCAATCGGGCTTGAGCCCAGTGCTTTTGGTACCCATTCGCTGCGACGTACAAAGGTTGCTCAAATCTATAAGAAAACTGGCAACCTACGTGCAGTACAACTGCTACTCGGACATACCAAGATGGACAGCACAGTGCGGTATCTCGGCGTTGACTTGGAAGATGCGCTTGCGATTTCGGAGGGTGTCGAAATTTAACCTCAAAATTGGGCAGGCATCAGTGTCGACCCATTGCTGCCTTTCGTGGTAAATTCAAACTCGGCTGCGTTACTCCCTGTTTTTGTGGAGAACATGTTAAAACGCCAAACGGCCGCACTTCAGAACACAGTACAAATACAGAAGAAAAATAAAGAGTCGACAAAATAGGAAGTATACTCCATAATATGGTGATTGTGGTACCAAATTACGTCGATGTGTGAATCTGAGTACTGGCACGAACAGCGGGAACAGCTGCGAATTTAAACCCAACCCGGAGTGAGGAAATGAATAAACTTCTGAAAACTTTAATGGCCACTGCAATTGGTTTGACAATGTCAGCCACGGCATCCATGGCCGCCGATATGAAAATGCTGACCGCCTGGGGCGCAAACCACTCAGGCACTGCCAATATGGCCTACGGTTATATCAAACTGGTAAAAGAAATGACCGGTGGCAAAGTTTCGATCAAGCCAAGCGGTCCGGAAGTTGTTCCAGGGGGCAAGCAATTGCAGCCGGTATCGGCCGGTGTTTTTGATTTGATTTACACGCACGGTCTTTATCATACAGGAACCACCGGGATCGGGGCAGCAATCGACGCCGTTGACGGCGACATCGAGAAGCGCCGGGCCAGTGGTGTATGGGATTGGGTTGATAAGCATTATCAGGAAACCCAGAACCTCAAGGTTCTTTCAATTCCAACTGCGACCACCGGTTTCCGTTTCTTCCTGAAGAATGCAATGGACGCCGACAAAAAACTGAACGGAATGAAAATCCGTGCGCTGCCTTCCTACAACACAATTGTCGGTTCGCTTGGCGGCACAGCGGTGGTTATCCCGTTCGGTGAATTGTATTCAGCAACCGAAAAAGGTGTTATCGACGGCCTGGTCTGGCCAAGTGTTGGCGCAGTAGGCTTCAAGTTCCACGAGGTCGCACCCTATCTGGCAGAGCCTGCTTTTGGCACCGTGTCCTATCTCATCATGATGAACCTGGACAAATGGAATGCTCTTGATGCGGATACCCAAAAGGCAATGCTCGAAGCTGGCCACAAGCTGGAACAGGATACCATTGGTATTTTCAACAATTTGTTGGTTGAAGAAAACGCTGCAATGGTAAAAGCAGGTGCCAAAACAACCAGCATCGGTTATTCCCTTGCAGAAGCAAACAAGTTGTTTGCCGACCGTGCGATGGAGGTAGCCATCGAAAAATCCGGTTCAACCGGCGAGGCATTCCGTGATTTCGTAGCCTCCAAAGGCATGTAAAACACGTTTACCAAATGTTCCGCCGCAGGTACCCTGCGGCGGTTCTTCTTTTACTGAATTCCCAGGGACCGCCTATGGTGTTGTATTAAACACAAAACATATTGAGGTGCATCATGAAGAACATTCTTGAAAAGCTGATGTCAATCCACGACTGGCTGACCGAGATTGCGGCAGTTTTGGCGGCTATCGGGCTGATCAGCATCGTCACTTTTTATGTTTATGAAGTCGTAACCCGTTACATGTTCAATTCACCGACCGCCTGGGTCAGCGATTTTGTGTCATATGCCCTGGCCGCTTCGGTATTTCTGGCTTTGCCTAAAGTCACCAAAGAAAAAGGCCACGTAGCAGTAACGATCATTGTTGATGTTATTCCCACACGTATCGCCGATTTCGTGCATACAATCATCAGCCTGATCGGCTTTGCCTGTCTCTCACTGGCCACCTATATCAGCTTCCAGGAGAACCTACGCCAGTTCACCAAGAACATCGAGACCCTGGCAATTATCCCGGTACCACAATGGTGGATCTCCAGCTTTATCACTTTTGGATTGGCGCTCAGTTCACTTTATATGCTTCGCTATGCGCCGCCCTCTCAGCGTAATGTTGAAAGTCATTTCTCAGGGAGTGCGGGCTGATGGAATGGTATACGACTCTTCTTCTCGGCATCGCGATATTGTTCGCACTTCTTTTGTCTGGTGCCCCGATATTTCTTGCCTTCCTGTTTGCTATTCTGACAGGTATCTATGCCATAATCGGTCCAGCCGGATTCCCGATGTTTGCAAACAGTGTTCTTGATACAGTTTCAATCACCTCTCTGGCCTCTATTCCATTGTTTATCCTGATGGGAGAATTGTTGTTTCGATCCGGAACCATGGATGTTCTGTTTGATTCAATAGACAAACTCGTAGGTCGTGTACGTGGACGCCAGTACGTATTGGTTGTGGTACTATCAGCGGTATTTGGCGCATTGTCCGGCGTTGCCATGGCGGTGGCTGCCATGCTGGGTCGCGCTACAATGCCAGGCATGATGAAACGTGGCTATGACCGTGACATTGCCGCAGGATTGATTGTCAGCGGCGCCAGCCTTGCACCTATTATTCCACCCAGCCTGCTGGCGATTATTGTTGGATCAATCGCCGATGTATCGATCGCAAAACTGTTGATCGCCGGCATTATTCCCGGCTTGTTACTCGGCGGAATATTCCTGGTCTATGTTTTTGTTCGCATAGCCGTCAATCCAAAACTCGCTCCAGCCAATGTCTCATCAGAACGTGGTGATACCTCAGTGGGCGAATTGATAATGGCGCTGGTTCGCATCCTTCCTTTTGCGATAGTGATTTTTTCGGTGATGGGATTCATCCTGATGGGTATTGCTACTCCGTCAGAATCCGCAGCGACAGGTGTTGTCGGCGCACTGATAACAGCGGCCATATATCGCAATCTCGGTTTCAGAATGATCTGGGATTCGGTGATGGCTTCGATCACCGTTTCGGCGATGATCCTCGCCATCATGGCGATGTCGAAAATGTTCACCCAATTATTGGCCTTTACCGGGGCGACTAGCGAACTGGTTGAACTTGTGGCAAACCTCGGTTTCGGTCCATTGGCAATGTTGGTGATAATGCTTGCTGTGCCGTTTATTCTATGCATGTTCATCGACACTATTGCGGTCATCCTGCTGACTATTCCGATCTATCAACCGGTGGTCAACAGTCTTGAATTTGACCCCGTATGGTTCTGGCTGCTGTTCCTGATCAATATTACGCTGGGAGCCATAACGCCACCATTCGGCTACACCCTGTTTGCCTTCAAGGCGGTTGTGCCCGATATGACAATTGGCGATGTCTACAAGGCAATATGGCCGTTTGTCATACTGTTTTTGACCGGTATCGCTGTTATTGTCGCATTCCCTGGCATCGCTACCTGGTTACCAAACCTGATTGGTTGATGAGTGACGATTCGTATCACCGGGATGGAAACTGAGAGTTCCCGGAGTGCTGTTATTGCGGGCGCACATCTTTGGCACAATCATGCCTTCTGGGCAAACGATGCCGCACGGCGCTCTAAATGTGCATCGGCATAAAGGGTTGTACGCTGCCGCGATGGTCTGCCTGATTTGGCCAACAACGCTTCCATCGATTCGGGCGTCATCTCCTGACCATGTTCAGAACCTGCGGAGCGGGTTATACTTTCGTCCATCAATGTCCCACCCAGATCGTTGACACCTGCGGCAAGGCAAGCTGCTACCCCGTCCTGACCAAGTTTAACCCATGATGTCTGAATGTTGGGAATATGCGGATGCAGTACAAGGCGGGCAATGGAATGCATGAGCAATGTCTCACGCCAGGTCGGGCCGCATCGCGATCTGCCCTTGAGGTAAATCGGAGATTCCATATGCACAAACGGCAGCGGTACCAACTCGGTGAAACCACCGGTACGTTTTTGCTGGTTGCGTAAGCCCAAAAGGTGGCGTGCCCAGTGTTCGGGCTGATCGATATGTCCAAACATAATGGTTGCGGTAGATTTCAGCCCCAGTCTGTGGGCGGTGTCGATAACCTCAAACCATTCGGCGGTATTCAGTTTATCCGGGCACAAATTCATGCGTACTTCATCGTCAAGAATTTCGGCAGCAGTGCCGGGTAAGCTTCCCAATCCGGCATCGATCAGCCGGCCAAGAAAATTACCAATTGAAATATCAAGGGTTTGGGCTCCCTGTTGTATTTCCAATGGAGAAAACGCATGCACATGCATATCCGGTAACTCTGACTTGATCGCATGTAAGATATCCAGATAAGTCTGTCCGGTGTATTTTGGATGAATTCCACCCTGCAGACATACTTCCACAGCCCCACGATCCCAGGCATCGCGAGCCCGCGATGTAATCTCTTCAAGGCTTAAATCATAGGGACGGCCACGCAGGTTTTCACTCATCTTGCCCTTTGAAAAAGCGCAAAACCGGCATTTAAAATAGCAAATATTGGTATAATTGATGTTACGCGTAACCACATAACTGACAGTATCTCCACAGACTTTCTGGCGAAGATTGTCAGCAGCCTGGGTTATCTGTCCAACTTCACCATCTCTCGCGGCAAACAGGCGACAAATTTCATGTTCATTCAGATCATCCCCATTCAAGGCCTTGTCGAGAGCCCGGTCAAAATTTCCATCGCTGATGAAACCCGGTGTGGATGGGATCTGCGGTAAGCTCACTAGGGCATCACCTGGCGTCCATTCATCGTTACGTACCAGACCATCCGCATCTATGGCGGACAGTACCGGGGCCAGGAAGAGGGGATCAAGCCATGTTTGGCCGGCACCGGCAAATGCAGGATATATGCCCAATCGCTCGACCAGCAATTTGCCAGCCGATGCGGTATCGCAGGCAAGATCATCCAGATGCGGCCATGGTGCTTCCGGATTCACATGGTCTAGCGTCACCGGTGACACTCCCCCCCAATCATTGATGCCCGCAGCAATCAAGTCCTGCGCGCAACCTTGCGACAGATTGGGCGGCGCCTGAATGTTCATTTCAGGGCCAAATATTATCCGGGCAACCGCAATGGTCCACTGCAGCTCTGTCAGATCAGGTTCCGGCGCATCCGCCATGAGGGTATCAGGCTTGGCGCGAAAATTTTGAATGATAATTTCCTGCAAATGACCATACCGTTCATACAGATCGCGAAGCGCCAACAGGCTTTCGATCCGTTCACGCCGTGTTTCGCCAATGCCAATTAATATCCCGCTGGTGAATGGTACATTCTGGCGACCGGCTTCTGCGATGGTTTCCAGACGAACCAGCGGATCTTTATCCGGCGAGCCAAAATGACATCCGCCTTTTTGCAACAGACGTGGTGAAGTGCTTTCCAGCATTATTCCCATGGAAACCGAAACCTTGCGCAAGGCTGCAATCTCTTCGGAATTCATCACACCAGGATTCAGATGGGGCAGCAATCCTGTTTCGCGAAATACCAGTTCAGCCATTGCAGACAAATACTCAATGGTGCTGGCATAACCCATTTTTTCCAAAGCCTTGCGGGCGGTGGAGTAACGAAGTTCGGGTTTGTCTCCCAGCGTGAACAGGGCTTCCTTGCACCCTGCCTTTTGCCCGGCGCGGGCAATTGCCAGCACCTGATCTGGATTGAGATATGCGGCCTCAAGCTTCTTTGGAGCCTTGGCGAAAGTGCAATAGTGGCAGACATCACGGCATAATTGGGTCAGCGGAATAAATACTTTTCGTGAATAACCAACAAGCGGTCCGTGCCCCCGATCACGCAGGTCCGCGGCCTGCGTCAATAACATGTCCAACGGCATTCCAGATAGATTCAAAACCTCGGTTTCCTGCAAACCAACGGTTACATCGCTAAAATTTTTGTCGATAATATTCATGCCATCCCCTTTTTAGGTATCAGGTCAAAAAGAGGTAGATCGACAGAACGCAGAAATTCACCTGTGGTACCATCGGTGCATAGGGATGCAAAATCATACAGATCGTCGGGTGTATCGATGTCATGTGCCAGAAACGGTGTATCAAGCACTTCCGGCTCGACCCCGATACTACGCGAGGCACTCATGTAGCGGCTGAAACTATCAACGCCAAAGCCTGAAGATATTAAACACTTGCCAGATAAAAACAGTCCGTTGGTCCCTTTTCGGTCGTGAGCGGGGGCAAGGCGTATGGTTGGTACCTGTTGATTTGCAGGTGCGATCAGTGTAGCAATTTCATCTCCCCTGGCCAGCGGAATATCTCCTGGCAGGATGGCCACATTGGTGTTTTCCGGTAACATCGCGATACCCAAATTGACGGCGGCATTATAACCCCGGGCGCGGATTTCCCGGATTGGTAATGCACCAAATTTACGGGCGACATCGAATACGGCATCATTACTGGCCACTACCCATATCTGGTTAGGTTCAAGTTTGCTCGCAACCCCAAGCAAGTCTTCCAGCATGGCCAGCACAAGCTCGCCACGCATCGAGGGGGTCAATATGCCAGCCAGGCGCATCTTGGCGAATGAAAGGTTTTTGATGGGGATGATGATGTCGGTCAACGTGCAAGTCCCCCATTTAAACGGGAGGCGAGTTCGAGCGTAACTTTCGCCAATTGAATACGGTCATCTAGATCCTTCATGACAGTCGGTGCGACACATGCTTCAATTCCCATGGCCAGAATTGCCGGGGCAAGATCGGCATCTTTTTCATCAATAACAAGAGCATCTATAAATCCCTGATAATGCCGCGCTATTTCAAGCGCTGAAGATTGCAGTCCCATTTCGACCAACATCTTCGCCGCTGGACCTTTGATTGCATCTCCACCAACGATTGGTGAAACCGCGATGATCGGCGCGCCGCATTGGCGTAACATATCACGCAAACCAGGCACGGATAAGATCGGATCGACACTGACAAAAGGGTTGGAAGGGGCGATGATGATCGCATCGGTTTTGTAAGCCAGTACCGGTATTAAAGCCGGATTAGGCTTCGCGTCCTCAATGCCCTTGAAATCAAAACCCGTTACTACCGGTTCACAGTGTTCACGGACGAAATAATGCTGAAAAGCAAGCATACCTTCTGGCGTCTCGACCATCGTCGACACCGGTTCATCACTCATCGGCAGAATCTTCACTTCAATGCCAAAGGATTTGGTGATTTCAGCAGTTACCTCACTGAGATTTGCGCCATTATTGAGTCGATTTGTGCGCAAAACATGTAGGGCCAGATCACCATCGCCAAGATTGAACCATTCATCGCCACCCAGATCCCGGAGGACCTGCATAAATGTCCAGGTTTCTTCCGCCCGGCCCCAGCCCTGCTGCCGATTTGCCAAGTCTGCCAGGGTGTATATCACAGTATCGATATCCGGGCATATGCGAAGACCCAGATGATCAAAATCATCTCCGGTATTGGCGACGACCGTCAATTGTCCGGATGGCACGACATGTGACAATCCCAGGACCAGTTTGGCACCTCCCACTCCACCTGATAGTGCTATGACGGAGCCTGCATTCATCGAAACAAGTCCTCGGAAACGTTGCGGATAAGATCGGCAGCGGGATTTGCTGGTGGTCTGGTTACCTCACCCAGTTTTAAACCACGCACCAAAATGACCGGCTTTCCTTCTGCGCCCTGCCCCTGCAAAAGTGATGCAGCGGCGGCCAATTCGTCACCGATTGCCTGTTGGCTAACCTTCAGTTCACGGCCAAACAAGTCCTGTTCGCCCCGGCGGTCCCACAAACTCGTCAGGCCGGCGGCCCCCAGAGCCACACCGGTTGTACCAATTCTCCAGGGACGGCCGAAGCTGTCGTTGATAAGGACACCGACGTCAACCTGAAGGAGTGAACGCAACTGATCGCGCAATAGTTCACAGAATTTATCCGGGGCTTCGGGTAACAGCAAAATATTATCTTCAACACTGTCAGCACTTACATTTGAAGCATCGATGCCTGCATTCGCCATGATCCAGCCGAGTTTGTGTTCGGTAATCAAAATGCCGGGAGATTTGCGTATTACCGATTTGCTCTCGCTCAAAATGACTTCAACCAACCGGGGATCCTTGTCCGTCTCCTCTGCCAGTTCCAAGGCCCGCCGACCCGGATGCACTTCACGCAAATCCACAACACGCCCGGTTGCTTTTGAAACAATTTTTTGTGCCAACACCAGTATGTCGCCATCCTGCAAGACCAAATTGCTTTCCTGCAGCGCATTAGTAATGATCAGCGAGAGATCATCGCCCGGACGGATCAATGGAACATTGTGTATTGCCTCAAGGGTCAACTGATCGGTCATGCAGGATACCACATAGTTGTTTTAATCGGTGTCGACAGGAGCTGGAGTGCCGCTTATACGAATTCCTGCGCCATCGATTTTATAACTACCGTTGATGAATATCAGCACGGAAGTCAACGCCTCAGCTACTGCAGAATTGTCAATGCGCCCCGCATGCCAGGCTTTCATACTGGCATCTTTTGCCAATTCAATAACCTTGCCACGGGCCTTGGGATCGTTGCCACAAACCAGCACATCGCAATCGATCGCATGATCAAGATCCACCAAATGGGCAGCCGCAACATTCTGAAATGCCGAAACCACCCGGACTTCACTTCCGAGAGTTTCCTGAACCGCTTTGGCGACCGACCCTCCCTCCGGCAGTTGTACCGTGCGCACTTTTGGCGGCATAAGCGGGACGGTAACGTCAATCAGAATTTTACCGTCCAGGTGTGGCCGAATGGCGGCCAGCGTCGCAGGGTGACTGGCGTAAGGCACGGTCATTACAACAATATCGCCGCTGGCTGCGGCGTCCGAATTTTCCATTCCGGTGATTTCTTCTTTCACCAACGCAGACAATTCTCTTGCAGCGCCAACTGCTCTACCGCCATCACGCGAACCAATGATCACCTTGTGACCAGCCTGAGCCCAGCGAAGCGCGAGACCTGAACCCAACGCACCTGTGCCACCAATTATAGCAATCTTTTCGCTCATTTTAGATTCCCTCATCATTCTTTGTTTCAGTTACAAAAACTATTTCTGATTTTGCCACATCTGGGAGGAGTAACAGGCCCGGCCTACAGCGATTAACTTCCCCGCATCGTCATCAATATCAACGTCGACAACCGCAATTGATTTTCCGGATTTGCGAATGCGCGCAGTGGCGGTTAAGTCGGTATTGAATGCCGGCCGAAGATAATCGGTATGAAAATTGATGGTGGGCAAAGGTTCGCCTGCAAGCATGGCCAGACCATAACAGCCCACGGTATCAACGATTGCGGAAATAGCCCCTCCGTGCCATTGATCGGTACCGGGCTGGCGTTCCAACACATCACTCATTTTCATTTTGATAACCAACTTGAGTTCATCATAATCGATGTCGAGCACTTCAGGACGGAACAACTGATGAAAGCTTGATTTGTCTATCAGTTCCTGAATATCCTCAATTTCTAATTGTTGATTCATCGAATGCCTCTCAGACTGTTTTCATGTTCTGAATGGCAGGCAATATCGTCGTTGCAAACCGCTCGACATATTCCATACGTTCTTCCGGCGGCATCACCAACGCCACGATGAGATGGTTTGCGCCAGCGTCAACATACTGCTTGAGGTTTTCAATTATCCGGTCGGCCGGGCCATAGGCGCAATATTTGTCGACGATCTTTTCAAACGGCATGTTGAAGCGATAGGTCAGTTGTTCAATTGCGCGATTTCTGGCCTCCTGGACATCATCATGCATGCTTATATAAACAAAACTTGTGAAGGCAAAATCGTCGTTCAGTTCACGCCCGATGTCATCTGCATAGCCTTTGACCTTGTCGACGGATTCGGCAAGCAAATCTGGTGTATACATGTAGGGCTGCCAGCCATCGCCAAGTCTGGCGGCCCGGCGCATGGCAGGTTCGCTGCGTCCACACACCCATATAGGTGGACCGCCTGGTTGATGTGGGGCTGGAAGCATATCTACATCTTCGAGCTGGAATATCTTGCCCTGATAATCGAAGCGCTCACCGGTCCAGTATTTGCGAATGATCTCAAGCGACTCATTGGCCCGAACGCCGCGTTCTTTCATAGAAATGCCACAGGCATGAAACTCGCGGGGATAGTCGCCGCCTATCCCAACCGAAGCAATCAGCCGTCCTTTTGATAACAAATCTATTGAGGTCAGTTCCTTGGCCATCATTGTGGGATGACGAAGCGGCAAAATTATCGTCGAAGGCACCAATTTGATACGTTTGGTGACCGCTGCCGCATAAGCCAGAACCGTAACCGTATCCAGGATCGGACGAAAAAACAGAATATGTTCACCAGTGGTCATGATATCAAAACCGTGATCTTCCACTTGGGTTATTTGCTCCGGCTCCCAGAGGTCACCATCGATATGTAGACCGACCTGTACTTTATCCATTGTTATGTGCTCCGATAGGCAATCGCTGACTAAGTCGACGACTGGTTTTCAATTTTTTCCAATACATACTCCTCCAGATCACCGCGCAGCACTTTGCCGATAGCGGAGAGAGGAATTTCTTCAATTTCAGTCATGAACTCGGGCCACTTTGCCTTATCCAACCCGTAATCTTGACAATGGGCGCGAAGCTGCTCGAGCGTCACCGGGTTTGCGGCCACGACAACCGCGGCCAATCGCGAACCCAGCCGGTCGTCGGGATATCCGACAATTGTAACATCTGTTATGGCATCATGACCAAGCAGCACATTCTCGATCTCCAGTGGAGAGATATTCTCACCGCCCCGCAGAATGATGTCACGGGCGCGACCAATCATCTTGATATATCCATCCGGGCGTTGTTCAGCCGCATCACCGGTTGCGTACCATCCATCCGTTTTCAATCGGCCATCGGGATCACCGCTCCAGTAACCGCTCATCATCTGTTCGGGACTATGTAATTCAAGTTCACCATCGACGATACGTGTTGTTGTGCCGGGCATGGCAGTTCCATCTGTCTCCAATCGCTTGTCCATTGGCGCATCAAGGGGAACAGCGGTGACCGCTCCTGCTTCTGACGTACCAAAATAGGACCAGACCTGACAATTTGGCATTGCTTTCAACCCGCGCAAAACCAGGGAACGCGGAACCGGCGCTCCAGCGGATGGAAAAAACCGAAGCGTCTTCAGCCTTTCTGCTCCATGGGTTTCCGCAAAAGTCACCGCGTCCACCAGGAATGGTGTGGGGGCAACGGTGAAGGTGCAGCCATAGCGCTGAATGAGATCAACCGCAGTTTCAATTTTCCAGCGTGGTACAAGCACCATAACCGAATTGAGCAACAGTGAGAAACGCACGCCAAACAACAGCGACACAGCATGGCCAACCGGAGAGGAGACAAGGATCGGATCGTCCTTCGTCAAACCAAAATGTTGTGCAAAGACTTCGCTTTGCCGCTCGAGCGTTGATCCGGTATGCATAGCAGCCTTTGGTGTACCGGTTGTGCCAGAGGTACACGCAAGCCAAGCGAGTTCGTCCGCATATCGTGCAGCCGGTTCCGCCGGTCCCATCGTAGCATCTTCATCGGGGCGAAATCTTCGATCACCGAGGCGGTCGAATAGTGGATTATCGCCGACAAGATGCTCGGTTAGAATTACGCAGCTGGCGTCAAGAATTTCGGCAAGTTCAGTAATGCTGGTGCCCGACGACCAAGGCAAATTGACCAGAACCGCACCACACAGACGTATCGCCAGATAATCTACAACAAATTCGATGGAATTGGGCCTGGCAACGATGACACGGCTTCCAGGCGTAACGCCCTGGGCAATCAGTTGGCCGGCACGAATCCGGGACTGCGTGATGAGCTCTTCCACGGTGATTTCACGTTCTGGTTCAGCGATAGCCAATGCCATGGGATCACGGGCACAAAGGCGCGCCCATTCCTCGCTCGCATAGTCACGCGTGCTGGCGTCCTCAGACTGATTTTCCGACATCTCATTCCCCTAGATTTTCTTGATTTCACTCACCAGTTTGGCAACCTGATCATCCGACAATCCATCGAACCATGTCTCGTCAATCTGAATTCGGTTCACTTTGCCGCCGTATCGTTTTTTCAGTGCTGCTGGAAGATCATCAGGTTTGGCAATTACGGAATAGGCTTCAAGCATTTTGTCGGAAACAAGATTACCCATTTCCTTCCATTTGTTCTGGCGGGATAATTCAATGAAATCTCCAACGCCAACATCCCAACCGTGCATCTCCAGCATTTCGGCATATTCGGGTGTCGAAGCGTAAAGGGCGACCCTTTCTTTCAACCCGATGGCCATTCGATCAAGCCCCGCATCCGTGGTCGCACAACCGATAAAGCCGTATCCACCTAGATCCAGATCCTTCATGGTCCGGCCGGATCGTTCCAAACCAATTTCAATATTGGGCAACATGACTTCTTCGTGCCATTTCCAGGTAATCGGATCACCCGGCAAATGACCGTCAGCCAGTTCGCCGCATAACCTGCACATAAATTTGTTAATCGCGGCAAGGTGGATTTCTGGAAGCCCTGTTTCCAACGGGCCGGGATTGTAATAGGGGATCATCAGGTTGTGCTTGTAATATATGCCATCATAATCGAGCTTGGTACCGTTTTGCCAGCAATCCCAAATTGCCCCCATTGCCTTAATATAGTCTTTCATCCGGCGTACGGGCGGTTGGAAATCCATGCCGAATCGCCGGGTCAGATGGGCTTTGATCTGAGAACCAATACCCAACTGGAACCGCCCACCTGAAAGCTCGTTGATTGACCAGGCGTCATATGCTGTGGCCATCGGGCTGCGAGGAAAGGCGACAAAAACACCGGACAACATCTTGATATTTTCGGTGATCATCGCTCCAGCTGCAGCGGACAATGTTGGTGGCACAGTTAACTCAAGCAAAGTTGTGCCATCGTAACCCAACCGTTCAGCTCTTGCCATTGCTTCTGGTATCTCAGACAGCTTCTTTGGCCGGACCATGGAATATACACGCATATTTTTGTCCCTCTTGTTAGTTTGCTGTTGGGTAGTGGCGTTGAATGAATGCCGGCGAATATTTTGCGCTTCGCTGGTCCTGCTCAACATTCTCGGCTGATCGTTCCGCCGGAGCGCCATAGCCGCCTGCACCGGGTGTCTCAACGACAATGCGGGTTTCAAGGCCCACATGTACTTCACCGGGCTTGTCATCCAGCCGCCGTTCACCGTCACTATCGCGGATCAGGAACCGGCCAGAAGCCCCCGCCTCACCACCGAATAGTCCCCAGGGCTGATATCGAAACCGTTCACCTGCTCCATTAAACACGCATTCATGATCTACCGGCGTTAAAACCCGGCGCAGCCCCATACCGCCACGGAATTTCCCGGCCCCGCCAGAATCTTCGACAAAACTGTATTCCTCAACCCGTAGCGGATATTCCTGCTCGATTGATTCCACAGGCAGATTCGACGTGTTGGTAATGCCAACCTGAACCCCGTCCTTGCCATCTTTTGTGGCACGCGCACCCATGCCCCCGCCAAGAGTTTCGAAATAAAGATAGGGTTTGTTCGTTCTGGGATCGACGCCGGAAAAAACGGCAGTCGTATTGGCTCCGTTAGCAGCAGCAATAACATTGTCGGGCAGCGCCTTTGACAACGCACCCAAAACCACATCAATCACACGCTGGCAGGCATGTGCCCTTGCAGCGACCGGCGCCGGAAATACGCAATTCAGCAATGTTCCCGGTTCCACATCTATGTCGACTACATCCAGCACGCCCTGATTACTGGGCATCTCTGAATCAAGCGCGGCAATCAGGGCATAATTCACACTGGCCTGGACCGCATTCATCGTTGTGTTGATATTGCCCTTGACCTGGGGACTGGTGCCAGCAAAATCCAGGTGGATCTTCTCACCCTGGACCGTCAGTGACAGGCAAATGGGTATATCAAATGTACTGATGCCATCGGCATCCATAAAGTCATCGAAACGATATACTCCGTCGGGAATTTCGGCAATTGCGGCACGCATACGGGTTGCTGTGCGGCTGATAATTTCATCAAATGCTGTTAGCACATTTGTCAAGCCATGATTTTCGACCACTTCCAGAAAACGGCGTACTCCCAGTTTGCAAGAGGCAATCTGTGCATTGTGATCACCACGACGTTCCTCTGGAACACGTACATTCAGCAACATGATATCCATAATGTCGGTCTGCATCTCGCCTTTGCTGAACAGCCTGACGACCGGCAAGCGCAATCCCTCCTGATAGATTTCGGACATACCGCCAGCCATGGAACCCGGAACCATGCCGCCAATATCGGCGTGGTGGGCAATGTTACAGATAAAGGCCACTATCTCGCTTTCGACAAAGATCGGCATAGCGTAATTAATATCCGGCAAGTGGGTGCCGCCAGCGGTGTGCGGATCGTTGGCAACAAATATATCGCCAGGATGAATATCATCGCCGTATTTTTCCAATACACAACGCATTAAACCACCCATTGATGCGATGTGAATGGGAAGCGTCAGCGCTGCCTGGACAACAAGACGGCCTTTTTTGTCGACGATGGCAATCGAGTGATCTTTACGCTCTTTGATATTGGTTGAAAATGACGATCGCATCAGCGCGACGAAACATTCATCTGCTATTGAGCGCAATCCGTTTGCGATAATCTCAAGGCTGATAGGATCGAGTTCTACTGGTTCACGGCTCATGATTTGCCCTCCTCGCCAATCGTGATGATTAAGTGCCCGTCGGGGGTCATTTCAGCGATATCTCCGGGATAGACCGGCGTCGTTGTATCCATCTGTTCAATAATTGCAGGGCCTTTTATGCTTTGGCCCGGACACATCTCGGCTCGATCATAAATCAGTGCTTCGACTGACCGATCAGCGGCAAAATATACCTGGCGTCTGTCTCGTGGTGTTGGCTTTCCAGGGTCGCCGACGACATCCGGTTTGTCTTCAAACTGGTGCAGTCTTGCGCTGGCAGACAACCGAACATTGACAATCTCGATCGGATCGCTCTCGCTGGCATGACCGTAAGCAACTTCATGCGCCCGGCAAAATGCTGCGTGCATTTCCGCGGTATTTGGAACATCAGCCCATCCCAGCGTTTGGCCACTTGCAACGGGGACGGCCAGTTCAAAATTCTGGCCAACATAACGTGCATCGACTACCAATTCGACACGACGCCCATCAAGGGGGGCTTTTTCTGTTTCGAACCAACTGAGTGCGCGTTCGTGCAATTCTTCAAGGGTGAGCGCCAGTACTTTAATGCCTTCGTCGTCCAATCCAAACCTGCGGCTGGAAACAATATCTTCCTTGAGGTCGGACACCAGAAGACCCTGCGCGCAGACGATGCCGGGAGCGGCGGGAACAACCATTTCGTTTATACCAAGGCTAACGGCGACATCACGGGCATGCAGCGGGCCGGCACCACCAAACGGCATCAGCACAAAATCCCGTGGATCGTGACCGCGTTCCACCGAAATTGTGCGGATAGTTCGCACCATATTGGCAACAACAATACCCAGAACCCCGTGGGCCGTGCGTTCGGGCAAAAAACCAAGCCGATCGGCAATGGGTTTGTAAACGGCACGCGACAATTCTGGATCCAGCCCCATATCGCCATCCAGCAATCCACGCGAAGACAGACGCCCAAGCAGCAAGTTGGCATCTGTTGTTGTCGGTTGATCACCGCCATTGCCATAGCATGCAGGACCAGGATAGGCTCCGGCACTTTTGGGACCTGCCTTCAGCAAACCATCCCGGTCAAACCAGGCAACTGATCCGCCGCCTGCGCCAACGGTCTCAACATCGACACAGGGCATGCGAATGGGGAACCCGGCAACGTCGCGGTCAAAAGCGAGGTCAACCTTATAGTCGCGGATCAGGGCAACGTCGGCACTGGTGCCACCCATGTCCAGCGTGATAATATTGCGGCGCCCGGTTTGACGAGCAGCATGGGCTGCACCCACAGCACCTGCAGCCGGGCCTGAAAGTGCGGTACGAACCGGATATTCCCGCGAACGCTCCACTGACATGAGACCGCCACTGGACTGGTTGATGCCAAGACTGGATTCGGGGGCGAGTTCGCCCACTCCCTGCTCCAGCGTTTGCATATATTTCCACATAACGGGTTGCAGATAGGCATTCAGGACGGTGGTGGAGAGGCGCTCATATTCGCGAAACTCCGGTTGAACTTCTGATGATATGGAGATCGCGATGTCCGGTGCACGCGCTCTCAAAGCGGCAGCAAATTTCTGTTCATGGATCCCGTTGCGGAAGGAAAACAGGAATCCAATGGCACAGGCGGCTGCACCGGCCGCGATAACTTCGTCAACTGCTGTTGCGATATCTTTATCACTCGGTGCCCGAACAATTTCTCCCTGTGCACCGATACGCTCATTCAACTCGATCCGATGCTCACGCTCCACCAGCGGCGCTGGGTGATCTTTTTGCAAATCATACATGTGCGGCCGGGTCTGGCGACCAATTTCCAGAAGATCACGAAACCCTTTCGTCGTCACCAGTGCCACGCGGCTGCCTGTGCGCTGAATTAATGCGTTGGTGCCAACGGTAGTTCCATGGGACAGACGCTCGATCTGGTCCATTTCGATATCATATTTTTCACACAATGCACGGAGGCCATTCAATATGGCATCAGCCGGATTCGCCGGTGTCGACGAGGTTTTATGGACATGGTATATTCCTGCCTCGTCGTTAGCCGCGTAAAAATCAGTGAACGTGCCACCAACATCAACCCCAATAGTCCAGCCCATGCGGCCACCTCATCGAATTGCAGTTAAATCAAATTTGTAATAGGTAGTATACTTCCTTTTTATTTGCCAGTCAATACCAAATGAGATAATATGAGCTTCTTCGGAAAGAATTCTCAGGCATGACAATTTATTTTGAACCGCTGGCACCGTTGTTTCATTGATGCCCCTGGAAGTTTTACTCTTTCATAAATTGCCGGAATTGAGTATTCACAATAATGAACAGGATCGACACGCCTGATCAGCAAAATAGCGAGAGTGGTATCAATTATGAATAAGGAAGATTCGCATGAATTTGATTATTACGATTTATGGAATCGCCCGGGATTTTTAATCCGCCGGCTGCATCAAATACACGTTGCAATGTTTTTGGAAGAGTGCCGGGAATTCAATGTTACCCCTGTGCAATTTGGTGTACTGACAGTGTTGAAAGACAGCGAAACATCGGATTTGGTGTCAATTGCCAGACGGATTGGTGTTGATCGTGTTACAGTTGCCGATGTGGTACGAAGATTGGAGCGGCGTGGCCTTGTTGACCGTCCAGCTAATACCGCAGATAAGCGTACAAAGGTTGCCAGGATTACCAAACAAGGACGCGCCTTTGTCGATGCGGTTCAACCCGCTATGATTAGAGCACAAAAGCGTTTTGTTGATCCGTTGGGAGAAACAGAAAACGCCAAATTGACTGAACTTTTAACCAAACTTATTTTGGAGAATGATGAAGTCAGCCGTGCACCCATTAGACACAAGGTTGGAAAGCCAAATACCTGACATGAGAATGTTGGCGCATTAAATTCAATACTATAGTGGATAAATTGCCTGTTTGGCGGATCCAAAGCCCATTTTCAACAGCCAAGCAACTCAAATGGCAAGGTCGAACTGGCATGATTTCACAAGCCCAATAGTGCCAATCTACCTGCGTTGCTGCTTCAATGCGTTGACTATGCGTTCCGGTGTGATCGGCATTTCAAAAACCCGTACGCCGATGGCATCAGCAACCGCGTTTGCAATGGCTGGCGCCACCGGTGTCATGGCAGGCTCGCCGATTCCCTTGGCCCCGAAAGGACCGATACCACTTCGAGATTCCAGAATAATAGTTTCAACCCTCGGCATATCCATTGATGTTGGCATCAGATATTCGCTGAGAGACGGGGTAACCAGTTTGCCCTGTTCATATAACATCTCTTCACTCAGGGCGAAACCCTGACCGTTTTGAGCACCCCCTTCAATCTGACCTTCCACTGCCGCCCGATTAATGCACTGCCCGATATCATGGGCTGCAATGCTCCTTAACACATGCACTTCTCCGGTTTCTGTATCAACCGATACTTCAGCCGCATGAGCACCATATACATAATCGGGATGTGCCTGTCCCTGTCCGGTTTGCGGATCAATTATGTCCGAAAATGGTGCACGAAAAATCGCCAGTTGCGAACGATGTATACCTTCAGCAGCGCAGATATTTACCAGTTCCTTGAAGCTCATGCAGATTTCAGGTTTTGCCGAAACAAAGACTTTGTTGTTGACCATATCTATTTCATCAGCCTGCACTCCCAATTCCAACGCGGCACGCCCGGCCAGCCTGGAATGTATGGCAGCGGCCGCCTGTTTTGTTGCATTGCCGGTCATGTAAAGGGTACGGGTTGCGGCAGTCCTGCCTGATAAGGGAGTCAGGGCTGAATCGGTTTTGTAAATCGCAACATCATCAAGTGTAACTCCAAATATTTCAGCCACAATCTGGCCCAATGCAGACACCTGGCCACCACCGATATCGGCGACCCCGGATCGGACGATTACCGTCCCGTCAGTTTCCACACCTACCCAGGCTTCCGAGATATCACCCATGGCACTGACCTTGCCATAACTTTGTTGATAAGCGGCTATTCCGCGGCCAATTTTAACAGGGCCTGTGGAATCAATCCGCTCGCCCAGTGCAGCCCAGGCACGATCAACACATTGCTCGGTCCAAATTGCGCTGGGCGGTACATAGCCGGTGGAAATCGGTTCGCCAGTCTTGAGATAGTTCAGGCGACGGAATTCAATTCGGTCCATTTCCAGAAACTTGGCAACCTCATCCATTTGCTGTTCATAGGCAGCACAAGCCTGCAAGGCTCCGTAGCCACGAAAGGCGCTGGTATACATGTTGTTTGTCGCCACAGCACAAGCATGAACATTCAAATTATCCACCCGGTAGGGGCCAGGCGATGCAACTGCTGCGTAAAGCAGGACATTAGGGCTGAGAAAAACATAAGCGCCGGAATCGGCAACAATACTCACATCCAGCCCGCAAATCCTGCCATCCTTTGTTACGCCGGTTTTATAGCGAAGGATAAATGGATGGCGTTTTCCGTGGGCAACAAATGATTCTTCGCGCGAATATTCCAGACGTACAGGACGCCTGGTTTTCCTGGCCATCAGGGCCAGATATAATTCAAGCGCAAATTCTTCCTTGCCGCCGAAGCCACCACCGACAAATGCACCGCGGATTCGTATTTTGTTGTGGGGAACACCGATCGCATCTGCAACATCGCGAAAATGCTCGATATCCTGCGTGCAAACCCGGATATTCACCACATCATTTTCATCAACCCAGGCCATGCCGGCTTCCGGTTCAAGAAAGGCATGTTCCTGGAATGGCGTCCTGAAAGTATTTTCGATTACAAAGTCCGCTTTCTCCAATCCAGCAGCCGCATCACCTTTCCTGATTTTACGCTCTACAACAATATTGTCTGGTGCCTGAACGACCGGAGCACCAGGTTGCATGGCTTCAAGCGGATCGTAGACGGCGGGTAACGGATCCAGCTTGAATTCAACCAGTTGGCAAGCGCGCTCGGCGATCTCATAGGTCTCGGCGGCAATCAGTGCCAAAGGTTCGCCGAAATATCTTACCCGCTCGCTGACCAATAGCTGTGGATCGGTTGTCAGTTTCTGTTCTTTTTTTTCGGAAGTATCAGCCTTTGCCAGCAAAGCAGGCAGGTCCTGGGCGGTGATAATATCAACCACACCCTCCACGGCGCGGGCTTTTTCGACGTCCAGATGCACCAGTTTTGCGCTGGCGATATCAGCGCGTACAAGGCGCAAATGCAACATGCCTGGCATGACGTAATCGCCAGCAAAAAGGGTACTGCCAAATACTTTTCCCGGCGCGTCGGTGCGTGACAACGGTTTGCCGATCTGGCTGAATTTAATGTTTGGTGGATTGTCGTCCACAAGCCCGGTGGTGCTCACTGTCCTGCCCCCTCTTCACGCATGACCAATGCGGCATGCTTCACCGCATCCAGGATTTTGGTGTATCCGGTGCAACGGCATAAATTGCCACTTAGAGCATATCTGATTTCGTCATCGCTCGGATCCGGATTGTCGTTCAACAGGCTCCTGGCCGCGACAACCATTCCTGGCGTGCAGAACCCGCACTGGGCTGCACCCAATTGCTTAAATGAGGTTTGCAACGGATGAGGATTTTCCACATCACCAAGACCCGAGACCGTGGTGATTTCCTTACCCTCACACATCCACGCCAGTGTCAGGCAACTGTCTATGGCTACTTCGTCGACAAGCACCGCACAAGCACCACAGTCGCCTTTCTCGCAGCCGCGTTTGATATCTACGTGGCCACTGTCCCTTAAAGCCTCAAGCAAGGTTCGATGGGAGGGGACATCCAGGCTCCTGATCCGCCCATTAACACTGAGCGTTATCGTCTTGCTATTTGACATGTGATTTTACCTCCTGGGCAAGTTTGTTCCACGCCTCAGAAATCAGACGCCGGGTCAGCATTTGCACGGAGTGGCGGCGGTAATCCGCACTGGCGCGCACATCATCAATCGGACTGCATTCCGCGGCCGCCTGCGTGGCAACTGCTTCTATCAGTGTTTCGCTGAGCACTTGTCCCTCAAGCATGTTTTCAGCTTTTTCAGCGCGTATTGCAGTGGGGGCAACCGCGCCAAGAGCGATGCGGGCTTTACTGCATTTTCCATTCGAAACAGACAAAGTGACAGCCACACCAGTTACTGTAATAGCGTCACCCCTGCGCCGTGCCAGCTTGTAGAACCTGTTCACACTTTTTTGCGGTAGCGCGTTCCATGAAACCTGTGTAACCAGCTCATCGGCCCCTCGCACATCCTGTTTGTAGCCCTGATAATAGTCGCGCAAGGCAACGGTCCGACTTCCTGATGCACTGGCAAGTCTCACTTCCGCATCCAGCGACATAAGGGGTGGCACCAGGTCAGCTGCAGGCGATGCGCAGGCAATATTACCACCCATCGTTCCCGTATTACGCACCATCTGGCCAGCAAACTGCCCTGCTGCATCAATTACCGATGGACTGGTTTTTAAGAGCTGTGATGATTTCAGCAAATCGCTGATGGTTGTCCGGCTGCCGACAACAACTCTTCCCTTTTCAACCTTTATCCCGCGCAGCTCATCAATATCACCCAGGGCGACAAGGCGCGGCGGATTTTCTTTTTGCGACCGTATATCAATCAAAATATTGGTCCCCCCCGCTACAGGGGTACCTTTCATGTCCGACAGAATGCTCAGCGCATCCTCCAATCGATCTGGCATTTCCAAACAGAATTCCGAAAACATGTTGTCACCTTCGGGTTTAATAATAAGCAGCGCTAAGCAGTTAATTGGTGTGATGGCAGGCCAACACCAATTTGGCCCTCCTCATTGATTGGTATCCATGCTGAATTGCGTTAACATCGGGCCATCGCCTTCAATACCACTTTTGGCGTTATAACACCGACCGGTTTTGATCCCTCGTCGATGACGACTGCCATCTCATCGCTGTTGGCCAACATGCTAAAGCTCTCTTCCAATGTCGCACTCTGGTTGATACAGGCCACATCGTCAGTCTCAGATTTCTTCGATTTAAGGCCGGCACTGCCATATCTGGCAAAGAATTCACGACTGATTATGTTTTTCGGTTTTCCAGCCTCGGTGACGATTATTGCTTCCTGCGTGGTCAACAATTTTTTGCAACTGGCTGCGGTAACTTTTGAACAGGCGAGTTGAGCCGCTGGTCGGGCAATAGAACCAATGGTAACAATTCTCGCCCGGTTCACATCGCGTACAAAGCGCTCCACATAATCATCAGCGGGATTGAGCAATATTTCGGCGCCCGACCCAACCTGGCGTAACTCACCATCTTTCAATATCGCAATGGTGTCACCAATTCTCAGCGCCTCATCCAGATCATGGGTGATAAAGACAATTGTTTTGTGCAAGCGTGCCTGCAATTCCTTTAACTGGTCTTGCATGTCATTGCGGATAAGCGGATCAAGCGCGCTGAACGCTTCATCCATTAACAGAATTTCAGCATCTGTTGCTAATGCCCGCGCCAGGCCCACCCGTTGTTGCATACCACCCGATAGCTGATTTGGATAATGGTTTTCGAAGCCATTCAGACCGACAAGATCAATTTGCTCCATGCCATGTACAATGGCTGCAGCCTTTTTCATTCCAGCAATAACAAGGCCGTAAATAACATTTTCCAGAACTGTTTTATGGGGCAGCAGTGCAAATCGCTGGAATACCATCGAAATTTTGTTGCGGCGGAATTCACGAAGAGCCGCTTCGCCCAAATTCATCACATTGACATCATCAATAATGATCTTCCCGGCAGTCGGCTCAATCAAACGATTGAAATGACGAATAAGGGTGGATTTTCCCGATCCGGACAATCCCATGATAACAAAGGTTTCTCCGGCGGGAATCTTCAGACTGACATCGCGGATACCGATGACGTGACCGGTTTTTTCCAAAAGTTCACTCTTGCTGGCTCCCGCGCGCACCTGATCCATCACTGAATCAGGATTGGAGCCAAAGATCTTAAAGATGTTCTCAACCGTAATTTTAATGCTTTTGTCTGCCATCGGATCAGGATCCCATGTGAAGGTGCTGTTGCATTCGCCGGCCATAGGCCTGTGCAATACGGTCAAAAATGATAGCGAGGAAAACAATACCCAGACCGGCAAGCAGTCCACGGCTGACCTCAAGACGCTGAATACCCTGAAGCACCTGATAGCCCAATCCACCAGCACCGATCATTGAGGCAATGACAACCATCGAAAGTGCCATCATCGTGGTCTGGTTGATGCCTGCCATTATGGTTGGCATTGCCAGCGGAATCTGTGCTGTCATCAAGCGTTGTCTGGGAGTTGCGCCAAAAGATGTCACACCTTCGATGACTTCAGCATCCACCTGGCGAATACCAAGATTGGTCAGCCGTATGACAGGTGGAATGGCAAAGACAATCGTCGCCAACAGGGCAGGAATTTTTCCCGGTCCAAACAGCATAACGAATGGTATCAGGTAGACAAAAATCGGCATGGTCTGCATAATGTCGAGAACCGGCAATGTGATCGACTGCATGGTGTTGGAGCGCGACATGATAACCCCGACCGGAACGCCGACCAGGACAGCCAAAAGCGTCGATGTAAGCATCAAGGCGATGGTCGACATTGCCGGATCCCAGATCCCGATAACGCCAATCAGGAACATCATGACTGCCGTGCCCAGCGTTGCTTTCCAACTGCGACAGGCCAGATAAGTTAGCCCACTCAAGGCAATCAGTACCACATACCAGGGCAGCCACTGGAGAAATTTTTCCATGACGATCAGCATTTTGAGAACCGGGAGAAACAGAATTTCCAACGGTTCACCGTAATTGGCGACTATCCAGTTAAATGCTTCATCGATGTTTATGCGAAATGAACGCGTGTCAAAGATTTGTGGAAAATTTTCCGCCATGTTCAATCTCCGTCTGTAACTCTGCCGTGTTGATCCGGCAATATATGTTCCCTTGAATTAATTGCTCTGCACAGGATTGAACTGAGCGCAGGAACCAGTATCGATAACCGACTCCCGCGCTCGTCCACAGGATTAACAATCCCGGCGTAATTGCACCATTAAAGCGACGCTTTAATCTTGGCAGCTACGTCTTCAGGAACCCAATTCGTCCAGATTGACTGATAGGTTTTCAGGAAATGGGTAGCCACTTCCTCAGGCGAGGCCTTGTTGTCATCACCCCATGCAAGTACCGTGCTGATTTCAGCATTGGGCACCTGAAGTTTTGACAAAAATTCCGCAACATTCGGCGCCTTGGTTTTCAGTTCACTGACTACCGCAACAGCAACTTCGCCAACTGCCCACCCGGTTACCTCAGGATTGACACAATCTTTGTCGGTCAGGCATTTGAATTTGGCGGCATCGTGTGCCGGCATGTTCAACCGCACAAGATTGTATTTTCCGATGACATCTGTCGGACCCCAATAATAACCGACAATCGGTTTTTTGCGGGTAACCTGACGGGCAAAAGACGCTTTCAGGTTGGCGCCGGAGCCAGGTGAAAACAACTCAAATGATTCACCAAGGCCGAGTGCCTTAAAGAGGTTATTGGTGATGATTTCACAACCCCAGCCGGGAGGACACCCATATAGCCGTCCTTTCTCGGGATCAGAAATATCGGCGAATATCTTGGCATTGGCCTTCAGGTCGCCAATCGACTTGATTTCCGGATGGGCCTTGGCAACATAATCGGGAATCCACCAACCCTCTTCACCGCCACCGGCGAAAATGTCGTTGGCCTTGTACACATTGCCCTTTTTGATCATTTTGTCCCAGATCGATTTGGCAGTTGAAACCCAAAGTTCGGGTGCGATGTGCGGTTTACTTTTGGTTAGCATAGACGTAGCCGTTGGCACAGTGTCGCCAGGTACGATTTCGACATTGCATCCATAGCCATCTGCCAGGACTATTTTGGTAATGTGGGCAAGTGAACTTGCCGACAACCATGTCATCTCAGCAATAGTGATTTTGTCCTTGGTACCACACTCGGTTGCTGCAGTGGCAGGCATTGAGGCAGCAGTCAGCAAGGCAGTCGAGGTAAATACCCCCAACATAATATTCTGTATTTTATTCATTTTGCTTCTCCTTTGAAAAATGCGAATAAGGCGCACCAGACAAATCGACCGCGATGTCCGTTCAAGTGTTCAATAACCTGTTGATAATCTCATTCCCGGTTCTGTTTAGATTGCGGATAATTCCGCTGGTTATTCTGACCAGAAATTTGATGCACCATTGTTATCCAGGAGCCTTGATCAGCATTAGTATGAAGTATACTACTTAATTTGTCGAGCCATTTTTTCAATTTGTATTTGGCAAGGGCTCAGATGGTGCCAGCATGGTCATTGCCATGGGATTGATGATGTTTGTTTATTCGCGTGATGTAGATGACACAGAGCGTCGTGCCGGTATGACCAGCCTTACCAAGGGCCTCACGTCGGGTGAGGACAAAACCGACGTGATTTTGGGTGATGTACAATACACCATCGCCAATTATGGCAGTATGGGTGTATGGTTTAGTGTCGGCGGTAGGTAGGTACTAAATAAAAAGTTATTCACACCCAATTGCAAACGATTTTTATGAATGATTTCAACGATAGCGAAAGCATCCACCAGATTTTATGTCAAGTAATCAATGATTTAATAGTAAATTATACTTGATTTGCCTTAAAAGAATTGTTAAGAAATGCACGTTTGGAAAGTTCACCGTCATATGGTGAAACAAACATGCTAATCCAAAAAATACAGGATTTACAGCGTGACCGCAAACGGCCTGATTAGGGTTTGGTGGTCGCGCGATTTGCTGTCTGGTTACCAAGTGTTCTTCGGGTCCTGTTATTAACCCGCCGCTTTAATGCGGCAAAACGGAGAACTAAGCAATGCCGAAGCCAGGAAGCAGAATACAAAAAACCATAAAACCCAAAATTGAGGATGTTGAATTTGGTGGTGGAGATGAGTTGGAAGCACCCAATCCAGCTCCAAATAACAAGGTCATTGAATTTGTTGCAATTGACAGATTAAAGATGCCTCGGCGTCCCCTGCGCAAGGGGATTGAAAAGCGTATCCAAAAACATGTCCTGTTCCAGGATGAACACGGCTTTCATATCCCAGTATCTACAGATGAGAATTTTGAGATCATCGCTGATGAGGAGCGCGTGGAGGCTGCACGCCGGAGAGGCCAAACCCACATTCATGTTATTAGGCATTTTGATTGCACCTCAGTGCAAAAAAAGGCGCTCAGGCTGTTTGAGGTCAAAATTGCCGGTGATGGTGAGCTGGATGTCGAAAAACAGACGTTCGGTTGAGGCAATATTTAGGAAGCTCGAATGGCGGCAGTGCGGACAAATTACCGTATTCAACTACGTTTGTTATACAATCTGCGACACACCTGCCATCGACACCGTCTGCCGACAGCCGCCATTGCGAAGACTGGTTCTGGTCTTTGATTTCAGGTATTCTAACCCGGGTTCT
>JAAEMP010000083.1 GCA_024225445.1 Hyphomicrobiales bacterium | reverse complement strand
GTTGGAGTATCTAGAGGAACTTTCAGAGAAAATTCAGCCTGGTGGTGGTAAGAGTCTCACCCAGATGCGTAAGAAGTTTCTTGATGGTTTCCCTGAATGGTTTGATGTCGTCATCACGTCGGAACGTCTGAAACCCGACCCAGGCAGCTATGTCATACCTGAGAAATACCCATCTCATCATCCAAAGGCTGGTCAGAATCATCCTAAGAGAGGTCAGCCAGACATGCAGGCTATGGCATTAGCCCTCAGCCCTGAGTGGACTCGTAGGTGCAAGAAGATTAAATCAGCTCCACGTGGATCAGTGTACGCTGTAGAGTCGCAAGACGACGACGACGACGACTCTAGTGTTGAGTATGCTGATGCAAATGCGGTTTCACGTGGTGCTATTAATGCTTCATTCATCTGCCTGATCTGTGGTGGTCGTGGGCATGCTGGCTCAGTTGATGGCATGGATTGCTTGACGAAACAGCTAGGAATCAGTATCCCTCGTCAGGAACTAGCTGCTACCAAGTATCCTAATGGCTTGAAGTATCCTAACATGCCACGGTCCAAGTCTGCTTCAGCCCGTTACAGCCAGGATAGTGATGGAGAATCCATTAACTATAGTCAGCGTAACGGCAAGTTTCG
>JAAEMP010000082.1 GCA_024225445.1 Hyphomicrobiales bacterium | reverse complement strand
GGTGGGGCCGCCGGTGACGCACTGGCGGTAATAAAGATCAAGGTCATCTATCTGGAAGCCGCCGCCGCCCTTCTTGATCATGATCGGCAGGCCGTTGATTTCGATGCCGCGGGCAATGACGCGCGCGCGGGCAACGATTACTGCGATGCCGGTATTGTTCGGCCCGTCGCCGGATATGTCGATCACCTTGCGCTCGCCCTCATATGGATTTTCGTCAATCTGGCTGGTCCGGGAAAAGTCCTGGAGTCCAGCGAGAAGCCAGTCTGGCTGGAAATGATAACCTGAGCGGTGCGCGCGAACTTTCTGCTGTCAGAACTTCCCGTTCTATTAGAGCAGCGGTCAACCTCCTCGCATGACGATCAGTTGTTCCTACAATGTCTGAAGTTTCACCTCGGGGAAGGGTGCCTCGATAAAGGACCGCCTGAAGAATTCGGTCGGATCTGGGTGGCAGTTCGCCCAGTCTGATCGATTCTTCAGCCCACAATTGAATGCGGATGCGCAATTTGTCCGGCTGAATCAGGCTTCGCATGAATTTCACCTGGTCCAGACAGGTTTCCAGAAAAAAGCGAGTGAAAGCGACAAGGGCTTCTTCGCTGAGTGTTCCCCTGCCATCAAGATCATTTCGGCGAGGCATGTCACACGCCGCCAAAAGGCTTTTGTATTGACCTTCACTACGGGCGAAGCCTCGTGAAACCGACCAGATTGCACCATTGTCCAATGCGCTCAGCAACATGGCGTGTGTCATAAGGCGGGCAACACGCCCATTCCCATCAAGAAAAGGGTGTATCCACACCAGCCGGTGGTGAGCGGCAGCGGCAGCCAGTATCGCATTGACCCGCCCCAACCTGTCATAGGCAGCTTCAAAACGATCCAGAAACCGTGATATGGCCCCCGGACTTACTGGAATATGGTTCCCCACTTTGACATCACGGGTTCGCAATTCGCCTGGTATGACAGGGAAGCGTTTTCCCGTGTCTGGATCTTCAGTCCATAAAAGGTCTTGCGGTACGTTCTCACAGAATTTGCGGTGTATCTCGGCGATGTTTCCACACTTGGTAGGTGTTCCTTTCATGCCGCCCTGATCTATCCACTGCTGAACAAGAATGTGGGCTTTGGCCTCCAGTTGCAAATTACGTTTGCCTACATCCGCACTGTAATCATTTTTCAGGGCCTGTTCGATGGCGACTGGATGGGTATCATGGCCTTCAATAAGATTACTGTAGTAGCAGTTCATTGATCGCACGAGATCTACTAATGCGATGCGAACCCCGCCGGGAAGGCTGTTTTTGAAAGCTGCAGATTCTTCAGCCAGCGTCAAAGCCAGATCGGCCAGTTCATCGCGTGCCCTGGTACCTTCAGAGATTAACATTGGTTCCATGAGCCCTAAAGATTCATCGCGATTTTCCAGCATTCTAGGTCCGCCTATATGTCCGGTTTAATGTCCGGTTACTACTTTCATAAATCGTTTAATAACATATGTATATGGAATATAGTTTAATGAATTTGTAATTTCAATGTCCGGTATTTTTTCCAGTTTAATCCATCCAATAACCGAACTGCCAATCCTTACCCAAACAGATTTCTTGAGGCAATTGGTTGCACCACCCACCCAACTTCAGTCAAAACCAAGTGAGCGCATGAAATCGTCGCGCTGTTTTTCGCCGATCAGGCAGTCGATCTGGTTGGCGATCTGGCTGGCGGCCAGGTGTAGCGGCAGGCGGGGTGGGGCCAGGCCGGCTATTTCAAGCAGCATTTTCTTGACGATGGTGCCGGCGAGAAGGTTTTTATCATAGACCGGCAATACAAAAGCGGTGGGGCCGCCGGTGACGCACTGGCGGTAATAAAGATCAAGGTCATCTATCTGGAAGCCGCCGCCGCCCTTCTTGATCATGATCGGCAGGCCGTTGATTTCGATGCCGCGGGCAATG
>JAAEMP010000081.1 GCA_024225445.1 Hyphomicrobiales bacterium | reverse complement strand
CCACGATCTTCGGCCGGGGCAGAGGGCTTGCTGCTTGCTTCAATCTCAGCTTGTGCAATTGGCGGAAAGTCACTGACTTCCGGAATTGCAGGTGTGGGAATGACCCTATCGACGATTTCAGCCGAAGGCGGAATAAAATCGCTCCCTTTTGGCATTAGTTCTTCTTCCAGTGCGTTTCTGAATTCATCTTCTGAAACTGAATCACCATATCCCGTACTTTGCGGCTGAAATGGCTCGATACGAACTCCATTTTTTTCAACCGGAGCCTGCCAAGGATCCGGATTGATAACTGAAGTTGCTTTAATATCAAGATCAGGTGATGCTGGTACGGCCTTATCTGCAGGTGTCTTAGCCGCAGATGAACTTGTGATCTGTGGTGTTGGCACAGGTAATTCAAGTGGGACGGATGGTTTTGCACCAGATGCTGAAACAAAAACACGGCCTTCGGAAGGTGCTACTGTTATTCCCGCTGCGGTTGCCGCACTATCAATGCCGGTTGCCACAACAGAAACACGAATAGTTCCTTCCAGATTTTCGTCAAAAGTAGCTCCAAGGATAATATTTGCATTTTCATCAACTTCTTCGCGAATTCGGGTAGCGGCCTCATCCACCTCAAACAAAGTCATGTCACGCCCACCAGTGATAGAAATTAACAATCCTTGAGCGCCAAGCATCGAAGACTCATCGAGTAGCGGATTAGAAATTGCCGCCTCTGCAGCCTGAATTGCCCGACCATCGCCTGAAGATTCACCGGTACCCATCATCGCTTTGCCCATTTCACTCATGACTGAACGAACATCGGCAAAATCCAGGTTGATCAGCCCTTCTTTGACCATCAAATCGGTGATACAGGCAACGCCTGAATACAAAACTTGGTCAGCCATGCCAAAAGCATCAGCAAAGGTTGTTTTGTCATTGGCAATGCGAAACAGATTTTGATTGGGAATAACAATCAGTGTATCAACATTGTTTTGCAATTCACTGATACCGGATTCTGCAATCTGCATCCGGCGCTTTCCTTCAAAATGAAATGGCTTGGTGACAACACCTACTGTCAAAATTCCCATTTCTCTTGCGGCTCGTGCAACAACAGGTGCAGCTCCTGTTCCGGTACCACCACCCATTCCCGCAGTGATAAATGCCATATTGGCACCACTGAGATGATCAGTAATTTCTGTCAGGCATTCTTCAGCAGCAGACCTGCCGATTTCCGGCTGGGAACCAGCACCAAGGCCTTCGGTGACCACAATCCCCATCTGTACAATACGTTCGGCCTTTGACATTGTCAGCGCCTGCGCATCTGTGTTGGCCACAACAAAATCAACACCTTCCAGGCCACCCACAATCATATTGTTAACGGCATTGCCGCCACCGCCGCCCACTCCATAAACAGTAATGCGTGGCTTAAGCTCGGTGATATCGGGCTTTTGCAGATTAATGGTCATTTTTTCGTCTCCAGTTGGGGTCATAATCACAGACCCGGAATTTGTGACATTACGTCACGCTGCATTTGTGGGCTGTGCCCCTAAAAACTTTCCCTCAACCAATTGCCAAACTTGGCAAATGGTCCACCGGTTCCAGTATATTCACTGGACCGGTCAAATGTATTTCCACTTGCTGATAATCGGCTCTGGCCAGTCTTAAAATATTCAATTTGCGCCATTTGCGGATATATCAGTAATCCTATCGCAGTGGAAAACGCTGCCCCTTTCGCTGAAGTGGGCATGCCTTTTATTCCCATTGGGCGACCAAGTCTGACATTGCGTGTCAATATTCGCCTTGCGACTTCACCCAATCCGTTCAACTGACTGCCACCCCCGGTAAGCACCAGCCGCTTGCCCACTGCATCAGCAAAACCTGACCGGTTTAACCGGTCGCGTACAAGTTCCAGAATTTCCTCTACTCGTGGGCGAATAATTCGAATGAGTTGAGAGCGAGGTACTTGATGGGTATTTTCCAACTGTTCATCACCGATTTGTGGTACACTGATCATCGCCTCAGTATCATTGGATCCAGCCAATGCTGATCCATGCAATACTTTCAACTTTTCTGCTTCATCAAGCCGGGTTGACAGGCCACGCGCGATATCCGTAGTTACATGGTGACCGCCAATAGCTATCGCGTCGCTATATACGAAACGTTTACCCATAAATACCGACAGCGTAGTCGTACCCGCTCCCATGTCGATACAGGCAACTCCCATCTCCGCCTCATCTTCAACCAGTGCAGCAAGGCCACTCGCATAGGGTGTCGCAACCATAGCTTCCACCGACAAATGAGCACGGTTAATGCACAGTTCGAGGTTTCTCAAGGGCGGGTTTTCTGCGGTGACTATATGCATGTCAACACCCAGTGTATCGCCCAGCAAATTAAGCGGGTCCTGAATGCCATGTTCACCGTCAAGGGAATAACCAATCGGTATGGAGTGAACAACGGAGCGTTCACTTTGCAGCGAGTGTTCAGCTCCAGCACGAAGCACCTGTGAAATATCAGCATTTTTTACAGGGTGCCCGCCCAGCGCAATTTCAGCTGAAAAAGCTTCGCTAACCAAACGTCCTGACGATACGTTGACAATCAAAGATTCCACTGTAACGCCAGCCATGCGCTCGGCCGCATCAACCGCCAAACGTATGGAGTGCTCCGCCGCATCAAGGTCAATGACTACACCCGCCTTAATTCCCCGACCCTTTTGCAGTCCGATACCCAAAATTTCAATATCATGAGTTCGCCCTGGTAAAACAAAACTCTCGTTACGCGGTCGCAATTTTGCTATTGCACAGCATACTTTCGATGTTCCGACATCAAGAATGCTAACCACAGTCGAGCGCTTCATTGACAAGGGTTTCATTTGCGGCAAAAAACCGTCATTGCGGAGAAGACTCATATTTTCTTCTCCTTGTCGCCAACAGGCTTCTTTGCCGGAAGGTTGTTTTGCATTGTCGAGCTAATAGATGTTGACTTGTCCGCATGATCCGCATGCTGTCGAATGACAGCTTCATCCATTGCCACCACCAACCGGCCGTTCAGACGTAAATCAACGACCTCCAGATCACGAGCCAAAATCTGATGAACTTTTTCAAGCCGGGAAAGCTCCGCCAGTGCTGCTCCAGGATTTTCATCCGGAAGGCGAACGATCATACCATTTTTCAAATGCAGGTCCCAACGTCTGTCGGCTATACGAGCATAAGACTTGACCTTTCCTTTCAATACCGGAATTTTTCCGACAAGAAAAATGATATCCGCCCCATGCACATTCGCACCTTTGCCCACCAAAAGCGGCAGACTACCAAATTTTTCATCAAACGAATCTATCGCCTTGCCACCACGCTCAACCAGAGACAGGGTTTTTTGATCCTGCCAGATGGCAAAAGGCTGCCGCTCAGAGATTTGAATTATCAACCGATCCGGATATGACTTTGCTACAAATGCATTCCTAACCCATGCAAGTTTATGCAAATCTTTACGCGCTCTTCCAATATCAAATGTTAACAGTGAATTGGAACGCCCAAGATCAAGACTTGACAGAACATCAATTTTCGACAGTTCATCGGCACCCTCGATGACGACGCTATTGATTGTAAATCCCATTTTGGCAGATAGGTCGGCAATGATTGAATGCCCCTTCTGGGAATTCGCAAGAATCCCTGTTCCCGCTGCCAATACCACAGCAGCCCCCAACACCAGTCGGCCACGTCTGGAAATTACAAGGTTTCCAGCCAGCAATCGATTGAGGAGGCGAACAGGTCTTCGAAAGACATGGGGCAACACCCGTCGCCTGCCACCTGGCGACCAGGGTGCATCAACGATCTCGTTTCTATTGCTATGTCGGGCGAATAAGCCTATCGACGACAACTCGCGTCCTCCACCATCCATCTTAACAGTTCTTCGAACGAATGCCCCGCATGGACAGCCTGTTCAGGCACCAGTGATGTGGGTGTCATCCCTGGCTGGGTATTTACCTCCAACCAGACCAGTTCACCCGTACCCATGAGCCCGTCATCCAGACGAAAATCCGAACGACTAACTCCACGGCAACCCATCACCAGATGAGCCTTCAATGACAGTGTCTGTATTTTTTGGTAAATATTTCGTTTAATTTCTGCCGGAACCACGTGTTTTGAGCCACCAAAAGCATATTTTGCATCAAAATCGTACCATCCGCCGTCTTTGGTCACGATTTCTGTCACGCCTAGAGCCACATCACCCATTATCGAGCACGTTAATTCACGACCGGCAACATATTTTTCCACCATGATTCGCTCCCCGTAGGGCCATGATTCTGAAAATAGTTCCTGAGGTGGTTTTGGCATATCCTCGCGCACGATCAGCACTCCAAATGACGAGCCTTCAGTAACCGGTTTGATCACATAAGGCGGTGTCATTACATGTTCTTCAGCAGCCTCCAGTCGATTCATCACCAGTGAGGATGCAACTGGAATACCAGCGGATTTAGCCACACGTTTTGAGAGGTCCTTATTCATCGCCAGCGCCGAGGCCAACACACCAGAATGCGTATAGGGAATTTCCAAATATTCCAATATACCCTGGATCAGCCCGTCTTCACCAAAAGGGCCATGTAATGCATTGAAAGCCACATCAGGCCTCAGTTCATTCAGTATCGAATGAATATCGCGCGCAACATCAATACGAGTGACTTGATAACCGGCTTTTTCCAATCCTGTCGCGCAAGCTTCGCCCGAAGAAAGCGATACTTCACGTTCCGCTGAAAATCCTCCCATAAGTACTGCCACATGTTTCATATCGTTATTGCTCATGTAAATTCCTCATTCTCGATCAGGCAGCCTTATTTGCTCAACAACTGCCGAATTTGCGCGAATCGAATCAGACTCGCGCCAATGTGGCAAGGAAATTCACACTTCTTTCCCTGTTGAAGATAAAGTCTGGGCAGATCGACCCGATGTAATTGGGTGAATGACTAACCAGGATTTTCAGGCATGCCAGCTTGCGCAGTTGCGACTGAGTTCAGGGGTTCACACCAAAACAAGTCTCGC
The DNA here is from genome assembly GCA_024225445.1 of Hyphomicrobiales bacterium. Lineage (GTDB taxonomy): Bacteria > Pseudomonadota > Alphaproteobacteria > Rhizobiales > Rhizobiaceae > JAAEMP01. The sequence continues at coordinate 23,020 of JAAEMP010000081.1, read as the reverse complement.
ATGACAGCTTGAAATACATGGCACACCAGCATAATTGAATAATTCAGCACGGAGCAATTTTTTTACTCTCAGCCAAAACTTGTCCTCATTTGACTTGAAATCCCTGCAACACCATCGAAACTGTAGTAATATGATTCAGGGTAAAACTGTCACAAGAAGCAGGCTGCCTGACCACCTGTAAAAACTGATTAAAATTAATCCTCGCGAAGACTGGCAGAACCACAGTAATTTCAACGACCTGACAAAATTCTGGTTAAGCAGGCATATAATGTTTCGTGAACTCATCCACCGCTTGCAGCGCGACACCCGGACGATCATTGAAACGAGCCGAAAAATCAAAAACCATGCGCGTTCCAAATTGACACTTTCACGCATGACCGGTTTTTTATTGAACAATTAGCATGAACACCACACCGTCGAGGATCATCAGTTTTTCCCCAAGCTGATTCACCATGATTCTGGTTTGCGCAAGGGATTTGATATTCTCGAATCAGATCATCACGCATTGGACAAAAACATCTATAACCTTGCCCAAATTTCCAACAATTTGCTGACCGCATTACAATCAGGAAAAAACGTCCTTCAATCCGCAGAACAGGTTCTTGAAACCCAAATCAGTTTCGAATTGTTTTTTAAACCGGCATCTGATCGATGAAGAAGAACTGATTATTCCAATCATACTGGAATATGGTGGCCCCGAATTCGCTTGGTAAACAGCTACAATTTTCTACCAATGCGCTTGATTTCCCACTGCAGTTTGATTCCACTGTTTTCAAATACTTTTTCACGAACTTTCTCACCCAGCATTTCCAGATCGGCAGCGCTGGCTTCGCCGGTATTGATCATGAAATTACAATGCATTGGGCTCATTTGGGCCTTGCCGACCATAGCACCGCGCATACCAGCCTCATCAATCAGTTTCCAGGAACTGTAACCAGGCGGATTTTTGAATGTTGATCCTCCAGTTTTTTCGCGAATAGGCTGAACTGTCTCACGATGATGTTGCACCTCGTCCATGGTTTGGCGGATAATGTTTCTATCCGTTGGATCGCCACTAAAAACCGCACTTGTGAATATCAAATCTGCCGGTGCATCACTGTGTCGATAAGTGTACCCCATCTGCTTGTGGGTTAACACATGGCGCTCACCTTTGCGATCAATAGCCTGCACTTCCACCACCCGATCTGTTGTTTCTGTGCCATTCGCTCCCGCGTTCATGCGCAATGCACCGCCTATTCCGCCGGGAATTCCATGAAAAAACTCAAACCCACCGAGTTCCGCTTCAAATGCGATTGCTGCCAGCTTTTTGTCCCGCACTGCCGCCCCAGCCAGAATTTGATTGTCACCAATCACTTCCGCAGAACCAAACCCACGGACAGATAATCGAATAACCACTCCATCAATTCCCCCGTCACGCACCAGCAGGTTTGAACCAACACCCACTACCATTACAGGAATTTCTTCCGGCAAATTCTTCAGGAAAAACGCCAGGTCATCTTCATCCTGTGGCTGGAATAATAAATCAGCCGGGCCGCCCACTTGAAACCAGGTGATTTTAGCCATGCTGGCATCGGGTATTATCCGACCTCGGATTCCAGCTAGCTTGCCTTGTAACTTTTTGAGCAGATTTTCACCGTTCATACCGATTTATTATCCAGTGCTTCCAGTTCACCCGGCAGAACATTCGCCCAATGCGAAACATCCCCTGCCCCCAGAAATATCACATAATCGCCAGGTCTGGCGATTTGCGAAATCAAGGTAGCCAATCCTTCAGGCCCCGCTATTACCCTGGCATCGCGGTGACCACCTGATGTCAGCCCGGCAACCAGAGATGCTTCATCATAACCTTTGATAGGTTCCTCTCCGGCACGATAAACCGGGGCAACCAGCACGATATCCGCATCATTGAAACAAGCGCAAAATTCTCCGAACAAATCCCGTAACCGGGTAAATCGGTGCGGCTGTTTAACTGCGATAACCCGACCATTTCCGGCAGCAATACGCGCAGCTTTCAATACGGATGTGATTTCTACAGGATGATGGGCGTAGTCATCAATAATCTGCACACCCTTCCATTGTCCCGTGTTGGTGAAACGCCGCTTCACGCCGGAAAATTGCACCAATCCCTTGCGAATATCATTCTCATCTACCCCAAGCTCCAGCGCAACAGCAATGGCAGCGGTAGCATTTGAAATGTTATAAAGCCCGGGCATTGGTAGAACCAACTCGTTCATTGTGCTAATTTCGCCGCTTTTGCGATCACGTACATACAGGTTAAAAACCGAGTTGATTCCCTCGTTGCGCAAATACTCAAAACGAATTTCCGCCTGAAGATTCTCACCATAAGTGACAACTCTGCGATCAGTAATTCGAGACACCAGCGCCTGAACTTCAGGATGATCAAGACACATCACGCCAAATCCATAAAACGGAACATTTTCAACAAATTGACGAAATGCTTCGCGCACCGCGTCAAAACTGCCGTAGTGATCCAGATGCTCAGGATCAATATTGGTTACCACTGCAACATCAGCAGGTAATTTCAGGAAAGTACCATCAGATTCATCTGCTTCCACCACCATCCATTCGCCCTCGCCCATTCTGGCATTTGTACCATAGGCGTTAATTATTCCACCATTGATCACAGTCGGATCAAGCCCTCCCACTTCAAGCAAGGTGCCAACCATTGAAGTGGTTGTCGTTTTACCATGCGTACCACCTATAGCGATTGACTTTTTGAAACGCATCAATTCCGCCAGCATCTCCGCCCGACGGACCAAGGGTATATTACGCTCACGCGCTGCAATGCGTTCAGGATTCTCAGCCTTGATGGCACTGGAAGCCACGACAACTTCTGCCTCACCCAGGTTTTCTGCCCGGTGACCGATCGATACGGCAATCCCCTTGGCCCGCAATCTGTCAACATTTGCTCCCTCGGACATATCGGAACCTTGCACGGAGTAACCGAGGTTGTGTAATACCTCGGCAATTCCACTCATGCCTATACCACCAATCCCAACAAAGTGTACCAGACCAATTGTTTCCGGCATTTTCATAGGTATCTTCCTTTAACTCAGCCCTTGGTAATTCCAAATAACCCATCATCACATTTATCTGGCGTCTTTATTATCCAGTCCGCCTCAAAAGGGTGAAATAATGGTTGATAGATCAATCAGGCAAATTCCTCAACCGGCTTACCCGAAATGACATATTCTACCAAATCGCAAAACTTTGCTGCTGCCTCAGGCTTGCCGGTTAATTTTGCTTTATCAGCCATTTCGATAAGTTTATCAGGTTGGTTAATTGCAATGTGCAGTTCGTCAGCCAGTCGTTGAGCGCTCAATTCCGCCTGAAATATCACTTTACACCCACCTGTCTTTTCCATTTCAGCGGCATTCATTGCCTGGTCATGATCAAGCGCAAATGGATAGGGCACCAATATTGACGGTCGGCCAATCACCGCAAGTTCCGAAACAGTTGAGGCACCCGCCCTGCTAATGACAAAATCTGCTTCCCCGATATATTTTGCCATTGGTGAGAAAAACTGCGCCACTTTTGCCTTGATTTTCAACGCTTCCAGATTTTCGCGCAATTCCAGTTCATCTTCCGCTCGAGCCTGTTGCACCAGGTTCAGTTTTGATCTTGATTGTCGATCCAGTAAGCCAATTGCCTCAGGCAGGACTTTGGAGAAATATTGCGCACCCTGGCTACCACCAAATACCAGAAGATTAAACTTGTCAGTTACCTTGCGCCGACGATAACTTCTCCTTGCTGCTTCCTGCACTTCCAATCGAACCGGGTTGCCCAGAACCAGCGAATTATTATCACCGGATTTGCTGCCAACACCGAAGCCCATTACAACCAATCGGGCCTTTTTTGATAAAAACCTGTTCGCCCGGCCCATTACCGCATTTTGTTCATGCAGCAACACAGGTAAGCGCACCGCGGAAGCGGCCATGACAGGTGGCACAGTCGGGTAGCCACCAAACCCGATAACGCAAGCCGGCCTCAGCTTTTTCAACAATGCCTTGCTCTGCCAGTATCCTGCTACCAGACTTAATGCAGATTTCACTATATTCATTGGGTTTTTTCCACCCAACGTGGCAGATTTGATGATGTGGATATGTGCAGGTTCAAAATCACCGACGAACCGTTGCGCCCGCACATCTGTTGCCAGATGAACCAGCCAGCCCCTGGCCCTTAATTCCCTGGCCAGAGCCTGGGCCGGGAACAAATGCCCACCTGTCCCCCCGGCACAAAGTAATATATTGCGATTTTCACCCAAAGAATTCTAGCCTGCTTGATTTGAAGTATAATTTCCGGAGGCAAATCCCGCTGGTCTCTTGCTTCGCATATCAGGCCTTTGACGGGTTAAAGCAATGATAAATCCCATAGCAATTCCCGAAGCCAGGAGTGAAGATCCACCGTAGGAAATAAACGGTAATGTCATACCCTTGGCGGGAATCAATTTCAAATTTACGCTCAAATGAATCATTGACTGAATTGCAAACATGGTAATCAGGCCAGCTGTCGTCAAACGAACATAGGCATCCCGTTCCCGCAAGGCACACAAAAACCCGCGCAACACGATAAATGAAAATACCAGCACCAGCACTATCGCCAGAATGATACCAAATTCTTCTGCCGCAACTGCAAATGGAAAATCTGAATGGCCATCAGGCAGAATTCGCTTAACCGTTCCCTCACCTGGTCCCTGCCCCATCCAGCCGCCGTGAATGATTGCCTGCAATCCGGTATCGACCTGAAAATTATCTCCCTCTCCGGTAATAAAACGGTCCATACGTCCGGCAACATGGGGAAAAAATACATAGCCGGCGCCTATACCTCCAATGCCCAGCAAACCCATAACAATGATCCATATCCAGGACATACCGGCCAGAAAAAACATTGCTCCCCAGACAACTGCCACTAGCATGGTCTGGCCAAAATCCGGTTGGGCGATCAACAGAGCGCAAACAATACCCACCAGAATTATCGAGAATAAATTGCCCGGAATATCGGGTCTTCGTGAATTCTCAGCAAAAAGCCAGGCGGTAATAACGACAAAGGCAGGCTTGATGAATTCTGAAGGCTGGATAGTGAATCCTGAAATCAGCAGCCAACGCTTTGAACCTTTGGCCTCAAGACCAACAAACAAGGTGGCCATTAACATAATCACCGATAACACAAACAGCCCCAGCGCCACGCGCCGCACCTGGGTTGGATTAAGAAATGAGGCAATAATGAAAGCGCCGAATGCCAGAACCAGATAAAAGGCGTGGCGTTTGATAAAATGAAAACTGTCAAGTCCAATTCGCTCAGCAACCGGCGGGCTGGCGGCAAATGAAAGCAACATTCCAGCCAACATCAAAAATAATACAGCCGTCAACATCGCTTTGTCTATCGTTCTCCACCATTCAACAACTATACTGGTATCCGCCCGACTGATCATGAAGTTTCCCTCAAAATAAAACCGTCAACCTGCTGAATCAATTGGCGAAATTGCTCCCCTCTCGCCGCATAGCTTGAAAACTGGTCAAAACTTGCGCAAGCTGGTGACATCAATATTACCGGTTCCGGATATTTATCACTTCCAGCATCTTCCAGTGCATGGTGTACCGCCTTGTCCAGCGTCCCGGAAATTTCAAAATCGACATCCTCTCCCAGCACGCCTGCAAAAATTGGCGCGGCTTCACCAATCAAATAAGCCTTTGCAATTTTCGGGAAATGCCTTTTCAGCGATTCAAATCCACCCTCTTTGGCCAAACCGCCAGCGATCCAGTAAATCCGTTCAAAGCTGTCAAGCGCCATGTCCGTGGCATCTGCATTGGTACCTTTAGAATCATTAACAATCAGCACATTCCCGACGCTGCCCAGTTCTTCCATACGGTCAATCAGACCCGGAAAATTTTCAAAACCGGATTGAATTTCAACATCGCTTAGTCCGCAGTCTGAGCAAGCCTTCCACGCAACACAGGCGTTTTGAGCATTGTGAATACCGCGAAGAGATCCGATATTGCCAAGATCTGCAATTTTCTCAGTGGTATCGTGGTTGGCATAAAATATCTCGCCTCCGCTGGCATAAACCCCGGTTTCCAGTTGCTCATGCACACTGACCCTGGTTATCGCAACGTTCGATTCTTCCAGCCTTGCAGCTATTGCACGAGACATCTCATCATCCACCCCGATTATTGCGGATTTGGACTTTTGAACCAGTGATTCCTTGATTGCCGCGTAATTTTCCATGGACCCATGCCGGTCTAGGTGGTCCGGAGACAGGTTTAGCAATATTCCGATCTCGGCATTTATACCCGGGGACAAATCAATCTGATAAGATGAAACTTCAACGACGTAAATCGTGCCATCTTCAGTCTCTTCAAAATCCAGAACTGCACGGCCAATGTTACCACCCATCTCAACTTTACGGCCAGCATTCTTTAACACATGAGAGATAAGAGCAGTTGTCGTAGATTTTCCATTTGTTCCGGTGATAGCGACCAATATCGAATTTTCTGCGACATGATTTCGTTGACGACAGAACAATTCTATATCGCCAATTATTTCAACCCCCGCCGTTTTCGCCAATTCGACACTCCAGTGGGGGCTTGGGTGTGTTAGAGGAACCCCCGGTGCGAGCACCAACAGATCAAAAACTCCAAAATCGTAGCCACGCAAATCTGCGGTATTGATTCCGGCGGCTTTTGCCTTCGCTACACTATCACGATTATCATCAAATGCTGTTACCAGTGCTCCCCCTGCCATCAATGCCTGTGCGGTGACAAGGCCCGAGCCACCCAGCCCGAACAGTGCAACACTCTTTCCCGAATAAATCGTGACAGGTATCAAACTAAGCCCTTCTTTTAACGTAATTTTAAAGTCGCCAAACCAATTAGCGCCAACATGACAGATATGATCCAGAATCGAATAACCACCTGACTTTCTGTCCAACCAAGCTTCTCAAAGTGATGGTGAATAGGAGCCATTTTGAAAACCCTTTTACCGGTCATCCTGAATGAAGCTACCTGGATAATCACCGACATAGCTTCCATGACAAACAGGCCACCAATAATTGCCAACACTATTTCGTGTTTGGTGGCAACCGCCGTTGTTCCGATCATTCCGCCCAAAGCCAGTGAGCCGGTATCACCCATGAAAATTGCAGCTGGAGGCGCATTGAACCACAAAAAACCAAGGCCTGCGCCAATGATAGCGCCGCAAATCACCGCTACTTCACCAGTCCCCTGGACAAAATGGATTTGCAGATAACTGGAAAATATTGCATTTCCCGATAAATAGGCAATCAATCCAAACGAAGCCGCGGCGATCATCACCGGTACAATGGCCAGCCCGTCAAGGCCATCTGTAAGATTAACGGCGTTACCCGCTCCGACAATTACAAATGCTCCAAACACAATAAAAAACAGGCCAAGATCTATTATCCAGTCTTTGAATACCGGAAATGTCAACGAAGACGAAAACGGAATTTCTCCATTGATCATAATAACATAGCAGGCAATTCCAGCAACAATAAACTCCAGAAACAAGCGTTTATGTCCACCAAAACCTTTATGGGTTGCAGACGAAACTTTCAGATAATCATCATAAAACCCAATCGCCCCGAATCCGATTGTCACCATCAAAACCACCCAAACATAAACGCTGGTGAGATTTGCCCAAAACAAAGAGGAAATGATCACACCACAAAGGATTATTAACCCTCCCATAGTCGGTGTTCCGACTTTTTTAAAATGGGTTTCAGGCCCGTCTGAACGTATTGGCTGTCCCCTACCCTGACGCAACCGCAACGCATTGATAATCATCGGTCCAAACAGGAATACTACAAAAGCCGAAGTCACCAACGCGGCGACGGTTCTGAAAGTGAGATATCGAAACAGGTTGAGGGCCGAAATCTCAGATGACAATTCCTGGCCCAGATAATAAAGCATAAATATTCCTCTCGTTCACCGGTTCCATGAAATACAGGAACGCGATGGTCAGTCTATCTGGAAGCCAGATGCTTTGCTACAGCCTCAACTAAAGCACCAAATCTAATACCCAGTGACGCCTTAATCATGACTACATCGCCCGGTGTCAAGTCTTTCACAAGTGCTTTTTCAACAGCTGTGGCGGTATCATAATGCCCGGCCAGCTTTTCACTTCCCAATTCGTCAGCCAAAGCCGCGATTTCATTCCCCACCAACCAAACGCGCTCAATATTTGCTTCACGAATCGGATCAGCCAATTCCCTGTGCATCTTTTGCGATGATTTGCCAAGTTCCAGCATATCTCCGAGCACGGCCACACGCCGCCCTTTTGCTGTGGGCACATGCATTCCAAGCACCTCCAGTGATGCTACCATCGATGCCGGATTGGCATTGTAGCTCTCGTCAATCAGAGTAATAGCTCTTCTGCCTTCTCCATAAACAACGCTTTTTCCGCGTCCTTTTACCGAGCCAATATTGCCAACAGTTCCCAGCACCCGGTCCCTGTCTCCTCCAGCCAACAATGCGGCACCTATTGCTGCCAACAGATTGGAAACCATGTGTTTCCCTGGCAAACCGAGCTGCAACTCTGCAACCTTCCCATTTATTCTTGCATGCAGATGTGAGCTGGCCGGAGTTGTCACCGTATCCTTCAGCCAGTAATTGGCACCACGCTTTTCACCGAATGATTCAATCCGGTCAATGCCCGCGGCATTTGCCAATTTTGACAAAAACGAAAAATGCTTGATATCACGGTTTATCAATGCAACTCCACCGGAAACCAGGCCGCTGAATATTTCACCTTTTGCTCGGGCAATATCTTTTACACTGCTAAAAAATCCCAGATGAGCGGCAGCAATTGTGGTAATAACAGCCACATGCGGGCGTACCATCTTAACTAATGGAGTAATTTCACCGGGATGATTCATTCCGATCTCGAATATGCCAAATTCTGCATCTGCTTCCAGGCGCGAAAGCGTCAGCGGTACACCCCAGTGATTATTATAAGATGCAACCGAAGCATGAACTTCGCCACAGGATTCCAACAAAGTCCGTAACATCTCTTTGGTGGAGGTTTTACCCACGCTACCAGTAATCGCAATAATTTTTGCCTTGCTGCGTTTGCGCGCTGCAACAGCCAGCTTCTCCATCGCTTCCAGAACATCATGCACAACCACCAATGGAATGCTTACAGACCCCAGTGCCGGGAGTTTCTCCTCACCCACTACCGCCAGTGACGCCTGTTTGCTGGCAGCCATCGTAACAAAAGCATGTCCATCAAACTGGTCGCCTTTGATGGCAAAAAATGCATCACCAGGTTCAAGTGTACGCGTATCGATAGAAATTCCACCAATCGAAGCTGGCATATCGCCAATTGGGCGTCCCCGGGTTGCTGCAAGAAAATCTTCCATGCTCCACAGGCTTCCGGAACCAACGCTCATGATGAACTTGCCTCCAGCGCCTTTCGAACTTCTTCATGATCATTGAATTCCAATACCTCTTTTCCCACAATTTGTCCGGTTTCATGGCCCTTCCCGGCAATGACCAGACAATCTCCTTCCGCTAATTCTTCAATGGCAAATGCAATGGCTTCACGCCGGTCAGAAATCTCTATTGCTGATGGGGCCGCAGCCAGAATCGCCTGACGAATGTTCGAAGGCGTTTCATTTCTGGGGTTATCATCGGTAATAACCACCCTGTCCGCCAATCGTTGTCCAATTTCTCCCATAATTGGCCTTTTACCGGGATCACGGTCTCCACCGCATCCAAACACCAGGGACAGTCGGCGCGATGCAAATGGGCGTAGTGATCTCAGCACATTTTCCAGAGCATCAGGTTTGTGGGCATAATCAACGTAAACTGGCGCACCATTTTTATTGTGTGCAATCAATTCCAGCCTTCCCACCGCACCTTTCAGCATTTCAAGTTGCTCCATAACATTCTCAAAATCTTCCCCGGTTGCCATGGCTAGTCCGGCAGCTACCAGTGCATTGGAAACTTGAAAATCACCGGCCAGCGGAAATTTGATACGACAGACTTTCTCTCCATGAACAATTTCAGCAATCTGCTTGTAACGCTCATGCTCAACCCGCTTCAAACTGAGAAAATCACCTTTGCGCCCGACCCGCAAGACATCGCGGCCATGCATTTTTGCAATGCCTGCAACTTCATCACTGAACGGGTCATCAGCAAAAATCACGGCTGGAGACCCCACCGGCAATAACTCCTTGAACAAGCGCATTTTTGCACCAAGATAGTCCCCCATATCGGAATGATAATCCAGATGATCACGCCCCAGATTGGTGAAACCTGCTGCAGCCAACAAGACGCCATGGAGGCGTTTTTGATCCAATCCATGCGAAGATGCTTCCATTGACGCATGTGTGATGCCATCTTTACACAATTCATCCAGTAATTCATGCAGTGTAACCGGGTCAGGCGTGGTCAGATTTCCATAATTATTGATACCGGGCGCTATCAAGCCTGTCGTTCCAATTGATGCCGCCTGACGACCGCAACCCTGCCATATCTGTCGGGTAAATTCTGCTACAGAGGTTTTACCTGCAGTCCCGGTAACCGCAACCAGCGTTTCGGGTTGTTGGGGATAAAGGCGGGCCGCCATTTTTGCCAAAACAAGGCGCGGATCTTCAACACATATAACTGGAACAGGAGTTTCACCCATTTCGCTACTGGAGCCAGTTAGAATTGCTGATGCGCCATTAGCAATCGCCATTGGTATGAATTGTGCTCCATCTACCCTAGTTCCTGGCAAAGCAGCAAAAATGCAGCCTGATGAAATTGTTCTGGAATCAGCTGAAATGGTATCAATTTGAATCTGCCGCTCAGCCTCGGTCAAATGCACCAGGCCATTCACCAGTTTTCCAAGCTCAATCATCATATTCCAATCAACGTAATTGAACCAAATAGTCGCGATATGATCTATCGATGCAAGCGTTGCCTCTCGTTTGCGGCATTAATAGGACACAAACAAAGGTCCTTCCAGATCCAGATATTTAGGTTTGACACCCAACAATGGGGCGGCCCTGCTGATGATACGGGCGACAACAGGTGCTGCGTTCATCCCGGCAGTCGCATACTTTTCACCTTTTTCCGGTTTCGGTTCATCAATAAATACCATTACCACATATTCCGGCTCATCTATCGGAAATCCGGCAAGAAATACGTTGAACCGCTTGTTAGATGAATATTTGCCATTCACCACCTTTTCCGCCGTTCCGGTTTTTCCTCCCACCCGGTATCCTTTTACCTCAGAACGCCGCCCGGATCCTTTTTCAACATTAAGCCGATAAAGATAACGCATCAGATCACTAGTGCGTGGGGATATTACCTGTTGCGCGAGTTCCAGAGCTTCACTGGTATCGCGCAACAACAAAGTAGGTGGTATTAGTTTTCCACCATTGAGCAAAGCGGCAGCCGCTGAAGCGGTTTGCAGTGGCGTTGTTGTCACACCGTGCCCATAGGAAATTGTCACCGAGTTGATTTTACGCCAATTATCAGGCTCCCGGGGTTTTGCGACTTCCGGCAACTCAAACCGCGGCATGCGGTCCAGCAGTCCTATACGATGCAAAAAATCCCTGTGCCCGGCAATGCCCACCTGATCAGCCAATAATGCTGTGCCGATATTGGATGAGTAAATGAATATGTCCGGCACACTCAACCAGCGCCGCTTCGCGTGAAAGTCATTAATTGTGTGTCCGGCAATTCGAAGGGGCTTGGTCGCATCAAACTTGTCCTCCATAACAACTTTGCCGCTGTCGAGCGCCATTGCTGTTGTAAAGGATTTAAAGGTTGAACCCATCTCATACAGACCGGCAGATATTCTGTTCAAATTGTCTTTTTTCAATGCATCAGCTGGATTATTTGGATCATAATCTGGCAATGATCCCATAGCCAGAATTTCTCCTGTGTGGATATTCAGCACCACTGCACCTGCCGCAATGGCCCGATACCGTTCAATGGCCTTGGCTAACTCATCTCGCACGAAATGCTGCACGCGCAGATCAATACTCAATTTGAATGAGTCCATGTTCTTGGCGGCACCAAACCCGGCATTGCGAAGATCAGCAAGACCGCTGTCGTCAATATGCTTCTCAATTCCAGCAATTCCGACATTATCAATATTGACATGACCTACGACATGGGAGGCAATATTTGCATTAGGATAAAACCGCCGGGTTTCAGCTTCAAATCCAATCCCTGGAATACCCAATGCAAATATCCGACTCTGCTGGGAAGGCGTAAGTTCGCGTTTCAACCAAACGAAACCAGCCTTACTGGATAATTTGTTATGGATCGCCTCCTGATCCAGATCCGGCAAGACTGTTATTAACAGCTCGAGAGCCTCATCCGGATCGGTAATACGATTGGGTTCCGCAAATAAAGACGCCGTATGGATATCGGTGGCCAGGGTTTTTCCATTGCGATCAACCAGATCCGGACGTGAGGCCGTAATAGCAGCATCAGCACGCCGTAACACAGATGGCTTTTGCGGATCCTGAAAACCGAGAAAGACCAGCCTGCTGCATATAATTGCAAATACACAACACATCGCAATCATTGCAAGCATTAACCGGGAGCGCACCTGACTATCAGCAATTTTTGCACTGCCCTCGAATCGTAGATGGGAAGCCGTTTTGCCATTTCCGGACTCTTGATGAATGCTGGACGCATCGTTGAACGAGCTTGCCTTCTTCAACGTTCTGCACCCTCTGGTTTGATATTGCCAGTAACAAAATTGGAAATGCCGGATTCCTCTTCAACTGCCTTGGCATTTTGGATACTGCGATCCGGGTTTGGCCTTAGCGGAATTTGATCAATTGAAATTATCTGATGTGATTGCAGTTCGTTCAATTGCAACTCATCGCCATGGCGTTCAGCAAGTTCCTGAATTCTGGCGGGATTGGTCAACAGGCTCCAATTTGCCTTCAAAATGTCAATTGCCTCTTTTTTCGTCAGTATTTCCCGCTCAAGCCTGGCAATGTTATTGTGCTCAATTTCAGAACCATATTTTACAACATAGGTTGCCGTTGCAACTAGCAGGACCAGACCTACAAAAAGGAAATCCACGGTTTTGAACATGTCTAAATTCTCCCTGATAACGAGAGCGAAACTTCTGATCCAAACAGATCTAAATTCGCATCACGAACCGCAGCGTCCGTTCGAATTGCCCATCGTAATTTTGCTGAACGGGCTCTTGGATTAAGCTCGGCTTCCTTGATCCCGGCTTTCACTGGCCCGCTCCTCTCCTGTCTGAAACATGGTTGCAACGCTTCGATCTGGGGCAAATGGCGCGAGCCACCCTTTTGTCCACACCGGTCGGCAAAAAATCGCTTGACTATCCTGTCTTCAAGAGAATGAAATGTGACAACAACAAGCCGTCCACTAGCTTTCAAAATCCGCTCTGCCGCAAATAGCCCGTTGGCCAGTTGTTCAAGCTCACGATTTACAAATATTCTAAGGGCCTGAAATGTTCTTGTAGCGGGATGAATACGATCTGAAAATTTTCGTCCCAGCGTTTTTTCCACCAATTGCGCCAGTTCAAGCGTTCGGGTAATTGGTTTTTTATCCCGACACGCTACAATTGCCCGTGACACTCGTGCGGCATGGCGTTCCTCGCCCAAAATGCCAATAATCCGGGTTAAATCCTTTCCTTCAGCTCCATTGACAACATCCCCTGCACTTAAACCCGATTGCCCCATGCGCATATCAAGTGGTCCGTCATTTTGAAAAGAAAACCCGCGTTCAGCCTCGTCGATCTGCATGGAAGATACACCAATATCGAGCACCACCCCGTCAACAAAATCGATTTCCGCCTTCTTGCAGATCTCGTCCATTTGCCCGAATTCACCATCATGAAACTGAAATTTTCCGTCGTATTCCTGCAAGAATTTCTTTCCTGTGACTTGCGCATCCGGATCCCGGTCAATTGCAAACACACACGCCCCTTTCTCAAGCATTGCCCGCGAATAACCGCCAGCTCCAAAAGTACCATCAACAATCAGTTTATTTGAAGCAGGTTGCAGGGCGGAAAGGACCTCTTTCAACATAACAGGAATATGACCGACAGGTCCGCCAACAACCCCCTCACGAACCCTGGAATCAATTCCCGGATCTATGTTGTCACCCACCATCCTCAATGTTTCCTTTCACCCGCAACCGCTCCACCCTGGGAGGTGCCTGTTTTGCTTGAACTGCCAAGACGTTTGCGAAGTTCAAGCGCTTTTAACCTTGTCTCCTGTTGATAAACTCTAAATTTCTCTGGTTCCCACATTTGAAAAAAGTGACCCCGCCCGACGAAAGCCACCCGATCTTCAATTTGCGCATGTTCACGTATGTCGTCACTCAAGGTAATTCGCCCGTCACTATCTATTTTCAACTGGTTAGAATCCCCGTGGATGTAAAATGACCAGACTTCGTATTCTTCAGAAAAAGGATCCATCTGCGCCAAACGGGCTTCAGCCGCTTCAATTAATTGAGGCCCACCAGCCTCAACTGTCGGAGAAGAAATAGACAGCATGGTAAAAAGCGCGCTTTGATTGCCCAGCACAGAACGAAACGCGGCAGGCACAGAAACCCGTCCCTTTTTGTCAATGGAATTGACCGTATTCGCTAGAAACCGCCCCATATCAAACTAAATCCAACTACCCGCTAAGCATTCAAATTCCAGAAATTTTTTCTGACCAAAGCCGCATAACAAAAGTGTCCTTGCAGCTATGCCGGAAAAACCAGGCGATAAACAAAATGCTACTGCAAACTGATTCAAAACCAGGATCAATATGCAAAAAACCCTGAATGGGATAACATGGGACATCATGGGGGTCAATGGGCAGATATGGAAATTGGTTGATCAGCTCGAAATTTTTCGCCACAGAAGTGGATAATCATTACTCCACTACCCTCAACAGTACCCAACCCTGAGCCTTTTCGTCTATTTCTTGCCTTCGAGCCCTTTCAGACAATTTGGTCCAAATGTGGTTAATCGAGTATGAATTGAACGGTCCGTATTCAAACATATCAAATTAGAGATAATTCAAACCTTTATAGTTTAATTCCGTCAAATTCTTTTGGCGGAAAGGCTATCAATGAAAATTCGACAATTACTACTGCTGCTATTCAGCGCATTAGTACTTTTTCCCGCCTTGACAATTGGTGCCTGGACTTACAACCAGTCCAGCAATACAAAATTTGACGAAGTTCGCGAGCACCATTTGTTATTGGCAAAAAACCTCAGCGAAACGTTAAAAAGATATTATCTGGACACAAAACTGATATTTGAAGATATCTCACAGAACCTTATCAATGGCACTGTTACTGACTCCTCATTTGTTTTATTGCAAAACCCTGATTTCATTGACATTATCATCATTGATACAAGCACATCGAATGTTGTCGACCGCTTTTCGATCAATAATTCCCGCCCACCCCAGGTTCTGGATCCTGGCATCCTGAAATTTGCAAGAAAATGGATCCACCAGGAGAGCACCAGTTTTTCTCCCGTGTTTGCCACGACGAATGGTACAAATCTAATTCTGCTGACAAAAACATATGGCAACAAAATTGCCATTGGTAGGCTCAAAACCGACTTTTTCGTAAATCTGGGAAAATCCATTTCATTTGGTGAACAGGGTCACGCTGCAATTATTGATAATCAAGGCAATATTCTTGCTCACCCGATTGAAAGCTGGATAAAGACAAGAAAAAACATCGCCAGTTTTGCACCGATAGAAAAAATTCTGAACAAGGAAACCGGTTTTCAGAGTTACTATTCTCCAGAATTAGAAGCAGAGATGATTGCGGGATTTACGCATGTTGACGGTCCTGGTTGGGGTGTCATGATTCCACGACCGGTAAGTGAACTGCGCAAGAAATCAATCAACACCTGGAAATCATATCTGATAATAATTGTGGCAAGCTTTGCCTTCGCAGTGATATTGGCGGTTTGGATATCAATGCGCTCAACCATGCCATTGCTAAAACTGATCGCAGTCAATCGAAATACTGACAATCCGGCAGGCCAAAAGATCCTTCCTCCTCCAAATAATTGGGCTGTGCCAAGTGAAATCAAGCAGCTGTATTTCACCCATAATGAAATGATCGCCAGACTTCACGCCAAAAATGCCGATACTATGCGAATGGCGTATTCCGATATGATCACCGGGCTGCCAACTCGTGAAGCCTTTAACAAGATGGTAGAAAACGAATTTGATAAAATGCAGGCGAATAATGGAGGTTACCTGCTAATTTTCCTGGATATGGATGATTTCAAGTTGATAAACGATACCATGGGGCATGAGGCGGGTGACACGGTGCTTTCCATAGTCTCGCGACAAATCACAGAGGCAATTGCCAAACATTCAGGGTTGGATATTGTCACCAGCCCGCTTGATGAAAATGGAAATCCAATCCAAAAATTGAATGGGCGTGCCGTAATTTCGCGAATTGGCGGAGATGAATTTGTCGCTCTGGTTCCCTGGAGCAAAGATGTAAAAAGCATTGAAGGTTTCCTGAAATCTTTGAGCACTACAATCTCATCACCATATCTGATGGGCGACAAGGAAATGGTCACCAGTATCAGCATGGGAGCATCATTATTTGGGAGGGATGGGGATAATATTCGCGAACTGACCAAAAAAGCAGATATTGCAATGTATTGGGCAAAGAAATCAGGCAAAGGTAACTTTTGCCTATTTGACAAAACTGTTGGAGAACGATCGCCGGCGGAGATTCAACACGATGTTGCTACCGCCATTCGTAACAACGAGATGATTTTGTACTACCAGCCGAAAATCAATAATTCGAATGGCAAAGCCACCAGTGTTGAAGCAATGGTCCGTTGGCTCCATCCGGAAAAAGGTATTATTCCACCAGGGAAATTCATACCTGTAATCAACCACACGGGGGTCGCAGACCTGTTGGGCGAATGGGTGATACGCTCAGCTTGCAATCAAATAAAGAGATGGGAAAATGCCGGGATAAAAATTTCAATCTCGGTCAACATTGCAAACCATCACCTTGTTTCACAAAATTTTCTGCCTAGTCTGCTGGAAATTGTGGACGAGGTTGGCGTCAAACCCAATTCTCTTGAAATTGAAATGACTGAAGAAACAGCCATGACAGCCCACAAACGGGCTAAAAAAACAATCCGTGCCTTGAAGGAAAACGGGTTTGCTGTCTCACTGGATGATTATGGCAAAGGCTATTCCAACCTGGCTCGTTTGGCAGCATTGGAAATCGATGTCATCAAACTTGACCTGTCGTTGATAAGTGGCATTACAGAGGATCCAAGAAGAGCCATCATAGTTGCCTCCGCTTTGGATATGGCCCGCAATCTCAATTGCAAGACCGTGGCAGAAGGTATCGAGACTGAAGAACAGGCCAATTTTATTTCTCATATGGGTTGTGACTTCCTTCAGGGTTTTCTTTTCGCCAAGCCGATGCCCGTGGAGGAACTGAATATCTGGATGCAAGAGCATTCGGCCAACAATGTGTCTGATATCTCAAACGGACAATCAGATGCCAGGGCATTAGCCACGGGATGACCAGACTATAACATATATAGCCTGAACAGGGTGCCAGTCGGTCTGTAAGCCGGGTTCTGTATGGCTCTCACAGAAACTGTGAGAACGTGGCGACCATTCATCTGGGGTAACTGTTACCAGTCACCTCAGCGCTACCCACCCGGACAACAGACCTGAAAACCGGTCTGCAGCTTTCACTGCGCGCTGTCCCTATTCGGTATTGCTCCCGATGGGGTTTACATTTGCCACGCCCATTGCTGCGCGCGCGGTGGGCTCTTACCCCACCCTTTCACCCTTGCCAACATTTCTTGCGAAACGAAGGCGGTTTATTCTCTGTTGCACTTTCCCTCAGGTAAAATCCGGCTTGCAGATTTCCCTGGCCGGGAGTTACCCGGCATCGTGTTTCCATGGAGCCCGGACTTTCCTCCACTGCGGCCTTTCGGCCAACGCAGCAGCGATCACCCGACCGACTGGCATGCTATATGTATGGAGGGAGTGAATTGTGGTCAAGTAGCAGATTATCTCAAACAAAACTGATGCATAATATCAATCCCGCAATCTTGTTGTTCAACCATATATTAACCATGATGTAAGACCATAAACATCGTAACAATATGGTTCAAATATCATTTTCGAATCAAAAACAACAGCCATCATCGGAAAACCAATGTTTACCCGACGCCAATTCATCCTGACAGCTTCAACAACCGTTGCCAGCACTGCCCTGGGATTACCCTCAATCGTTTCTGCCGCCACGTCAAAAGGCATTTCCTACGGCGCGAATAAACTCGATGTTTACTCACCTACCGGCAAGAGTGGCCGGCCAATCATAATTTTTGTTCATGGAGGTGCATGGGCTCTTGGTAATCGCGCTCAGGTGGGGCGCAAGCCGAAGTTCTTTACCAATGCGGGATTCGTATTTGTTTCGGTTGGCTATTCACTTTATCCCGCTGCCAATGCCCTGACACAGGCAAAACAGGTTGCGCAGGCAGTAGCCTTTGTACGCAGCAATGCCGAACGGTTTGGTGGTGACCCAAATCGAATTATCCTGATGGGTCATTCCGCCGGATGCCATCTGGCCTCCCTCGCTACACTTAGCGGTCTGGTGCCCGGAATTCGCGGCCTGATATGCAATGACACCGGGGCATATGATTTGCATTATCTGGCAAAAATCAATGGTGGATCACTACCTGTGATTTACGCCGCCCCTTTCAGAAACCGCAAGTTCTGGATCCCCTGGTCCCCTATTACCTACACTGGAAACAACCCCTATTTACCGGTTTTAGTACCTTGGTCAGGTGGGCGAAATCGTGACCGTATAACCGCTAACTTTATTACAAGCTTGAGAAATAATGATGCAGACGTCACCCCGTTTGATGGCACCGCCTATTCGCATCTATCAATTAACAAGGCAGTTGGAAAACGCGGTGATAAGTTGACCAGTGCCATGCTGGAATTTGTATCAAGGGCGTTTGACAAACCGATTTGCAAAGAACCTGCAAAAATTGACGGCAATCAATGTGCGGAAAACGGTTGATGCATGATCAGGTGGGAACGCATTTAACTCAGCTGCATATTCAAAGAAGACCTTGAGCATTTCCGGTTTAGATTGAACCATTTGATGGAGTCAAATCAGTTCACTCGGCTAGGCGCGGAACCCGAAAATGTATCTGGGCGACATGTATATCGGGCGAGGTTCGCAACTCAGCCCCAATAAGAACCTGGGGGCTGATTTGGGCCGCCCCAAGAATATGGCGGAGGCTTGTTTTTCACGCCCGCTGGACTGCGTTATGTTTCGCTTATGGTCGTATAGACCACTGCGCAAAGCATGCCTTGGCAGCAAACGTGAAAAACAAGTCAAATGATTCAATCTAAGCCCGGATACTCTAGTTTCCATTCAATGCATCATGAAGCCAGCCATGTTGATAATCATGCAACTCTTCAATGATGTTGAAATGATGCCTGCCTGCAACAACTATTTCCCTGGTTCGCGCCCCCAGTCCAACCCATATGTTTGCCAGCAATGCATTTTGGCGAATAAATTCGGGGCGTTCATCTCCACCGACAACACAGTCAATTGCGATACCTTCGAATGGCAAGAGTAATGCCGGGCTTTCGGCGGCAGCCTCCACTTTATCCAGCTTTAGACTGTTGTTCAGTTCAAGTCTCAACAACGGGCGCAAATCATGCAAACCTGAAATTGAAACGATACGCCGGATTCGCGAGCTGACTGCCGAACTTAATGGGGCATTTACACAACCCATTCGTGATACCAGGTGACCGCCTGCTGAATGACCCGCCAGCACTATCGGCCCCTCGATCAGGCCTGCCGCCGCCTCGATTGCTGCACCGATCTGGTTGGTAATTTCGCTGATCCGCGCATCCGGGCACAATATATAAGACGGCAATGCCACCGCCCAGCCCTGATCCAGAGCTCCACGAGCCAGATGACTCCAGCTGGATTTGTCAAAGGCAACCCAGTATCCGCCATGAACAAATACAAACAGGCCTTTTGCAGACCCAGCCGGGTAAAAAACATCAAACTTCTCACGCTGGCTATCTCCATAGGAAACACCAGTCTGCAGACTGCCCGCCCCTTCAGCCCAGTCCTGCCTGAATTCAGGCGCCAGAATTTCCCAGCTATCTATGACTTTTTGGGCATCGTTGATATGCTCGCGATTGGCGTAGGCATCGTCCCAGTTTTCAACGCTTGCATAAATGCCCATAAACATATTCTCCCGCCTTAATCTATATTTCGTCCAACAACCTGTTCAGCGTATCAACGGTTGAAATATCAGCAATACCATCAATCCTTTCTTGCCTGAAATGTCGCTGAAATGCGGTTGTGCAGGCAAAAGTCAGCACATCAAATTCACCAGTGATATTTATCTCAAACCCCAATTTCCCCAGGGCGGTCTGGAATGCCTTTACTTTTTCATTTTTCAACCCGGTCATCAGCTTCGCACCCTCAATAACAGGTGAAGGCTCGATCCAGTTTCCATAGCCTTCCCTATACAGCAAATGCCAGTCGAACAATTCTCCAGGATCTTCTTTGCGCAAAGGAGCAATGTCGCTGTGAGCCAGAATATTTGTCGCCGGAATATCATTTCGCTCGACAATATCCCTAACCAGCCGGACTACCGCTTCCATCTGCTCAGATGGAAAATCAACATAGCCAAACTCATGGCCAGGATTGACTATTTCAATGCCGATTGAGTGTGAATTAATGTCTCTTTCGCCCTTCCAGCAGGAATTTCCCGCATGCCAGGCCCGTTTCTCTTCTGCAACCAGCTGAACAATTTTGCCGTCTTCAAATATAAAATAGTGGCAGGACACTTGTGATTCCTGCTCACACAACCAGTTCAGCGCAGCCTCATCGCTTTTCATCCCGGTATAATGCAGAACTATCAAATCAGGAGAACTGGCCGTCAGCCTTTCGCCAAAATTTGGCGAGGGGATTACCTGGCTGACAGACGAACTGTCGGCAGTAAATATTATTTGTCCTGGCCCTTCAGGCATTTTCCACTGCCTGTGGCTGGCGTTCCGCATCTATTATGTCCCAGGCATTGTTGATCGATGATAGCCGGTTATTGGCAATTGCCACAAATTCCTCTGGTACGCCATGTGCAATCAGTTTGTCAGGATGGTTCTCCCTGACAAGATTGATGTAATGTTTTTTCAGTTTTTCGTAGTCCCAATGTGGATCAGCATCCAGGATCAGGTAAGGATCAGCATTTTCATTGTCTACATGCCGCATTTTCATGCGACTATAATCGTGATCCGACAGGTCAAAAATTCCGGCCACATCGTCCATGAACAGCATTTCATTTTCATGAATTAATCCGTCTGCCTTGGCGATGTGAAACAGTCCATCCATAACATCCTGATAAATTACATCATTATCAGGAAACAGGTTCTTCACCTGTTTTACATAAGCGTGATAACCAGCCACATCCTGTTTTGCCAGGTTGTAAAGCCGGGCAACATTTTGCTGTTCTCTGGCCGGGATTGCAAATAATTGCTGAAAAGCCTTTACTTCATCGACGGTGACCACACCATCCGCCTTGGCCATTTTAGCTGACAATGCAATCATCGCAATTGAAAATCCCACCTGCTTTCGCACCTCAGGCTGACCTTCAAAAACCGTACGCACAGCCTCAACCACCCCGGAAAATGCATCCGTGGAAACAGAAGACAGAAATTTGTTTACGCGCGCCCATATCGACATGATTCGAACTATATCTCAGATGTCAGGGCGTGTATTGATAAAATGCAGCTGCCAACATCTGGGATCAGGACCAATTAATTTCAAAGATTTCGAATGACGGTTTGGAGCCCTCTTAAGTTATGATTAGGCACTTTGGACAGGAGGTGCTGTTTTGGCTTGTGCTGGGGGAAAATTGTTGCACCAAAACGAAGATATTGACCCCATCTGGCGCTCGACAGGCTGCTTTTGCGTGTATTCATGCGCATCCTGTCCCCTCACCTGAGCTAACTGCCTAATCAGATCTCAAATCGTTCAATTCTTGTCTCAATCTGAATAAGTATTGTTTAGGGCAACGCAAATTATGCCGTAGTTTGCATCAGTTTCGACCGGTACCTTTGACCTTGGCAAAACAATATCCAAGAACATATCCGAGTGCATAACGTGCTTTCGACAACATGGATGGATTTTCTGCGCCAGAAGCTCGATATATGTTGATTGGCGTATCATGTACAGTATCAAAAATCTGCTCAAACACCGCTTTAGAAAAATCAGTGGCTGCTTCAATATCATCATCGAATATGATGTGGTCCATCTTCATGGAATGCTCTTCGTGTTCCATCAAATAGGATTCGACAGGCAAGTCATGCTCTATCACCAAATTTAGTATTTTGTCGCGATAACTATCAACAGCATCTGAATGCGGGACGGAAAGCTGAATGACTTTGTTGTAGTCGTCATCGAAAACAAGTCTAAATTGAACAAATTCTTCTCGGTTAGTTTCCTTTGAGAATATGACGAAATCAAACTCTTTCCCAATGTCATAAAGAGCTTGTAGATGGGGGAGCATGTCAGTTAGCTCACCTTGCAAATTGCGTTCCCATTTTTCTTGGTGATTAGAAATGTTTGATCCTTCGCGTCCCGGTGCTTCGGCCACAATATTCACACTAACAAAGATAAGAATCATATTAGGCATGGTCTACAATATCCAACTCTTTCGTCTTTTAGTACGTGAAAGGTTCCCACGTCGCATGCTGGATGTTGAGACACCATCAGCTTGGTCACTTTGTCCACGTTGCTGACCTTGAGCCTTTGTCGCAACTCGACCAGAACGAATTGACGAATTGACGTTAATAAACCCCTGAGTTGCCATTGTGATGCCCTTGAGCGGCCATTACCCGCTACAGCTTCATCCCGCCTGGAGGGCATCACGGCCCATCTCGCTACGGGTTCATCAAACACCGTGGCAGGAGTTGTAGCAAATCTCTGATGGGTGATGGATTAGCGTTGCCGTG
>JAAEMP010000080.1 GCA_024225445.1 Hyphomicrobiales bacterium | reverse complement strand
CTGTCAGTTTATCGGCCTGAGAGCCTATAGGGACCGAAATTTGGAACTGCACAAGAAACACTGGATAGCCGCACAGATTACCTTCAAACAACTAACCGAAAAACCAAATGCCACATATTAATTTCGTGGGGATCGCTCAGTATCTGACCCCTTTTGACAAGTGACTATTGTCATGTTACATTGAGGCAACATGATCGCCAGCTTTAAACATCGCGGATTGAAACGGTTCTTTGATCGTGGAGATACCAGAAAAATTACCCCTGAGCATCACCGAAAAGTAGCCGATATTCTGACCGCGCTGGATGCCGCGCAGGATATTGAGGATATGAATCTGGCAACGTTTCATCTCCATCAGCTTACAGGAGACAGGGCAGGGGACTGGTCTGTCACAGTAAGGGCAAACTGGCGGATAACATTCACGTTTGAAAACGGCAAAGCCAATGACGTGAACTACGAAGATTACCATTAGGAGGTAAAACCATGCGTATGCACTCACCAAGCCGACCCGGTGACATGGTTGGCAACATGATAGACGAATTGGAAATCACCGTCACTGATGCCGCCAAACATCTTGGCGTAACCCGTCAGACCCTCAATAATCTGATCAACAATGATACCGCCTCTGTGTCGCCCGAAATGGCGGTGAGGCTGGAAGCTGTTTTTGGCTCCACGGCGGATAATTGGTTACGGATGCAAGCCAATTATGATGCTACCAAAATTCGCAAGCGGGAATCCGAGATCACCAAGGGGCTGAAACGGTTTATACCCTCTGTAGCCAAGCCAGAGCAGCGGAGGCTGGTGTGATCAAATGAAAGCTTTTTTAAGTTGGTCTGGGGAAAAAAGCTAGCGATCAAAAAGGTCAGATACACTTGATTTCATAAAGCAGACTGATATCCTGCCCTGACAAGGTTATTGAAGGAAACAGCATGGCCCGGCTTACCCGATTGTAATTACGGATGACAGCAACCGAAATCATCGCTATTAAAAAACTGCAACAGGCTTTAAACGCAGGCAGGAATTTCCGGGCGCAGTTGTGGGGTGGCGGACATTCTGGCTGTTGATCTTTCAAGTCCGATTTCCCATTGCTCCTCGAATTCATCGTCAAGAAAATCCAGTTCGAAATCAGCTGATTCCAGTTGCTCCAGCACCTGGGTGGGTTGACTGGACTGGGAGGATGCCAGACCCCACAAAATTGCGGAACGGGTGCCTGTTTTGCAATGGGCCAGGACACCTAAATCAGTGCTCGCGAGAATTTGGGCAAATTGATCAATATTTTTCTGCTCCTCCAGAGATGCTCCGGTGACTGGCAAATAGATATAATCCAGCCCCAGTGATTTTGC
The DNA here is from genome assembly GCA_024225445.1 of Hyphomicrobiales bacterium. Lineage (GTDB taxonomy): Bacteria > Pseudomonadota > Alphaproteobacteria > Rhizobiales > Rhizobiaceae > JAAEMP01. The sequence continues at coordinate 13,307 of JAAEMP010000080.1, read as the reverse complement.
CTTTTGATGGGCGACGTCGGAAGTAAAGCCATTGGTTACTTCTTCATCGGGAAGATTATTCACGATAGTGGAAAAACCCAGTGTTCTGGCCTTTGCCAGATCGACAGGGGAAAGGATGCCTGCAACCGCGAATTCACTACTGATAGCTTTATAATCCTGCATTTTGAACCTCATTGAAGTTGCCCATTGTCAAACAGAGATTGCCGGGCGGTTTTCAGGCAGACTTAATGTCTGGCTATAATGTAAGGCTTTGATGTTGGAATTTAAAATTCTGAAGTTGCAAATATTTGCTGGATGTTGGAAATTATTTCTCAATCTGCAGGCATTATTGGAAAGTCATTTCGCAACGGTTCGCAGACAGGCTCGCGGACAGGCTTGTTTGATATTGTGCCAATTGACAACACCCAAAAACCCGCATCCAGTTTGTTGAATGCGGGTTGAAACTTGTGATGGATGGAATCCGGTTTTAGTGGCGGTATTCCTGAATGCGGGTTGTACGCAATCCCGCTAATCCATGACCATCAATGGATGCCTGCCAGGACAGGAATTCCTCGACGGTCAGGGTATAACGTGTACAGGCATCCTCCAGAGACAATAGTCCCCCGCGAACCGCTGCAACAACTTCTGCTTTACGCCTGATTACCCATCGACGTGTTGTTGTCGGCGGGAGATCTGAAAATGTTAGTGGACTTCCGTCCGGGCCTATAACGTATTTGACGCGTGGTCTAACGTGTTCGGTCATATCTACTCTCTACAATTACTAACGACCAATAATCTCTACAAGCTACATCACAGGTTTTAAAATTCACCTAATAGCCTGGTTACAATTAGGTAAGGAATTGCAAGCTTTGAAACGCGACACGCTTTAAGAATTGAATTATCCGAGATTGACAAGTATATAGTCGAAAATCAATCTGGACGGTGCTGCCTTGAACAGCTCATGAACTGGACCAAAAAATGCTGAACTCCCTGGATCTGCCGGGTCTCCCAAATGATACCCGCATTGTTGTCGCCATGTCCGGCGGTGTCGATTCCTCTGTTGTCGCGGGATTGCTTGCCCGTGAAGGCTATGATGTTGTTGGCATGACGCTTCAGCTTTATGACCATGGCGAGGCGATACATCGCAAAGGCGCATGTTGTGCAGGTCAGGATATTCACGATGCCAAACGCGTGGCAGACACATTGGGCATCTCTCATTATGTGTTAAATTATGAAAACAGGTTTCAGGAAGCCGTAATCGACAGCTTTGCCGACAGTTATATGGCAGGTGAAACGCCAATTCCGTGTGTCACCTGCAACCAGACGGTAAAATTTGTTGATCTTTTGGCAACCGCAAAAGAACTGGGCGCCGAGGCGCTCGCCACCGGGCATTATATCAGATCGCATATGGTTGATGAAAAAACCGGACGCAGGGCAATGTTCAGGCCTTGTGACGACAGTCGTGACCAGAGTTATTTCCTGTTTGCCACGACACAGGATCAACTTGATTATCTGCGTTTTCCATTGGGCGATCTTGCCAAAACTCGCACGCGCGAGATCGCCTGCGAACTGGGCCTGGATATTGCCGACAAATCCGACAGCCAGGATATCTGTTTTGTCCCGAGCGGCAAATATTCCGATATTATTTCCAGGCTTAATCCGCTGGCCGGCGAGCCGGGCGAAATTGTGCATATTGACGGGCGGTTGCTTGGTCATCATGAGGGAATTATCAATTACACAGTGGGCCAAAGGCGCGGGATAGGTGTAGCTGTCGGCGAGCCCATTTATGTGGTTCACCTTGATCGTCAAAATCGCCGGGTAATTGTCGGCCCGCGTGAGGCACTGGCTACCCACCGCCTGCAATTGCGTGATGTGAATTGGCTTGGTAACGGTTTAATCGAAGAACTTTCACCCGACGGATTGCCGATATATGTGAAAGTGCGCTCCACTCGTCCTCCGGTAGAGGCCAGACTGACTTGCAAAAATGGCGATGTACTGGTTGATATTGTTGAGGGTGAAACCGGGGTAGCCCCCGGTCAGGCCTGTGTATTCTATGCCGATGACAGCGATGATACCCGTGTTCTGGGCGGTGGTTTTATTTCAGCTGCTCATCATAGTGATGATATTCAGATGCAGCTTGACGGTCTCGTCAATAATGGGACCGGTGCAAATCTGTAAAAGTCAGTTGTTCGATGTTGTCGAGGTCAGGCTTGCCGGAAATTGCGGTTTGCTGTTGATATAGCAGAACACCTTTATTTTGATTTGGTTCCTAATTTTTTTACTCACGGCTATTCGGGCTTGCGCCCGGCCTGGGCGAGGGCGGCGCACCGGCGCCGGTCGCTTTTCGCTCCTGATTGCATGATCATTTTGAAGGTGTTCTGCTATAGTGGCTACGGTTTGGTAACACGCCTTAATGTCAGGTTGATCCTGCCGCCATTCTTCAGCAATGTGGAAGTGTCGGGGTATATTCTGTCAACGCCATGAAATGCCAGGCGCGAAGCCCCGGCAAGAATTAATGCGTCACCACTTTGCAGCTTGAAAGAAGTTGTGCGGCCGCCCCGGCTTTTTGACCCGACGCGAAACAGACAGGTATCGCCAAGCGACAGGGATATTATCGGTGCGTCAAAATATTCTTCATCCTTGTCCTGATGAAGCCCCATTTTGGCAATCTGGTCATAGAAATTTATCAGGCAGGATTGAGGCAGGCAGGGACAGGAAGAAAGCTCCTGCCAGATGTTGATGAGGGATTGTGGCATATCAGGCCAAGCTAGTGCGGTAACCGGATGATTGTGCTGATAGCGATAACCGCCTTGTTTATCGCTTACCCAGCCCAATTCACCGCAACTGCTCATTCGCACACTTAACGGTCTTCCGGTCCTCGGCATGGTGGGTCTGAATAAAGGTGCGATACGGATTATTTCACGGATTTCATGCAAAATTTCCTGCTGCTGCGAGCGTTCCAGATATCCGGGAATCAGATGTATTCCGGGTGGTAAAACCTGCATTAATTCACCTTCAATATTGTTGTATTTCCGCCATTACAGTGTCAGTGATGCAAATACGAATGAGTTATCAGGCCTATTTAACCATTTTTTCCAAGATTCCTTGCATACAATCCTTGCAGCTTTGTCTCAGTCTTCTTATATACGCGGCAACTTAGGTGAAGGCAAAAACCGGTGATGCCGGTTGTTGTGCTTTGAATATGCAACGTCAATCGCGAAAATAATTCAGGATCCGGCGGAAATTCCAATTATCAGCCATTTTAACGACGCCTGTCAGGGTCGTGCCGGTTTGCTGAGAAGGAGACATTTAATATGGCAAAAGTCATTGGTATTGATTTGGGAACCACCAATTCATGCGTGGCCGTAATGGACGGCAAAGAAGCTAAGGTAATCGAGAATGCCGAAGGGGCTCGTACAACGCCTTCGATGGTATCATTTGGTGAAGATGGGGAGCGACTTGTTGGCCAGCCTGCCAAACGCCAGGCGGTGACCAATCCGGAAAATACCCTGTTTGCAATCAAGCGTCTGATCGGACGCCGATATACGGACAAGGCCGTTACCAAGGACAAGAAACTTGTACCCTATGAAATTGTCAAGGCAGATAACGGCGATGCCTGGGTGGAAGTAAATGACGAAAAATATTCACCCTCCCAGATCTCTGCAATGATTCTTCAAAAAATGAAGGAAACTGCTGAAGCGTTTCTGGGAGAGACTGTTGAACAGGCAGTTGTAACTGTTCCCGCCTATTTCAATGACGCCCAGCGTCAGGCTACCAAGGATGCCGGCAAGATTGCCGGGCTTGAAGTTCTTCGTATTATCAATGAGCCTACTGCGGCTGCACTCGCTTATGGTATGGACAAGAAAGACGGCAAGACAATTGCTGTTTATGACCTTGGTGGTGGTACTTTTGATGTTTCGATCCTGGAAATAGGCGATGGCGTATTTGAAGTGAAATCGACCAATGGCGATACATTCCTTGGTGGTGAAGATTTCGATATGGTTTTGGTCGATTATCTTGCTGAAGAATTTAAAAAAGAGGCCGGCATTGATCTGAAAAAAGACAAAATGGCTCTTCAGCGCCTGAAGGAAGCTGCTGAAAAAGCCAAGATCGAGCTTTCCGCAACAGCCCAGACGGAAATCAATCTGCCGTTTATTACCGCCGATAAATCAGGCCCAAAACACCTGACCATGAAACTGACGCGGTCAAAATTTGAATCACTGGTTGACGCCCTGGTTAAACGCACTATTGCACCGTGTTCCAACGCGTTGAAAGATGCGGGACTGAAAGCCGGTGAAATTGATGAAGTGGTTCTGGTTGGCGGCATGACCCGTATGCCCAAAATTCAGGAAATTGTTAAAGATTTTTTTGGACGCGAGCCGCATAAAGGCGTGAATCCGGATGAAGTGGTTGCCATGGGTGCCGCCATCCAGGCAGGCGTTCTGCAAGGCGATGTAAAAGACGTGTTGTTGCTTGATGTGACGCCTCTGTCGCTGGGTATTGAAACGCTGGGCGGTGTATTTACTCGGTTGATTGACCGCAATACCACCATTCCAACAAAAAAATCACAGGTCTTTTCAACTGCTGATGACAATCAGAATGCCGTGACAATCCGTGTTGCCCAGGGTGAGCGCGAGATGGCATCTGACAACAAGAATCTTGGCCAGTTTGACCTGGTTGGTATCCCGCCTGCACCGCGCGGAGTGCCGCAGATTGAGGTCTCTTTTGATATTGATGCTAATGGCATCGTTAATGTTTCCGCCAAAGACAAAGGTACCGGTAAAGAGCAAAAAATATCGATTCAGGCATCTGGTGGTCTATCCGAGGATGATATCGAAGCCATGGTGCAGGATGCAGAAGCCAATGCGGATGCTGACAAAGAACGCCGTGAAAGTGTTGAAGCCAAAAATCATGCCGAAGCACTGGTTCATTCAGCTGAAAAATCTGTTGAAGAATTTGGCGGAAAAGTCTCAGAAGAAGACAAGAATGAAATTGAGCTTGCCATTGCCAGTCTGAAGGAAGCCATAGAAGCTGACGATGTCGAGGACATCAAGTCTAAATCCGAAGCGCTTAGTACTGCTACCATGAAACTGGGACAGGCAATGTATGAGGCGCAGCAGGAAGAGGCTGCCGCCAGCGACGCGGCCAGCGATGCCGCAAGGGATGAGGAAGAAGACGTTGTTGATGCCGATTTCGAAGAAATCGACGAAGAAGACAAAAAGTCAGCCTGATCTGAGACAGTTGAACTTTGCCCCGCCAACAAGTAATCGTGTTGGCGGGTGCTTATTAATTGAGCGATATTGTTGATGACGAAAACTGATTATTACGAAACGCTGGGTGTGGAGCGTAGTGCTGATGGCAAAGAGCTGAAATCGGCTTTTCGTAAACTGGCAATGAAATTTCATCCTGATCGCAATCCCGACAATCCCGGTGCGGAACAAAGTTTCAAAGAACTTAATGAAGCCTATGAGGTGCTGAAAGACGGCGACAAGCGTGCAGCTTATGATCGTTTTGGCCATGCGGCTTTTCAAAATGGCGGCGGGGCACAAGGTGGATTTTCCGGTGACTTTGGCTCGTCAATGGGCGATATATTTGAGGATATATTCGGCGATATGATGGGTGGTCGTCGTCGTTCAAGCGGCGGTCGTGAACGCGGTGCTGATTTACGTTACAACATGGAGGTCACACTGGAAGAGGCGTTTGAGGGTAAAACTGCACAAATTGATATTCCCTCTGCTGTCTCATGTGAAGAATGTTCGGGAACCGGTGCAAAACCGGGGAGTTCGCCGACGACCTGTGGTACTTGTGGCGGTAATGGCCGGGTGCGGGCCAGCCAGGGCTTCTTTTCCGTTGAGCGTACATGTCCAACCTGCCAGGGGCGCGGCGAAATAATTTCCGATCCGTGTGATGAATGTTCAGGTGCTGGTCGGGTGACCAAGGAACGTTCACTGTCTGTCAATATTCCTGCCGGAATTGAGGATGGTGTGCGTATTCGCCTTTCAGGTGAAGGAGAGGCGGGTACCCGGGGCGGACCAACCGGTGACCTTTACATATTTATTTCAATCAAACCGCATGAGTTTTTTCAACGCGACGGCTCAGATCTTTTTTGCCGAATTCCGGTGTCGATGATCACAGCGGCACTTGGTGGGCAGTTTGAAGTGGCGACACTGGATAACTCCAAGGCCCGGGTAAAAATTCCCGAAGGAACGCAGACCGGCAAGCAGTTCAGGCTCAAAGGCAAGGGCATGCCTGTATTGAGATCAAATAGCCAGGGTGACCTTTATATCCAGGTGGTAACGGAAACTCCGCAAAAGCTTTCGCGCAGACAGCGTGAACTTCTTGAGGAATTCGAGAAATTATCATCAAAGGAAAACAGCCCAGAATCGAATGGATTTTTTTCCCGCATGAAGAGTTTTCTTGATGGGCTGGGTGATTAGGTTATATGAAGCTCCCGAAAATTCTAATTGTTCCAGGTTCCATCCGTGGTGGTTCATTTAGTACCCGTCTTGGCGCCAGTGCCTTCAAGGTTTTTTCCCTGCTGGAATGCGAAGTGACAAGAATATCGTTGAGTGATTATCCGCTACCGATATATGACTTTGATCTTGAATCCAAAAAAGGTGTGCCGGACAATGCGGTCAGGCTGGCGCGATTGTTTCACGCTCATGATGGTGTTTTTCTGGTTTCACCTGAATATAACGGGTCAACATCGCCGCTGCTGAAGAATGCACTTGATTGGATAAGCCGCGTCAAGAATAACGATAAGAGAACAGTTGTTCCTTATAAGGGCAAGACCATCGCGCTTGCAGCCACTTCCCCCGGCAAATTTGGCGGCATTCGTTGCCTTGGTCATTTGCGCGACATATTGACGAGTGTCGGAGCAATTGTCATTGCCGAACAAGTGGCGGTCGGGAGTGCCGGCAGCGCATTTGATGATATGGATGCTTTGACAAGTGAAAGAGCAAGCGCAAATCTGAACTGCGTATGTAATTCACTTGTGAAAACCGCAAGATTGTTGTCGATGAAATAAATCAATCGGATATATTGGCACCATGGAAGCTAAAGAACGTTTGATTATTGGTCTTGATGTCCCATCCATTGGCGAAGCCGAAACGATTGTTTCGGCAATTGGAAATGCTGCATCATTTTACAAAATCGGGTACCAACTGGCTTTTGCTGGCGGACTTGAACTGGCGCGTGATCTGGTTGCGGATGGTAAGCGGGTATTTCTGGACATGAAATTGCTGGATATTGACAATACGATATCCAGGGGTGTTGATAATATCGTCAAAATGGGTGTTACCATGACAACCATTCATGCCTATCCCAAGGCGATGAAGGCGGCAGTGGAAGCTGCGCAAGGTAGTGATTTGTGTCTTCTTGCGGTCAGTGTATTGACCTCGATGGATGACCGGGATCTGCAGGATGCCGGCTATTGCGGTACAACTGGCGGTCTGGTGGCAAAACGGGCCCGGCAGGCTTTTGATGCGGGAATGGGTGGTGTTGTTGCCTCAGCGCATGAGGCAGCTAAAATCAGGGAGATTATCGGCAGTAAGATGGCACTGGTTACTCCAGGCATTCGCCCTCAGGGCAGTGCGCATGGTGACCAGAAAAGGGTGATGACCCCCAGGGATGCGATTCAGGCGGGAGCTTCCCACCTTGTGGTGGCCAGACCAATTGTCAAGGCCAGTGATTGCAAGGGTGCGGCGGAACAGATTTTGAGTGAGATCGAGAATACGGCGGGAGGAAAATGAAATGGCAAAAAAGGGATACTGGCTGGGATCGGTCGAAGTAAGTGACGGTGAACGTTACAAGGATTATATCGCCACCGCTACGCCTGCCTATCAGCGATTTGGCGCGAAATTTCTGGTTCGCGGCGGTGAGCATATCGCGGCGGAAGGGGATTGGAAATCCCGCAATGTCGTGATTGAATTTCCTTCCTATCAGCATGCCCAGGACTGCTATAATTCGCCTGAATATGTCAAAGCCCGGGCGATACGCCAGGAAGTCTCCACAGGCCGGATTATCATTATCGAAGGCCAGGAATAACAGATAATCTGTGATATGCCAAAAATGGCAAAACCCTGACATGCATCGGTTATACTTAACTGTATCGATCGTATCTATACGACTAATTTACTGATTTTGTTGTGTTAATCAATTTGGTGACAGAATTTCAAATTTGCTTGAAATTCCTGTTTAGGGTCACTACCTCAATATCATAAGCATTTTGCGTTAAAAAAGGGGTATTCAATATATGACACATGCATCTTCCTCGTCGATAATCCGTCCTGCCTGGACACCGGTTACAATTGCCATGATGATTCTGGGCTTCATGATTTTCTGGCCGTTGGGACTGGCGATGCTTGCCTACATATTGTGGGGTGACCGGCTTGATGAATTCAAGGCTAATGTGAACCGGGCAACAGATAATGTGGCCAGTTCATTTCAATTTGATGGCCGTAATGGGTCAGGTTGTTCCCATTCAAATGCCCGCTCAGGTAATGCTGCCTTTGATGACTGGCGTGAGGTTGAGATGGCCCGGCTTGAAGAAGAACGTCGCAAGCTTGATGCGATGCGCCAGGAATTTGATGAATATCTGCATGAGCTACGTCGCGCCAGGGATGCGGAAGAATTTGAGAAATTTATGGCCTCCAGAAAATCCCGTGGAAGTTCATTTGATGGACCGCCAGCTTCCAGCGTCTGAATATACGGGAACAATATTTGAAAAAGACAAGTCGGGGCTGATTTCAGCCCCGAATTTCTTTGGCAAGGCTATTGTTGGATATTGTACAATGAAATGGCAGGCGTGATAAGGTAATAATTGTTGCTATACGAATCGCTGCAACTTGAAAGATTTTCCGGGAAATGCTTTGCTGAAATATTTCAAACCTTCTAGAAACACACCTTTGCGACCGGTACAGAAACTGGAAATTGAAGGCGTGGAATTTCCGGTCGAAGTGAAAAATAATTCGAGGTCGAAACAGCTCACACTGCGCCTGAATCCAGATGGACGAGGGGCGAAGGTAACGACGCCGCCGCACGTCAGTGATCGCGAAATTACAAATTTTGTCGAGAAAAACCGAAACTGGATAGCGGTACGTTTGGCCCGGTTGCCAAAAGCAACCATGCTTCATGATGGTGTCTGGGTGCTGTATGAGGGGATTGAACACAAAATTACCCACCTGGATCGCTCAAGAGGAATTGTCGAGGCGAAGCTGGTAGCGGGCGAACCAACCCTGCTGGTTCCCGGTGAGGTGGAACATATGCCACGGCGGGTGATAGATTTCATGAAAAAACAGGCGCGTAAAAAACTTGACCTGGCTGTCACAAGATATGCCGGTGAGTTGGGCGTCAGACCAAAATCCATGCGCATCACAGATGCCAAAAGCCGTTGGGGGTCTTGTTCCACTACGCGTACCTTGTCATTTTCCTGGCGTATCATAATGGCGCCACCGGCAGTGCTCGATTATCTGGCAGCCCATGAAGTAGCCCATTTGAGGGAGATGAATCATTCTGAGAAGTTCTGGGAATTGGTTGAAGAAATGTGTCCTGGTATGCAGGAGCAGAAAAACTGGTTAAGGCGTCATGGTCCTGCATTGCACAGTGTGCGACTGGACTAGAATTACTAATTGTGCGATTTGAATAATCCTGTGAGTTTTTGTTATTTAAAAAGCCACAATATGGAATGTTTGACCATCTCGGGCTTTTGCAATGAAAAATCAACTGATTACCGATGTAAAAATCTGCGGCCTGTGTGATGCATCCTCGATTGATGCCGCGATAGAAGGTGGTGCGAGGCAAATTGGATTTATTTTCTTTAAAAAAAGTCCACGTAATATTTCAGCACGGCTGGCAGGGAACCTGACGCTGCCGCTGAAAGGCGAAATTAACCGGGTGGCGGTGAGCGTAAACGCCGATAACGAATTTCTTGATGAAATAGTTGATAAAATGGCACCGGATGCCTTGCAGTTGCATGGTTGCGAAACACCGCAGCGGGTAGGAGAAATCAGACAGCGATTCGGATTGCCGGCAATCAAGGCTTTTGCCATAAGGCAGGCGTCTGATTTTGACCAGGTGGATAAATATATTGGTATAGCTGATCGTTTTTTATTTGATGCAAAGCCGCCTGAGGGAGCGGAATTGCCTGGTGGGAACGGCATTTCATTTGACTGGAATCTGTTTGCCAAATGGCAGGATCAGCATTTTTTTCAAAACAATGATCCGGGAAAGGACAATCTTCTTGACTCATCTACCTTGCCCATGCTTTCGGGTGGTATTAACCCCGATAATATCGAAATCGCACTGACCAGTTCAAATGCGCGGGCGGTTGATGTATCAACAGGTGTGGAAACAGCTCCGGGCGTGAAAGATCCTGCTTTGATCGCAGCATTTCTGGAGAGAGTGAAGAGATTTGACAGTTTGCGGGATAACGGGTGAAAGGAAAACGGGTGAATACACCAGTTGAGCCAAATTCATACAGAACCGGACCAGATGAAAATGGGCATTTTGGTATTTTTGGCGGGCGTTTTGTCGCTGAGACTCTGATGCCTTTGATCCTGGAACTGGAAAGCGCCTATGAAGATGCAAAGAATGATCCCGAATTTCAGGCAGAGCTAACCAGTCTGAACAAGCATTATACGGGCAGGCCTTCCTCACTGTATTTTGCCGAACGTCTCACCAACCATCTGGGTGGCGCGAAAATCTATTTCAAGCGCGATGAACTCAATCACACTGGATCTCACAAGATCAACAACTGTCTTGGACAGATATTACTCGCCAAACGCATGGGGAAAACCCGTATCATTGCAGAGACTGGTGCCGGTCAGCATGGGGTGGCTTCGGCAACTGTAGCAGCCCGTTTTGATTTTCCCTGCAAAGTGTTTATGGGAAAAACCGATGTTGAACGTCAATCTCCAAATGTCTTTCGCATGAAACTGCTGGGGGCGGAAATTGTATCGGTAACAGCGGGTGCTGGAACACTGAAAGATGCGATGAATGAGGCATTAAGGGACTGGGTGGCAAATGTACACGATACCTATTATCTGATCGGAACCGCTGCAGGACCACATCCTTATCCTGAACTTGTCCGCGATTTTCAGTCTGTCATCGGCAATGAAGTCAAAGAACAGATGATGGAAGCAGAGGGGCGTTATCCCGATATGCTGGTCGCATGTGTCGGCGGTGGATCAAATGCTATCGGCTTGTTTCATCCCTTTCTTGATGAAAAAAATATCCAGATCATCGGTGTGGAAGCAGGTGGCAAAGGACTGGAGGGTGATGAACATTGTGCGTCATTGACGGCCGGCAAGCCGGGTGTACTGCATGGTAACCGCACCTATTTGCTGCAAAACAATGATGGCCAGATACTGGAAGGTCATTCTATTTCGGCTGGTCTGGATTATCCGGGTATCGGGCCGGAACATTCCTGGTTGAAAGAAACCAATCGTGTGGAATATGTGCCGGCAATGGATGATGAGGCGCTTGAGGCGTTTCAGATGTTGTCACGTTTTGAAGGAATTATTCCCGCCCTTGAGCCGTCTCATGCCTTTGCTGAAATTATCAAACGTGCGCCGAAAATGGGTAAAGACCAGATTATTGTGATGAACTTGTGTGGCCGTGGTGACAAGGATGTTTTCACGGTTGGCAAAGCGCTGGGCGTGGAGATCTAGAAGGTATGATGGAAACAAGAATAGATCGCCGCTTTTCAGTGCTGAAAGAAGCCGGTCAATCTGCGCTGGTGGCATATGTTGTTGCCGGAGACCCTGATCCGGAAACTTCGCTGGAGATCATCAGGGGACTGCCTGGCAAGGGTGTTGACGTTATTGAATTGGGAATGCCGTTCTCAGACCCGATGGCCGATGGACCGGCAATACAAATGGCGGGAAAGCGGGCACTGGACGCCGGGCAGACTTTGGTCAAGACATTAAATATGGTGCGTGAATTTCGCAAGGGCGATAATGAAATGCCAATTGTTTTGATGGGCTATTACAATCCAATCTACATATATGGCAATGACAGGTTTCTGGGTGATGCCAAGGAGGCTGGTGTCGACGGCCTGATCATAGTCGATTTACCGCCTGAGGCAGATGAGGAATTGTGCGTCCCGGCGATGGAACACGGATTGAATTTCATTCGGCTTGCTACGCCGACAACCGATAGCAAGCGTTTGCCAACCGTTTTGAACAATACATCCGGTTTTGTCTATTACGTCTCAATTACCGGAATTACCGGCACTGCGGCTCCTGATCCGAATAAAGTCGCGCGTGCTGTGTCTCATATCAAGAATAAGACAGATTTGCCTGTTGTAGTAGGGTTTGGCGTCAAGACAGGTGAGCAAGCCGAAACGATTGCGAGAGGATCAGATGGTGTTGTGGTGGGTACGGCAATTGTTTCAGTGATTGAAGCATCATTGGATAACGGAAAAGCGACTGATGATACAATTTCAGCAGTGCACAAATTTGTGAGTGAATTGTCCGTTGGTGTAAAACGGGCAACGGCAAGCTGAAACTGACAGTAATAACGGGAATGATTGCAAAGCAATGAACTGGATTACAAACTACGTAAGACCCAAATTCAATAATTTCTGGCAACGAAAAGAAATGCCGGAAAATCTTTGGATCAAGTGCCCTGAAACCGGCGAAATGGTATTCCACAAAGATCTGGAAGCCAATTTGGGGGTTATTCCCAGTTCCGGTTATCACATGCGCATTTCAGCCAAGGAACGGCTGACAAGTTTTTTTGATGGCGGGAAATTCGAAACGCTTGACGAAGCAAAAGTTGCGCTTGATCCGCTGAAATTCCGTGACCAGCGCAAATATACTGATCGCCTGCGTGATGCGAAGACAAAAACCGGTATGGAAGATGCGGTTTTAGCCGGCTGCGGGGAGGTGAGCGGAATTGAATTGATTGCCCTGGTACAGGATTTCAATTTTATGGGTGGTTCACTGGGCATGGCTGCCGGTGATGGCATTATTAATGCAATGGAACTGGCGGCAGAAAAAAAATTGCCGTTTGTGTTGTTTGCAGCATCTGGTGGTGCGCGGATGCAGGAAGGTATCCTGTCATTGATGCAACTTCCAAGGACCACTGTAGCCGTTGAAAGACTGAAAGAAGCAGGCCTGCCATATATCGTGGTGATGACCAATCCGACAACTGGAGGCGTAACGGCATCATATGCCATGCTGGGTGATGTCCATATTGCAGAACCGGGTGCATTAATCGGATTTGCCGGCCCAAGGGTGATTGAACAAACCATCCGGGAAAAACTGCCGGAAGGATTTCAGCGTGCTGAATATCTTCTGGAGCATGGAATGGTTGATATGGTTGTT
>JAAEMP010000079.1 GCA_024225445.1 Hyphomicrobiales bacterium | reverse complement strand
CGCGAATAACCAAGAGCACAGCATACCAGTATATTGCCCGAGCTTTTAAAATGCTCGATCGCATTGGCGGCTTGAAACAGAGCATCAGCTTGCGGCGTGGCAAGATCAAGATTTGGAATGCTTTGCCAGTTGCCCGCTACATGTGGAGCAGACATTTCCGCAGTCAGATCAATTATCGAATTAAAGCGTGACGGAGCTTCATCACAGGCGCCTGGAAATCGACCGATCCAGATATTGTCCATCACCTGGACTGGTCTGGGATGTTTTAGTGTCCAGAGCCTGGAATTGATCCACACGCCGGCGATATATGGCGCCAACAACCAGCGTGCAGCCAGGCTTAAATGTCCGTGCTCAGATTTTTGGAAAGTAGCCACACCAAGTCCGGCATAGGCAACCGCGACAAAGATTAATGAAATCGCCGGCCAAAGCAGCCATAAATAAGCACCCCACAATACCAGCGCCGCCGCACCAGTGCTTATGCCAGCCACGCCATAGGCCAATGCCAGAAGCTGGCGTCGCCGGTCTTTGGTCGGCTTTAGTCCAGCTAGCGCGAATGAACCATCATCAGGCCACAGCCAAACGCAGAGCCACCCCAACAGCGCACCTGTGGGCACATCGATGAAATGATGCTGGTATGTTGTCAGGACGGATATGCCAATAAGCGCAAACCAGGTGTGAAATAGACGATTCCAACGCCGGGGAACGTGTTTGGCATAGGTAACCCAAAGAATTACCAGCAAAGCGATGTGCAGCGAGGGCGCCTGATTAAACGGGCGGTCAAACCCTTCCAGCATGGCGAACATCGTGGCAGGCAGACCTGAAGTTTCGGGCCTTGCAAAAACAAAAGACAGTGGGAATGCGATGAAGCACAATACTGCGATGATTTGCGCACTCAACAAACGCTTGCCTACGGTATCAATTTCCATTTTTGATACACAGATGAACAGCGACAGGCCATAAAGCACGTCGATGGACCAATAAGGAACAATCGACCAATCGATAAACGGGATATTTTGTTCCCAGGAAAATACTACAGACCCTACATTAGTAAGCTGTGAGGACCACCAGTTGGAAAAACCGTAGCTGAGAAAGAAGAATGGCGCCAGGAAGGCGAGCCATAACATGGCTCTCTTCCACAGTTGCTCTGCCTCCTTGTGTCGACCGGAACTCTCGCATGCTATCTGGCTGTATCTGTTCATGAGGGATCCTTGCGGGCTACACAAACAGAAAAAATTCCCCATTCATCGATACGCTGTGTAATTTTTGTAAATCCGGCTGCGGCAACCAGCTGATCCATTTCTGCCTGTGTGCGCCGACGCATAACCCATGCCTGACCCTGGCGATGGCTGGTTAACGCTCGGGCTATCAACTCGATTTGGGGATGCCAGGGTTGGCAGGTGTAGATCAGATATCCACCGTCCGGGATTGCCCTGGCCAATCCGTCAAGCGAATCCCTTATCATTGAGTTATCAGCAAACAACTCATACAGACCCGACACAATGCCGATTGTCGGCGCGGGCGTGATGCTTGCAAGGCTTTCGCAATCAAATGCATCACCCTGGACAAACGATGCGGTTTGCGACAGCCCTCTTTGTGCGATCAGCTGATTTCCGGCTTCCACATTGGCTTGACTATAGTCACGCAGAAGAATGGAATCCGGGCACTGCTGGATATTTTTCACTGAATCCAGCACATATCGTCCGTGGCCGGCGGCAATATCGGCAATGTGCACCGGTGCGCCATCGTTTCGGACCTGTTTGATCGTTTGATCAAGCAGCTCTTCAATGTGTATTTTGCGTTGACGAATACCCTTCCAGCCAATTGAATTGAGGTAATTACGGTCAATCAT
>JAAEMP010000078.1 GCA_024225445.1 Hyphomicrobiales bacterium | reverse complement strand
GGCGGCAATATCGGCAATGTGCACCGGTGCGCCATCGTTTCGGACCTGTTTGATCGTTTGATCAAGCAGCTCTTCAATGTGTATTTTGCGTTGACGAATACCCTTCCAGCCAATTGAATTGAGGTAATTACGGTCAATCATTCGACCCACAGGTGTCAGGCCCCGGGGTTTGTTCTGGTAGACATAATCAAGCATGGCACCAGAATCAAAACCCGCTTTATGTCCAGTCCTAATTCCTTTTGAAAACCAGCCGCCGAATTTCAGACCCAGGCGCACGACGCCCCAGTACAGCCTGCGCAGCGAGACAGTGGGAAATGGACTTGCAAGCTTTTCAGCTTCAATGCGGGTAGACCCGTATTTATCAGCGTCGAGCAGGTTTGGGCGTTGAACCGGTTCTTCGAAACGATTGACAATAAACGCGCGCGCGCGATCTATCGGGAGTTTCCTGTCCTTTTCGCCAAATGTGTCGTGATAAAAACCCTTGAAAACATGTCTTTCCTTGGTATGGGAGCCAAGTCGCTCAAAGAACTTGTGCTGCGGTTCGCAATAAACCACCCAGTCTTTTTGCGACACCAGAAGCTGGGTTGGAACATTGATAGCAGCGGCATCTTTGATGATGCGCCGGGACAAATCATGGATGCCAAGCAGCATGTTGACTGAAATCGGACGGGCAATCAAAGGATCGTTTTCATACGAAGCGATGCGTTCCTTGTCGTGCGTGAGATATTTTGCCTTGACGTAGCTGTTGACGAAGAAATTGCCTTTTATCGCCTGGGCCAGTCTCAGGCCGGTTCTGGCAAAAGGCATATATAGTTTGATATGGAATGCCGGGGAGGCGAGCACCATACCGCGAATGTTTGGGGCATAATCGTGTACCCAGCCCGCTGCCAGTACTGCGCCAACGCTCTGACCGACAACCATGATATCCTCGGGCGTAAAGCCATAGGATTCACAAATGTGGTCAACAAAGCTTTGAACATCTGCAAGCGACGTCGCGATGCCGGGGCTGTAGCCACGCTTGCCAGGAGACAATCCGTGGCCTCGCGCGTCCCATGCAAAAATCTCAAAATTCGGCAGATTGAGTTCATGAACCAGTTTGATCAGGCGTCCTGAATGCTCATGTCCACGGTGAAATATGACAATGGCACCTTTTGCTTTATTCGATAAAGAAGGCCACTTGCGGTAAAACAGTTCTTCGCCGTCATGTGTGATGAATGTATTTTCAACAGCTGTGCGTGAATTCATTTTTCAATATTTCCTTTTTGATTTGGTCAGTGATTTATTGTTGGGTTTCGCGCAAGCCATTGTGAACGCGGCGGAAGATTGTCAGGCACAGCAGCAAAGCCAGGCAAGGCATGATCCATGCTGTCCATTGGGGTAAAGCGGTGGTAAGGCCCACTGCCAGTGCCAGTGCGCTAAATACTATTGCCCTGTCGCTTTTCCCCATTGGACCGTCATACCGGCGCGATGAACCAACCATTGTGCCAAGAACACCGGCGAATTCACTCAGTGTTGACAGGAAAATGACACCTCCCACCCACATCGGATTGAAGGGCGACAAAAATGCGAATGGCAAATAAAGAACTGCATCGGAAATTACATCCGAAATCTCATTGAGATAGGCGCCGAGTTTGCTTTTCTGGTTAAACTCGCGCGCCAGCATACCGTCAATCGCATTAAGTGCCATACGAATGAAAAACCAGACCGGAATAGTCAAAAACAACCAGCGCAAATCGTTGTTTATCGCAATGATTGTGCCAACAGCGATGGAACCCAATGCGGCAATTATCGTAACCTGATTGGCAGTGACCTGGTGTTTTGCAAGAAAACTCACCACCGGGCGTAAAGCATTTTGAAAGTGCGGTTTGAATTTGTAGATGGTCAATTTGTTGCTCATGTAATTAATTGAATGCTGTTCAATAAATATATAGGTTGATTATGAACAATGTTCAATATATTATTTTGAAGTTGTTCCTGTTGGTTAATAATGGATGAAATTCAATGGCGCGCAGATCAGATCACAATCGCGGGGAACTGCATGATATCGCACTGAGCGC
>JAAEMP010000077.1 GCA_024225445.1 Hyphomicrobiales bacterium | reverse complement strand
GCCATAACAATTGGTCCTGTTCCGGTTCATTTTTATCTTCACATGTGTATGATTTCGATATTTAAATATTGATTCTGCAACCTGAAACCTGTCAAAATGTCGGCACAAGGAGACCTAGGGTCAGGACCCATTGATTAACGCTATTGTGTTTGACAAGGAGGGTACGAATACTGATAAGAAAGCGCAAGAACAGGCCCAAATATATCCGGGTGCCTTTTCGAGCATTTATTACCAGGAGGCGTGCCCTCCTTGTCAAACCCTGTAGGCGTCACTGACTTTGCCTCTGGATACGTTGTAAGCCCTTGAAAGTCAGACGACTTCCTGCGGGTTTACGCCTTTCCTTAAAACAAAGTCAGTGACGCAGAATGGTTTCAATTAATGAGTCCTGACCCTAGAGCACCTTTTATGAAATATAAATCGTTTGACCGAATCGAAATTGTTCACCTGCAAGGCGAATTGCGCGCAAGATGGATTTTTGTGTTACCTGGGCACCACAAGCGAAATTCAACGCTGCAGGTGGACAATTTTGATCGGCCCGTTTGCTCAGTGTTTTCAACATCTTCCACAGTGGACAGGGTGCCCCACACCGGCCCATCGACTTCGTTGCAAAGCTTGCACGATGCACCAGCATCGCGCTGCACTCCGCGCCTGGCCGAGTGGACCGGTATGGGGCATCAAACGGTTCATATTTTATCAAAGGTGCTCTAAGTGACAATACATGTTTCACCTGAAGCTCATCCGACCCTGGTGCTCAATGCCGACTATCGTCCACTGAGTTACTACCCTTTGTCACTGTGGTCTTGGCAGGATGCCATCAAGGCCGTGTTTCTTGATCGCGTCAATATTGTTGCTGAGTATGAATTCAACATCCGCAGTCCTTCACACGAAATGCGCCTGCCAAGTGTTGTCGCATTGCGCAACTTTGTGCGCCCGTCACGCAATCCCGCTTTCACCAGATTTAACCTTTTTCTGCGAGACCGCTTTACCTGCCAGTATTGCGGCACATCGGCAGAGCTGACCTTTGATCACGTTGTTCCGCGCTCCCGAGGCGGTCTTACCACCTGGCAGAATGTTGTTGCTGCCTGCTCACCATGTAATTTGCGCAAAAGCAATAAACTGCCGGAAGTAGCAAAAATGTGGCCGCTGCAGAAACCCTTCATGCCAAGTCTCGAAGACCTGTTACGCAATGGCCGCAGATTCCCTCCCAACTATCTGCATGAAAGCTGGATGGATTTTCTCTACTGGGACAGCGAACTGGAACCGTGATTATTTTTTTGTTGCAGACAGCATCGCCCCGCGAAATGCCAGAAACGCGATCCCGGCGCTGACCACAACATTCCACCCTGCAAAGGAAAGTCCAAGAATACGGATAGCCGCTTCATCACAGGCCGGAGGCTTTGAAAAGCTGAGCTGGCCTAACAGGTTTTCGGCAGAAATAACCGTACCATCATCGTTGGCTGCAGAACCGCATTCACTCGGGCCTGGCCACCAATGCCATTCCACACCGCTGTGATAGACAGCAAGTACCAGTGACCACATTAGCAGCAATCCGGCAATCACCAGTGCCGCGCGTACCAGCAATGAAGGCCAGTTCAGGCTGATCGCCACCAGTGCAAACAGCGCAACGGGTATTCCCGTATAATAGGGCACACGCTGTTTCAGGCACAAGGCACACGGGATATAGCCGCCCAGATGCTCAAATGCCAGAGCGCTGGTAATCACCAGGATCATTCCCAAAAACACCAGCAGCACCAATTTGATCTGTGAATCTAAGATTCCCCGCAACGTTTGAAACATATCGATCCCTAGAACAAAAATTTAACTGCGATGAAGCCACCAATCAGCAATACCATGGCAATCATAAACATCAGGCCCAGGCGTTTTTCAATAAATTCCCTGATCGGTTCGCCAAATACATAGATCAGGCCCGCCACCAGAAAAAACCGCAACCCTCGTCCAAACACACTAACAATTGTGAACTGAATAAGACTGATATGGGTAAATCCGGAAAATATCGTAATTACCTTGTAAGGAAACGGCGTCACGGCAGCCAGCAATATTCCCCAGCCACCCCAGCGATCATTCCAGTCGGTAATCTTTTCAAAAGCGTCCTGCTTGCCATAAAATTCCAGTACCGGTTTTCCAATCGATTCATACAGTACCGAACCGAAAAAATATCCAAGATATGCCCCCAGGATAGAGGCAATCAGACAGATGCAGGCATAAAATATCCATTTGCGCCGCTCGAACAAAACCATTGGAATAAGCAATGTATCCGGCGGTATTGGAAATATTGAGCTCTCCGCAAACGAAACCCCGGCAAGGGCCCATGTCGCATGGCGATGCCGGGCAAGAGAAAACACCCAGTCATAAAGTTTGCGCAACATTTGATGCTCTCCGGATTTGCCTTGTTATTCAACCAGAATCCCTACTCAAGGATTCGGGTTGAACGCCTGATCAGCACTTGTTTGACCAATCTGACACAAATGTAAAGTGCGAATGGATTGTTCAGGAAAATTCATTAAATATTGTTGACGCCAATCAACTTCCCTATATACATGCCTCCTATCAATCCCTGTGCCCCTCTGGCGGAATTGGTAGACGCGCGGGATTCAAAATCCCGTTCCTAACGGAGTGCCGGTTCGATTCCGGCGGGGGGTACCAATCTTTTATTTAACGCACTGTTTTTATTGAGTTATATTTCTTGTTTCATATTTGGACCACCTTTTGTGCTACCCTAGAAAGGGTGAATTGTTAGCTATGTATGTTCTGCAATAATAAGATAATATACTAGCCGTGCAATCACTCATTCTGTGAAATCAGCATTGGCGGTGACGCAAATTTGGCAGATATAATGCTGAAACACAGGAAGTGATGACTAAAACATCATATTAATATGGACATCAGGACACTGGGATAAACGGCCGAGATGGGGGGATTGGCGCAATTGACCCATTTCGAGGATGCCCGCCCGGCTTGAGCCAAAGCTGACATTGGCTTTGGCTTGCAGTCAGATTGGTGAATTGAAATCAAAAGCCACATCGTCTGGGCCTTTTTGAAGAGGAAGCTGAGGGGCTGACATCAGACAGGCAATAACCAAAAACTGCATCCAAAACGATATCATTTGCAATTTCATGGTGAGCGTTTAGGGAAACCCGCCTAACAGCTGTTGATAGCATGAGTTAGTGTCCGCTTCGAATAAGTGGACACTTGCGGGGTGCGTAAATTGGCTAAGAAACGGGTACGGCGGACATGGAGCGATGATGAGAAGCGCTCGATATGTTTGCAAACCTTTGCTC
>JAAEMP010000076.1 GCA_024225445.1 Hyphomicrobiales bacterium | reverse complement strand
TCCTCCCCCACCCGCGCGAGCACCAACTCACCTACCACGGAGTCTTCGCCCCCGCGTCCTCCCTACGCCACCTCATCGTGCCCCGGCCGTCTGCGCCTGACCCCGAAGACGAACACTGCCACGAGTCCCCCACCGCCACGGAACCACCCGAGCTTCCCACCAAACACCACACCGGCTCCTCCACATATCGCTGGCCTGCATTGATCGCGCGCGTATTGGAACGTACTACCAACTACACCTTGCGCAGGCGATCTGCGCACCCACTTCACCATCACCCACCCGTTCCATCCGCACCGGGGCCAGCGACGTGAGTTGGTTCAATCGCGGCGTTGCCGGACTGGTGAACGCATCTACTTCCAAGTCGAGGAAGGCGGCAGGGTGGAGTCTCTGCCCCGTGGCTGGACGGATCTAGCCCGGCCAGATCCGTTCGTCGAGCAGTCAGGGGGGCGTGCCTGGTTTCGGGTCGGGGAGCTTCTCGACCTGGTCCACTTGATCGAGTCCGTGCAGAAGAAAGCCGAGGAGGGCGGGACTGATGTGTAAGGAACATAACGCCCC
>JAAEMP010000075.1 GCA_024225445.1 Hyphomicrobiales bacterium | reverse complement strand
GCCACCTCTTTACAAGGTTACCCGTGGCAAGAGTTCGCAATATCTGAAAGATGAAAAAGCGCTGGAAACATTTCTGGTTGATGGTGGTCTTGATGATGCTCTGCTTGAACTGGAATCAGGTGAAGTACGAACCGGCGCCGATTTGCTGCCGGTGATCGATACTGCCCTGCAGGTGCGTGCATTACTGAATTCCATTCACACACGTTATTCGCGTTCGGTGGTAGAGCAGGCGGCAATCGCCGGTGCGCTTAATGCGGAATTGATGGCTGTCCCGGATCAGGCCAGTGACGTAGCGCAAAAAGTAGCCAGACGCCTGGATGCCATATCCGAAGAAACTGAACAGGGCTGGATGGGTTCGCTCCAGGATGATGGCGGTCTGTTGTTTGAACGAACAGTACGTGGTGTACGTGAAGCCCGGTATATAGATATGGCCTTGATTGGCTCTGCCGATGCCCGCAAACTCGACGGAATTGCCAGCCAGCTTCAGGAGATTTATGGCAAGCCTCCTGTATTCAGGCGCAAGGATGCTTTTACCACGATCAGCGGCCCGGCAAAATTGCTCGATACGGTTTTTGCCGCCGGTCGCAAGGGCATTGCATTGCAGCGCTACAAGGGACTGGGTGAAATGAATCCGGATCAGTTGTGGGAAACCACGCTTGACCCTGATGAGCGCACTTTGTTGCAGGTTCGGGTTAATGATGCGGCCCAGGCCGATGACCTGTTTTCCCGTCTGATGGGCGAAGAGGTCGAGCCACGCCGGGTATTTATCCAGGACAATGCCCTCAGCGTCGCCAATATCGACACGTAAGTGGTAGTGGCTACCAGCCGCCGCATGCTTGAGTGTTTCGGGTTACGAAGTCGGTTTTTTCACACAATTGGCATCGGTTTTGCCGTAAGGCGCATGGAGACATAGCAGAACACCTTTAAAATGATCATGCAATCAGGAGCGAAAAGCGACCGGCGCCGGTGCGCCGCCCTCGCCCAGGCCGGGCGCAAGCCCGAATAGCCGTGAGCAAAAAAACAGACATAGCAGAACACCTTTAAAATGATCCTGTAATCAGGAGCGAAAAGCGACCGGCGCCGGTGCGCCGCCCCAGCCCAGGCCGGGCGCAAGCCCGAATAGCCGGGAGCAAAAAAAATCTAGACGGAGCAGAACACATTAAAATGAACCAGCAAACAGGAGCGAAGAGCGACCAGCGCCGGTGCGCCGCCCCAGCCCAGGCCAAGCACAGG
>JAAEMP010000074.1 GCA_024225445.1 Hyphomicrobiales bacterium | reverse complement strand
CTGAAGACACTGCCTCCGCCAACCTCGCTTTCAACCGTAATATCGCCGCCCATCATCTGCACGAACTTTCGGCTGATGGGCAGTCCCAGTCCGGTTCCCTCCTGCGATTGCCGTCCGCTGTCGCTCTGGACAAACGCCTCGAACACGCTGTCCACGTCATCAGGTGCTATGCCGGGGCCGGTGTCTTTAATTGAAAATTGAAGATTGACGATTGACGATTGACGATCCTCTTTCCGCAAATTTTCAATCTTCACTGAAATACCGCCTTCTTTCGTGAATTTGAGCGCGTTGCCGAGCAGATTCACAAGCACTTGGCGTAATTTGATGACATCTGTTCGAATATACTGCGGAATACCGGCATCGCACTCAAAAATCAGGTGCAACCCCTTGTCTTCGGTGTGCAGGCGAAACATGGCTTCCACATCATCCAACAGACGATACACATCGACGTTTTGTTCGCTGAACACGGTGCGGCCGGCCTCGATTTTCGACATGTCCAGTATGTCGTTGATCAGATTCAGCAGATGTTCCCCGCTGCGGCGGATGATAGCCAGATGCGCTTTGTCTTCGGGCATGACCGGGTTGCGATCCAGCACCCGGGCAAATCCGAGAATGGCACTCAGCGGGGAGCGCAGTTCGTGGCTCATATTGGCGAGAAAAGCGCTTTTGGCCTGGTTGGCGGCTTCAGCCGCACGTTGTGCTTCCAAGGCGGCCTGTTTTGCTTTTTTGAGTTCCTTCTCCGCCCGCTTGCGGTCGGTGATGTCGAAATATGTGACGACCACGCCGTATTTTTCAAGAGGGATTGAAGCGGCAGTAACGTTAATCCAGGTGATTTCTCCATTACTTTTTACGATCCCCATTTCTACATCCCCAATCAGCCGATTCTCTTTCAGCGCCCTGACACTGGCGTATTCTTCGGGGAGCATGGGAGTCCCATCGACGTTGACAATTTTCCATTCGACGCCATCAATTGCCCGTTGTTCGTGTTCTTCTTTGGAAAGACCCAAAAGCTTTTCTGCCATTTTATTGGATTCGACGATCTCACCTGAATTATTTGAGACAGTTATACCAAGGGGGAATGCCCCAAAAAGAGTCTCATATTTTTTCAGACTCTCTTGCAACGCCTCCTCCGCCTGCTTGCGCTCGGTGATATCAACTACGGACCCTTCCAGGTAACCTTGTTCAGTAAATATCCTTGCTGAAAATATTATGTGCTTCTGTGTCCCGTCTTTTTGAATAATCGCTGTTTCGAAATTTTTAACAGAGCCTTTTTCCTGCAATATACTCACTAGTTCCGCGCGGCCGGCCAAATCAGCCCAGGCATCGGCCGCATTAAATTCTGCCATACAGTCCTCAACGGTTGGATAGCCGGCCATATTTGCATATCGTTCATTTATTTCAATGAGCTTGCCATCGGAAACAGCAGTCCTGAACAAAGCAACTTGGGCGTTATTGAATAAAGCTTTATACTTTTCTTCGCTTTCTCGCAATAATTTCTCCGCCCGCTTGCGCTCGGCAATCTCTTGCTGAAGCTGCACATTTTGCTCATCAATCTGCTTTTGCAGATTACGGATGGTCAAATGTCTTTCAACCCGGGCCACAACCTCCTCCGGTTGGAAAGGTTTCGTAATGTAATCAACCGCGCCCATTTCAAGCCCTCTCACTTTATCAACCGTTTCAGTTTCGGCAGTGACAAAAATAATAGGCGTATCTTTGGACACCTCATTATCTTTCAAGCGGCGGCACGTTTCATAGCCATTGATACCGGGCATGTTGATATCCAACAAAATAATATCAGGTGTGGTATACGCAATTCGTTGAAGGGCCGCTTCGCCGCTTTCAGCTATCAGCACTTTAAAGCCGGCTTCGCGCAAACAGGTATGCAGCACATCTAAATTTTTGGGTTCATCATCAACAATCAAAATTCTATTCGTCATGATCTCATCTCTCCTTCAAGCCATTCAATCAATTCATCGACTTGATACTCCTTAAAAAAGGCGCGTATTTTGGCGACAAAGGGTTGTAATTTCACATCTGACTTCGCTAAAAGAGTGATTTCTTTTTCAAGTTCATCGATGTCGCCTGCTAACGATAGCTCATAGAGTTTCTCTAATTCAGCGATTGGGGGCAAGACTATGGGTTGAGAAAGTTCTTCTTCGGTCGTTTCCCGGATGTTGTCCCCATACAGCCAGGTGAGATTAAGATGCTGTTGCAATTGTTCAAGCAGCATTTCGGCCTGGATCGGTTTGGGCAAAAAAGCATCACTGCCAATATCCAAACTTTTCCTTTTGTCTGCCTCATAGACACTGGCCGAACTGGCAATGATAACCTTTTCTTTCAATATCGGAGATTGCCGTACACGGCGAATCAGTTCGAAACCATCCATCTCCGGCATGATTAAATCGGTGATAATCGCATCGGGCAGCCATTGAGTAGCTGTTTCCAATCCCTCACTTCCATCGCCAGCTTGTTTAATGATAAAGCCCAACGGAGACAATAAGTCAACCAGAACCGCCTGATTGTCCGAATTATCATCCACGACCAATATTTTGGGCGACTCGCCCTCGATGCCAATAATCAATTGTCGGCTGACCTGAGCGACACGATGATCATCATCTGCAATCGGCAACGCTAACTCAAACCAAAATTGTGTCCCCACATCGAGTTGACTGCTGACACACAACTGTCCGCCCATCAATTCGACTAATTTCCGGCTGACGGCTAATCCTAAACCGGTTCCCTTGGCTTGCTGTTTTTGATCGCCTGCCTGTTCAAATGATTTAAAAACAGTCTCAAGATGTTCGGGAGAGATGCCCATGCCTGTGTCTTGAATTGAAAAGTGAAGTTTGCATTGCTGTTCTCCACTTTTCACAATTGACTTTTTACTTTTCACTTGCAAGGTCACGCTCCCTTTATCCGTAAACTTGACCGCATTGCCCAATACGTTAAGCAATACTTGCCGCAATCGTCGTTCATCACCAAACACACGTTTTGGTAAATCATCCGCAGATTCCAAATGAAAGCTAATGACTTTGCGTTCGGCTCGAATCTTGATGATTTCACCAACCCCAATCAGTAATGAGGGCACATGAAAATCGGTCTGGTACAGGTCTGTTTTGCCCGCTTCGACTTTCGCCAGATCAAGCACATCGTTAATCAGGGCTAACAGATGATCTCCGCTTTGCTCAATCACATTGAGACCATGTTGCTGTTTGGGTGTGGTGCTTAGGTCACGCTTGAGGATTTGAACATAGCCAAGCACGCCATTTAAGGGGGTGCGGAGTTCGTGGCTCATATTGGCCAGGAAGATACTCTTGGCTTGATTAGCGGTTTCGGCGGTTTCTTTCGCGGTATTCAGTTGTGTGTTCGATTCAGTTAACTCTTTTGTCTTTACAGACAATTCCCTGGTTCTTTCTGTCACCTGAATTTCGAGTTGATGCTTCTGGCTTTCGATGGTGCTTACCCGCCACCTGAATCCGCCATAGACTAGACCGACTACCAAGGCCAGTATTAGCCCTCTAAACCACGTTGTTTCCCACCACGGCGGGGTGACGGTGATCTTGATGGCTGCCCCTTCTTCGTTCCAGAGCCCATCATTGTTGGAGCCGATCACTCTGAACACATATTCACCCGGAACCAAATTGGTGTACGTGGCAAAACGGCGGGTGCTGTCAACCTCGGTCCAGTCCTCTTCAAACCCCTCCATTGTATACCGGTAGCGATTCTTCTCTGAGGCCCGGTAGTTGAGGGCCGCGAACTCGAAGGACAATACACGGTCTAAGTAGGATAAGGTCAGATGTTCGGTGTCAAGGATAGATTGCTGCAAGACCGAATCCCCACCAATGAGGACGGGTGTGTTTGCCAGTTGGAAATCGGTAATGAACACGGAAGGGATATGTGGATTATCCCGAATCTGATCCGGGTAGAAGGCATTGAATCCATTGCTCCCACCAAAAAACAACTCGCCGCTCTGGCTTTTATAGTAAGCATTGATTGTTAAAAATGAATTGCCTTGCAGCCCGTCACTCACATCGTAATTGCGGAAGGTTTCCGTGTGAGGATTGAATCTTGACAACCCCCAGGTGGTACTGAGCCACAGGTTTCCACCCTCTGTGTCATCATCTTCCAATATTCCAAACACTGTATTGCTTGGTAATCCGTCTTTCACCGTGTAGTGAATAAATCGTTCATGCTCACGATCAAATTTATCCAAACCTCCCCCCATCATACCAATCCACAACCGGCCTCCACTGTCTTCATAGATCGAATACACGGAGTTATGCCCCAAACTTTCCGGATTGGCAGGGTCATGCTGATAGCGGGTGAATCGTCCAGTCTCCGGCTCGAATCTGTTCAGCCCTCCCACTGTGCCAATCCAGAATATACCGGCGCCGTCTTCATAAATTTTCGTCACTTGATTGTGACTCAGCGTACCAGAGTCAGCCGGGTCATGTTGGTAGCGGGTAAACTGCCCTGTTTCCCGTTCGAATGTATTCAACCCGCCGCCCCAGGTGCCAATCCAGAGTCTTCCTGTGCGGTCTTCATGTAGGGAAAATACATTATTACTACTCAGGCTGTGGGGCTGAGTGGAATCATGCGAGTACTGCGTAAATCGCTCTGTCTCCCGATCAAATGCATGCAATCCGGCTCCGAAACCGCCAAGCCAGAGCAACCCCATCCGGTCTTCATAAATTGCCCAGACAGAATTGTTCCCCAGACTGTTCGGGTCATCCGGGTCATGTTGGTACTGCGTAAATTGCGCTGTCTGACGCTCAAATTTATACAGCCCGCCGCTGTTCGTGCCAAGCCAGAGCACCCCCGCCCGGTCTTCATACAATGGGCGGACAGCGTTATGATTCAGACTGTTCTGATCGCCGGGGATGGAACGATAATGGCGAAACGGTTTGCCGCCGCGATCGAGCATATTCACACCGCCACCGGTGGCGATCCAGGCCATCCCCGCCTGATCCTCATGGATAAGGTACACATTGTCATTGTTCAAACTGAATGGATCCGCGGAATTGGAGAGGTAGGCCATAAAGGTGTTCGTTTCGGGGTTGAATCGATTCAGCCCGCCGCCCCAGGTGCCAACCCAGAGGATGCCGGCCTGATCTTCGTATACCAGGAAGACGGAATTGTGACTCAGGCTGGCGGGATCGGTCGGGTCATGTTGATACCGGATAAATTGTTCCGTGTCCCGATCAAATCTGTTGAGTCCCCCCAGCGTGCCAACCCAAAGTCTACCCGACCGGTCTTCACAAATTGACCGGACACTATTGTGGCTGAGACTCTTTGGATCATCGGATTTATGCCGGTAGTGGACGAACTGTTCTGTTGCTGGGTCAAACCGGTCGAGGCCACCAGAGGTAGCGATCCAAAGTAGTCCTGTACGATCTTCAAACACCGACCAGATATTGTTATTTCCCAGGCTGTTTGGATTATCAGGGTCGTGCAAGTAGCGCGTAAATTGTTTCGTGTCCCGATTAAATCTATTAAGCCCCCCCATTGTGCCAATCCAGAGTCTTCCGGAGCGGTCTTCATAAATCGTCCGAATCGCATCGTGGCTCAGACTATGGGGATCATCCGGATTATGTTGGTAACGGATAAAGCGCTCCGTGCCTTGATCAAATTGATTGAGTCCGTTCCCCCATGTGCCAATCCAGAGTATGCCGGTCTGGTCGACATGCATCCCTCTGATGGCATCGCCACTCAAACTGTGGGGATCATCCGGGTCGTGGCGGAATACTTTGATATCGCTACCGTCATAGCGGTTCAGGCCGTCAAATGTGCCGAACCACATGAAGCCGTCGCTGTCTTGAGCCATACCCCAGACACTGTCATTGGAAAGCCCGTTTTCAGTGGTGAGATGGTCGAATTTGATGAATTTATCGGAGGGCGGCAGGGGTGAAGGATTATCGCCGCCCTGAGCATACGTTGTGGCCTGCGTTGAGATAAGCAGCACAACAAGTAACAGAATTGATTTGAATAATGTTTTCATTTGGTTTTGCTCCCTTTTTGTTGGCAATTTTTTCGCTGCCTCCTACTCAAACGAACACCGCAAAAATTGCCTTATCCTCAAACTGGCCATCGTTTCAAAGCACCAGAATAATCGCTTTACAAACTCAAGTTATTAGCTCACGGATAAACACGGATTTCACTGATAAAAATAAAAAAATCTGTGTAATCCGTCAAAATCCGTGAGCTATTTTAGTTGGTCGTTGTTACAACGAATACAGCCTAGAACGAATTTCTGCAAGATTTTTTTTGCGTTCTTCTCCTCAATTCAGTGCTGTGTTTGTGTTAAAAATACGCAACGCGCTCCGTCGTCCCGATACTATATGTTTCACACAATTTCAGGGCGTCCTCCGTAAATCCGTCTAATGCAAGCAAGGCCGGCAGAATCGTCTTGTTGTCGGGAACCTTTGTGGCGTACACCGCCATCTTTCAAGTGTATCAACCTGTTTTATAAATTCCGCCGCATTTTCAGAACCATTCAAATGCACGGCTCCGGTCTCATAAGCAATCGGGACGACAAGAGGATTCATGATTTTGAAAATCACTTTATCCAGACGGGGTCTGCCAAGCAGGAAAAAATCAGTGTATTTCTCCAGCACAATCTCTTTGTCAGTGTAGGAGACGAATTTGAACGGCCCTGAACCGACAGGTTTCAGGTTTGCCGGGTGTGTCCTGATATCCTGCCCGTTTCCATAGACATGTTTGGGCAAAATGGGGGTCATGGGCGATGTCTGGGCGGTGCCAGGCAATCATCAGCGCCGGATGCGGTTTTTTGAGCCGTATCACCGCTGTCAGCAGATCAGGGGTATCCACTTTCTCAACTTCGGACAGCATGGTTAAGACAGCCAGTCAAATAATAAGCGGCATCTTTACATATTTTTTCCACCAAAGCCGCAACACCGGCGAAGTAAAACGATAAATCTTTTCGTTTTCTCTCTGTGTGCTGAAAATGTAACCGTCAAATTCCAGACATCTCAACACTATGAGATAATCTTTCAAGTTGTGCTTTTCAGCTAATTCTTTTACTTCACTGGCAGAGAGTTCTTGTTTTTGTGTCAGTTCATTCAGAACAGCCAGGGAAAAATAATACTCGCTGCCATGAAGATTTAT
>JAAEMP010000073.1 GCA_024225445.1 Hyphomicrobiales bacterium | reverse complement strand
TCTTCTCATCCACTATTACTGGTTAGATCCCCGTCTTTGCATATTTATCGAGCTTGGTGATTTTATGCGTAATGCAAAATGACGCTCGTCCCACAAAGTGCAGTTAGAAATTCCTGCGCTAAAAAAATGCTACTGGGGTCGTCATTTTTGGGGCAGGGGATATTTTTCTACCACAAGTGGTGCCATAACTGATGACGTGATACTTCAGTATCTGGAAAATCACATCGATAATCCTACCGACGCCAGTCGGTAGTGGTTTAATCGAAATCTGATTTGGCTTCAGACCCTTGCACATTTTGACGCAACTCTGAGCTTTGGTTATCCCTGCTGCCGTGAAAGAGGTCACCGCAAGAACTGACATTAGAAAAATTACATTGTGCATCTTAAGCATCATAAAGAATCTCCTTTTGTACGCGACTTTCACATTCGAATTACAATTTAGCACTACATTAGCAAAAATTTAACCTAATTGAAACTTGATCCTCCCCCAATGAATTGGTCCACCTGACAATTTGGAAACAGGAGGATTAATCATGGGAAACAAACTCAAGTCGCGAATTCATGTATTTTGTGCGTTTCGGTGCATCTTCGCGATGCCCGTTTCTTGTTTACACGGAAACATTTGACTGGTTATTCACGTGCGCTGGCCAGGCATGGATTTCGCCGTGGTCTGGTTGACCACAAGCGAAACATAACGTAGTCCAGCAGGCGCCAAAAACCGGCCTTTCAGGCGGGCCAGATCAGCCCATCTGCTACGTTGCGGCACTTGCACGATCAACCAGATCGCGCTGCGCACCGCGCCTTGCATACTGGACTGATCTTGCTCCTGTTCAAAAAGACATTAAGTATGGCATTTACCAGCTGGTGCATTAATTTGGCCCCATCACCTTGAAGAGGATATGGACGTTGAACAATTCGCTGCATCTGGTTGACGGGTGCTTTGTATTTCCGACAAGATCGAACGAAAGTCCGCGGCATCGCCAACAAGAGCGGAATATAGCAACCTTGTTGGCAGAGGCGGTGCGATATGGGTAGATATCCTGATCATTATGGCGGTGGCAATATCTGTAGGTGCAACGCCAACTAAAACATCGCCAGTAACAGCGTCATTTTTTTCAATACCGGCTACCGGCTACGCCACGATTGGTCAAGGTTGACAGATGCGAGACTTCATCTTCGGAAAGTGGAATGTCAGCGGCTGCCATGTTCTGCTCAAGACGCTCTATCCGTCTTGTCCCGGGAATCGCAGCGATATTTTCGCCCTGTGTCAGAAGCCAGGCTAGAGCCAACTGTGCTGGCATAACCTTTTTCGATTTGGCAAGTTTTTCAATTTCATCGACCAGCACCAAATTTGCAGCCATTGCATCATCGGCAAACCGGGGATTTTCAAGCCGCCAATCCCCTTTCTGCAGATCGGACCGGTTGCGAATTTTTCCTGTTAGAAATCCTCGCCCCAGCGGGCTGTAGGCTACAAGCCCAATTCCCAGGCGCCGGAGCGTGGGGAGAACCTCCTCTTCCACATCCCTTGACCAGAGCGAATATTCGGTCTGTACCGCGGTGATGGGGTGGATGCGATGAGCCCGTTCGATGGTCTCAGCATCGGCTTCAGAAAGGCCGATGTAGCGAACCTTGCCGGCCTTGACCAACCCGGCCATCGCGCTGACCGTTTCCTCAATCGGCGTATCAGGATCGAGCCTATGTTGATAATAAAGATCGATATAGTTGGTACCCAGACGTTTCAGCGACGCGTCGCAACTCTCACGAACATAGTCCTCGCCTCCTTTGGTTCCGAACCATTCGCCATCTACCCCGCGGGATATTCCGAATTTCGTCGCCAGTGTTACTTGGGAGCGCCGCCCGGTTAACGCCTCACCAAGCAGTTCCTCATTGGTGAAAGGACCGTACATGTCGGCAGTATCCCAAAAGGTGCAACCGACCTCCAGTGCCCGGTCCAGAACCTTCAGGTTTTCAGAGCGGTCCGAGGAACCATAAAATTCCGACATCCCCATACAACCCAAGCCAACTGCCGGGACCTCAAGTCCCTCGCCACCAAGTTTCACAATTCTTGCCATTTGTTTCTCCCGGGATTTCTTCAAGATGAGGAGATCTTATCCATGAACATCGGTTTGCGCCTGCCACATCCTCCTTTTTACCTGCCTATTCCTCCAATTGATTGCTTTTTTTAATGATTATATATGGAAATGCTGCTAGGTTTTGTTCTGAAGGGACTAGAGATGGAACTCACTCAATTTACCAGATTATGCAGGCATTACGCCGCATATGCCGATGAAACTTCACAGAATTTGCCGGGGTTCTTCATTTTCCACCAGGAAACAACGAGCAGTTTTGAGGCATTTGTATATCAACCTGTCATCTGCCTAGTACTACAAGGAAGCAAGGTAACAACCATAGGGGATCAATGCGTGGAACTGCAGGTTGGTGATGCTTTATTGGTCAGCCACGATTTACCCGTCATTTCTACAATCACCAAGGCAAGCACCAAAGAGCCCTATCTTGCCGCTATCCTGTCACTTGATCTGGGGCTGGTACGTAGCCTGTATCAACAAATCGGCGACACCGTAGGACCCGCCACCAACGTCCGGTCGCTTTCTACTGGCCCCGCCGATCCGACCTGGCTTGAACCACTGGGCCGATACATTGCATTAATGGATAGCTCAATAGATGCACAGGTCCTTGGCCCTTCGATAGTGCGAGAAATCCACTACCGCCTTTTGATGTCACCAATTGGAGGCATGTTACGCAACCTGCTTTCGGTTGACAGCCATGCAAGCCGGGTCGCCAAGGCTATCCAGCGGATCAAGGCAGAATTTAGCTTTTCACTTTCCGTCGCCGAGCTCGCTGGAACGGCAGGAATGAGTTCCTCTTCCTTTCACGATCATTTCAAATCAATTACGGGCACAACCCCGCTGCAATACCAAAAGGACCTGCGTCTGGTCGAGGCGCGAACACTACTGGCGGACGCGAACCATTCGGTTTCATCAGCGGCATTCGCTGTGGGTTATGAAAGCCCAACCCACTTTAGCCGTGACTACAGCCGGAAATTCGGATCGCCCCCCAGCAGAGATGTAGGTACCGTCATTTCTGAAGCCCGGAGTGTGTTGACAATAACCGCTTAAGGCGGACAATAATCTCGGTCACAAGAACCAGCTATTTGGATTCAAAGCTGCAAGCTGCAAGGTGCGTGGCGATCACATTTGAGCATTAAGGGCGAATATGGGCTTGCCTCGACTATCCCGTCTGTGAGAGACCGGTTTGAGCCAAGGTCAGGTATTGGCCAGCTGTAATGCGAGGATGGATATTGACCGACCTGCAGAATAGTCCTAGGTCATAGACCCATAATCAGGGTAAGCAGCAAAGGTTGGCTTAAATGGATGATTTAACCTTGGCCCGAGTAATCCATGTCATCTCGGTAGTCGTCTGGATTGGTGGGGTTTACTTTGTCACTTTCGTCATATTGCCGGTGATCAAGTCCGCCGCCGATCC
The DNA here is from genome assembly GCA_024225445.1 of Hyphomicrobiales bacterium. Lineage (GTDB taxonomy): Bacteria > Pseudomonadota > Alphaproteobacteria > Rhizobiales > Rhizobiaceae > JAAEMP01. Next base: position 61,713 of record JAAEMP010000073.1, on the reverse strand, counting down.
CGTGGCCCGTTTCGAGGCGGTGGAAAACCAGTTTGTAAATCACGCCAAGATTGTTGTGATATTGGCTGGCCTGTCTGGTTTTTATATGTTGCACAAATTAGACGGGTGGGAACGGTATCTCGATGCGAACTTCTGGTGGGTGCACGCCATGACATTTCTCTGGCTGATTTTTACCCTGGTTTTGTTTGTTGCGGAACCATTGTTTCTACACGCCTGGTTCACGCGTCGAGCTGCAATTGCGCCGCAACAGACACTGGTTCTCGCCAGTCGGTTTCACAAAATCATGACTGTACTAAGTCTAATCACGATCGTCGCGGCGATTTATGGTGTTCATGGCTAAGTTGAAATTTCATGGGTTTTGTACAACAATGAACATCTGGAGCAGCTTTCGGCCACATTGAATCATTTGACAATTTTTATGCAAAAATATCAGTAGTATATTGTGTGCAGTGTGTACCACACTATGTATAGCAGAACACCTTTGAAATGGTCATGCAATCAGGAGCGAATAGCGACCGGCGCCGGTGCGCCGCCCTCGCGGAGGCCGGGCGTAAGCCCGAATAGCCCTGAGCAAAAAAAATTCGGAACTGAATCAAAATAAAGGTGTTCTGCTATAGGTAGCTGATATCCACCAGCCTTGTGTTCCCTGTCAGCATTCATCTGCTATTTTCGAGGCCTAAAAACATCCAAAATTATCTTTAGCAGTAATGAATCCGGGTCTCGGCAAATCACGAATCCGGATTACTTGCATGCGTTTTCTTGTTCTCCAAATGCATGTCCAATCCATCGCGGATGTGGTCGATCATCTCTTTCTGGGCTTCTTCAGGGGTGCCGGATTTCAGTTTTTGCAACAGTTTTGAATGCACATCTGGCTTCGACGGGGTCTGATCGTTCCGGGTTGCAGAAAACAACCACAATGAAACACCACGACTCCACAAACTGTCAAACATTCCCAGCAAAACTGAATTACCGCTTTGCTCAACAATAGTGCGATGAATGTTACGATTGATCGTGAATTCCTTTTCAACATCGCGCTCAAAGAGTTGCTGTTCTGCTAAGACAGCCTGTTCAATAGTAGCAAGTTGCTGATCGCCCCTGTCGGTAGCTATCACATAGGCCGCATAACCTTCAACCGCCTCACGAGCACCATAAAGCGCACGGATTTCCTGGTCGGTAATATCACGAATGGTAAAACCCCTGCGCCCGGTTTGTTCAAGCACACCTTCCTGCTCCAGACGTAACAGCGCTTCTCGCACGGGGGTGCGGCTGATATTGATTTGCGCGGCAATTTTTTCCTGTATCAGACGTTCACCTGGTTTTATCTGTCCGTTGACGACGGCAGACAAAAGCTGATCGTAAACATCAGCGGCCAGTCTTGGTCTTGCCTGAGGTGCTTTTTTGAACATTGCGATTTGCTTCACCTGCTTAATACTGTATACAGGATACATGGTTTTAATGTCAGTATCAGGTAGCGGACGGTTTGAGAAGGCCGCTTCGTATTCCCGCGTAAAAAGAGTAGGACCGTTTGTATTTGTCGCTGGATTAACATCCATGCAACAAAATGGCAAGGTATATGCTCCTTATGATATATATGAGCAAACTGTTTATATTTTCAATAAGATAGAAGATGTTCTTGGGACTGTGGATGCAAAAATGCGCCACATTGTTCGAACCAGGGCATTTGTTTCCGATATGCGTGATGCAGGTGGATTTATCCGCCGACATGGCGAAATATTCAAGGGAATTGAGCCGGTTTTAACCGGTGTCCAGGCCGGTCTGACGACGCCTGGAATGATGGTAGAGATTGAAGTTGATGCCATTATTCATTCGCGAAACGGCAAGATTTCACTGACCTAAGCCGGCAAATCCAAACTATTTGAATCTGTAGTTAACGCGATATTGCGTATATTTCTGCATCAGCACATTGATGTCCGGGAAATCCTGGACTTTTCATGGTTGCATTGAATCGTTTGATCGATCAACCAGATCGCGCTGCGCACCGCGCCTGGCCGAGTGAACCGATTTATCCCATCAAATGCTTCAATGTGGTCGAAAGTTGCTTTGGAAATTGGCCAGGCGAATTTCATTGGATGCGACCCGCCCAGTGGCGGTACGATGATTTATTGTGCGAGTGCAATAATTGAAATTGCCGATGCCGGGAAACAATGCTATGATATATTGAATACAGTATACAAAATTGATAAAACGCAGAATAAAGATATATGGGAGGATATAAAATGACATTGGAGCAGAAAACCTAGAGTTGGATAATATCACCTCGAAGTCTGGTCAAATGTCCTGCCTGGATGTTTGCGGGCAGGCCTTTGTCATTGTATTGCGATGAGCGAGCAGCAAGAAACTCTGGTGCAGGACCAGGCCGTCGCCGGTCGTGACGACATTAGTGCGTCGAGAGCCTTTTTTGACCAGCGCTCGCGTGAGTGCCTGATTTCTGGTGCAATTATTTTGCCGCTAATTTGCGCCATTGTCGCTTTCTCTTTGCTTACAAACATTGCCGGACGCGAGTTGTTGATGCTTGGCTGCATCAACATTATCGCCGCCGTCGGTCTTGGTTTGTTCTCGGGGACCAGCGGAATTTTGTCACTGGGACATGTGTCTTTCTTTGGAATTGGCGCCTATGTAACGGTCTGGTTTACCTTGCCGCCCGCGCTAAAATCGTTCTTGCTGGCTGACATGCCTGCTTTTGTACGCGAAGCAGAATGGTCGTTACCCTTGGCATTGCCGGTTGCTATATTGGTTTGCCTGGTGATTGGTGCCATTTCCGGTCTGGTTATCATGCGCCTGCGCGATACTTCGGCGGTGATTGCCAGTTTCGGTCTGATTATCATTGCTTATCTGGTTTTTGTCGGAGCAAAAGTGCTTACCAATGGCAAACAGTCTTTGTATGCAATCCCGACAGAATACGCCACCTGGCCAGTTATTGTCTCCTCCCTTGCAGTGGCGCTTGGCGCTGCGTTTTTTCTAAAAAGTACAAAGGCTGCCAGACATCTGGAGGCTACGCGGGACGAGGAGCAGGCATCGCGTTCCATCGGCATTGAACCACAGATAAATATCTTTTTGTTCTGGACGGCCAGTGCCGGGTTGGTCGGACTTGCCGGCGGCTTGTATGCCCATGTGGTTGGTGTGATTTCTCCCAACGGGTTTTATCTTGAAAAGACCTTTGCCCTGGTGGTGATGATTATTCTCGGTGGTTATCGCTCAATCAGCGGGTGTGCAATCGGTGCTATAGTGATTACCTTTGCCGAGAAAGTGTTTCGCAATACGGAGGAATATCTAGGTAGTTTTGCCGGAACTGAAACGATATTCGGGTTTGAGTTCCCCCTTGTATTTGGCCTGACTGCAATTTCATTTTCCATCCTGATCCTCATCGTTTTATATCTGCGCCCGGAAGGATTGCTGGGTTACCGCGAACTGGCGGTTTTATTGTTTAAGGGAGGTGGGAGCAGTGCGGTTCAATCCGGGCAGCTTGCGACACCCGGTTACAAAGTTGACATCAGGCGTAGTCTTGAAACTTCAGGTCTGTCAAAGACCTTTGGCGGATTAAGCGCACTTTCAGATGTCAGTCTCAGGGTCGATGCCGGGGAAATTGTCGGATTGATCGGGCCAAATGGCGCGGGCAAGACGACGTTTATCAATGTCTTGACCGGTAACCTGTTTGCTTCTTCCGGAACCATTTTGGTGGGCGGTCAGGAGGCTACATCATGGAGTGCGGTGCGCCTGGCGCGAAATGGACTTGGCCGCACTTATCAGAACATTCGCCTGTTCACTTCATTGACAGTGCTGGAAAATGTAATTTGCGCGGTTACCGTGAAGTCACCCGCACTTAGCCGAGCCAGGGCGCAGAAAAGAGCGCGCGAATGGTTGGCTTTACTCAATCTTGAGGACAAGGCAGCAGTTCTGGCAAGCAATCTTGCCTATGGAGACCAGCGCTGGCTTGAGATTGCCCGCGCGCTTGCGCTGGAACCGGACTTTCTGCTGCTGGATGAACCCGCGGCAGGTATGAATTCATCGGAGACAGAGGAACTCAAAACCTTGCTCAGCCGAATTGTTCGTGATTTTGGCGTTGGCGTATTGCTGGTAGAGCATGATCTGAAAATGGTTATGCAATTATGCAATCGCATTTATGTACTCAACAAAGGTGAACTGATTGCGGATGGGCAGCCAGCCGAGATCAGTACCAATGCCGATGTGATTGAGGCATATGTGGGAGAAGAGGGGGATGAGGAACATTACCTTGGCGAATGAAACTAAAATTAACAAAAGGGAGAAGTAATATGATTAACAAAACTATTTTTGCCGCTGTTGTAGCGGCTTCAACACTGGCTGGGGCTGGGTATGCACCTGCTCAGGCGGAAGACTTTGTCATTGGTGCCGTAAGTGCTCGCACAGGCTTCATGGCAGCTTATGATGCGCCGTTTATGCAGGGCGTTACCATGTATATTGAGCAAGCAAACAAAAATGGCGGACTCAATGGAAAATATCCGATTACACTGGTGGAGCGCGATGATGCGTCTGACCCGCAAAAAACAGCAATCGCCATTGCAGAATTGTTGAAGTCACAGAAAATGAACATGTTTGTTTCAAGTGCAATTTCACCCAGTGCGATTGCTGCGGGAACCATGGTCAAAAAGGAAAATCTCCTGATCATGCACACCATTGCATCCCAGCCGACAATTCCCGCACGTGCGGGCGGTGGCAGTTATCTGGTGATGATGTCGGATGCACACATGGGTGCGGTTTACGGCAAATTTGCCACCACCGGCCTGAAGGCAAAAACTGCCTATATCGTGACGTCAGATTTTGATCCGTATACAGAATATCTGCCGCTCTATTTCAAGGATTCCTTTGAAAAAAATGGAGGTAAAGTGGTTGGCCAATCGACTTTTACCTACGACCAGCAGGAATTCACCAAAGTGGTTGCAGATATCAAGAAGCTGCCCCAGCAACCCGATGTCATTATGGCGATGCCATTTGACAATGATTTTCCCATCTTTATCAACCAGTTGCGCGCCGCAGGTATCACGTCAACCTATCTTGGTCCTGATGTGCTTGACCAGCCTTCCGTTAAAGGGTTGGGCAAAGTGGTCGATGGTGTTCACTATGTGACAATGGCAGCACCCAGCACCAGTGAAAGTGCCGCAAATTTTGTCAAGGCTTATGAAACAAAATTTGGTAATGCTGACAGCTTTTATCCTGCGATGGTCGGTTATTCCGCCATGCGGATGGTTGCAGCAGCTGCAGAAAAGGCAGGTACAATCGAACCTGCCGCATTGCGTGATGCCTTTGGCCAGCTTGAAAATGTTGATACCGAGATCGGTAAGGCAACCTTCAAGGGTGTCGGCAAAGCTCCGAACCTTCCGGTTCACATTATGAAAATTGAAAATGGAGAGGGCAAATATATTACCTCAATCAAGCTTGATCCGTCTGAAATACCGAAAGCCAAATAAGTGACTGGCTTGCCAAACTTGCCACCGGCATATTTGCCGGTGGTACCCTTATTACAAATTCCTTGAAGTAACCAATCATGCTGGTAGTTTCCAATTTATGCGTATCATACGGTCCGGTGGCGGCGGTTAAGGGCATTTCCTTTGAAGTGGACAGTGGAGAGCTGGTGACAATTATCGGCGCAAACGGGGCGGGCAAGACCACCACACTTAACGCCATCATGGGACTGGTGCCAATTGTCAGCGGCAACATTGTTCTGAAAGGCAATTCGCTGGCTGGTGTTCCGGTCGAGAACCGGGCAGGGATGGGATTGTCGTTTTCACCTGAGGGACGCCGGGTGTTCAAATCACTTTCAGTCATTGACAATCTGCGCGCCGGAGGCTGTACGCTTTCACGAAGTGACTTCGACAGGCGCCTCGGTTCTGTGCTGGAACAGTTTCCGGTGCTGAGAGAGCGCCGTGAGCAGGATGCGGGCACGCTTTCCGGCGGAGAACAGCAGATGCTGGCAATTGCGCGAGCACTGATGGTCAATCCGACCTGCCTTATTCTGGATGAACCCTCGCTGGGTCTGGCACCGAAAATTGTTACAAAAGTTTTTGAGATCATCGCTGAGTTGCGCGCGTCAGGGGTAACTATTCTGCTGGTCGAGCAGAATGTCAAAAAGAGTCTGGCGATTGCGGACCGTGCCTATGTGATGGAACTGGGAATGATTGTGCGTTCAGGTCCTGCCGATGAACTGGCTGATGACCAGTTTGTCCATGACAGTTATCTTGGAACCGGCAGTCGGGAGAGTGGCAATGGCTGAGTTCATTCAGTATCTGGTTGCTGTGCTAAATCTTGGAGCCATTTATGCCCTGCTGGCGCTGGGGCTGGTTGTTGTGTTCGGGCAGCTGGGATTTCTGAATTTTGCCCATGGCGACCTTATGACATTATTTGGCTATGCGTTGTTTTTCATGATCGGTTGGCATACGCCCTTCTGGCTGGCGGTGCTGCTGGCCATTATTTTTGCCGGATTGTGCGCTGTTGCCATGGAACGCATAGCCTTTCGACCGTTGCGCGGGCGCAGTCCGATGACGTTGCTGATTACTTCTTTTGCAATATCCGGGGCACTGCATGTGATTTTTCAGGTTGGCATCAGCCCGCGTTCCAAACCAATTCCGATCCCGGAATTCCTCTCCGGCTATATCACCATTGGTGATGTGTTTGTTTCGCGCGCCCAGATATTTACGGTGGTGGTGGCATTTGCCTCACTGATCCTGCTGCGCCTGTTTCTTGCCCACTCGCGACTGGGTATATCACTGCGGGCTTCAGCAGCTGATTTTGATGTTGCCAGGGTGGTGGGAATTCAGGCAAACCGGGTGATTGCGCTGGCTTTCTTTTTGTCCGGTGCGCTGGCGGGTGTCGCTGCGCTGTTATGGATTTCCCAGCGCGGAGCGGTATTTCCCGCGCTCGGACTAACACCAATGATCAAGGCTCTTATTGCGGCAATAATCGGGGGGTTGGCAAATCCAAAGGGTGCGCTTTATGGTGGATTTCTGCTTGGCGCGCTTGAAGCAACCCTGTTGTTCTTGTTGCCTGATAATCTTGTGGTGTTCAGGGATGCCGCGGTGTTGCTGTTATTGATTATTTTCCTTGTTTTCCGCCCCAACGGCATTATCGCCAGCAATCCGGAACCGATGCGCTGAAGGGCACAATTGTATTAAGCTGCCCAAAGTTTTCCTTGCGTATTTTGAGTTCTGGGAATAGGATAATATTGTACACTGTATACTGTATGCAAAAGGAAATGCTTCTATGTGCGGGATAGCCGGACGAATACTTACTGCACCCGGTAGAATTGGTGCAGATTTGGTGGAGTTGATGGAATCACAGCGTCACCGGGGTGCGGATTCAACCGGATTTGCACTTTATGGTTCACCGCTGGATACGGGTTATATCGTTCGCGCCATGGCTAGTAACAGAGACAGGCTATCGAGTGATTTGCAGGATTTCAAAAATATTCTGATTGAGAATAATTCGGATTTCATTTCAGATCCTACATGGGATGATGCTGATACCCCCCATGTTTCTGTCCGAATGGTGATAAAGGATCCAAATGATTTTGCCGCCTGGGCACGTCAGGCTGACACAATTTGTGAAAACCTGGAGATGCAATCAGTGGGCCGTTCGCTTGAAATTGTCAAGGATTTGGGCGGGGCCAGTGAAGTTGCTGACAAGCACAATATACGTGATTTTATTGGTACTCATGGCCTTGGTCACGCGCGTCTTGCCACTGAATCAAGCGTCTCGCCAACTGCCAGCCATCCGTTTTGGGCACGGCCTTTTCCCGATGTGGCAATTGTTCACAATGGTCAGATAACCGATTACTACACGTGGCGGGAACGGTTGGAGCGAAAAGGCTACAGGTTCATGACCTATAATGACAGCGAATTGTTGGCGGTGTGGATTTCCGATCAGATGTCACAGGGATTAAGTCAGGCCCAGTCACTGAAAAAATCGATATCGCAAATAGATGGGGTATTTACTTATCTGATTTCAGACATTCATAGCATGGGCTTTGCCAAGGACCGCTGGGCAATCAAGCCGTTGGTGGCGATTGAGGAAAATGGGCAAATGGCGGTTGCCACGGAAGAACAGGCAGTACGGATGATCTATCTTGGTGAGGAGGTTGTCAATAATTATGATGGCCCGAGCATGACCAAGACCTGGGAAATCGGAACATTGAGGAAAGCGGCATGAGTGAGGTTATTGTCACCGTCAAGGATCGTCCAATTCGCGAAGTCAACAGGGAAATCAAGGCCGCGCTGGCTGAAGGAAACAAGGTTATTGTACGCGATACGCGTTCACGGCATAATCTGGGGGTTGGTCTGCCACCTGGTGCCGATATCCGCTTTGAGGGCAGTGTTGGTTATTACTGCGGCGGGCTTAATGACGGCGCCAATATCGAGGTCGAGCGCAATGTCGGCTGGTCGTGCGGTGAAGCCATGGCCAGCGGAGAAATTCTTGTCAATGGTTATGCAGGCATGTCACTTGGCGCTTCCATGCGAGGCGGTCTGATACATGTCAAGGGTGATGCCGGACCGCGTTGCGGTGTGGCTATGAAAGGTGGCGATATCGTCGTTGAAGGCAAGATTGGTTACATGGCCGGTTTCATGTCTCATGCCGGGCGGATCATTGCCCTGTCGGGGGCAGGCGAAGCCTGCGCCGACAGCTTGTGGGGCGGTGAGGTCTGGGTGGCTGGCCCGATAGAATCGCTGGGTGTGGATTCAAAGGTGGTTGAACCGAGTTCACAGGAAATTGCCAGTGTAGAAAAACTTTTGGATGAATTGGGGTTGGGTGACAACTCACACCAATGGCAGAAGATCGTGTCCGCCCAACGTTTGTGGCATTTTGAAAGTAGGGACGCTAGCGCATGGCTGATGATATGAAGAAACCATACGAATATCCGTTTGAAATGCCCTCGGAAGACGCGGTGGCAATGAAGGATGGCGGGGTGGAAGATCGCCCGGCAGGAGTGCCCAAATCATACGCGCGTGGTGAATCAGTATCCTGGACACCTGAATCAATTTCGGAAATTCACGCGCTTTCACGTCTCGGGCGTTATCAGATACGCGGCTTTAACAGCTTTAACCATCGCCTGCCCAGTTTTGATGATTTGACATTCGTGCCTGCGACCATGACCCGCCTGCCGCTGGAGGGATATCGTGAAAGCTGCGACACAAAAACCGTTCTCGGCGGGGGATCCGGGCTGGTTGAAAATCCACTGGAGCTGGATATTCCCATCTATATTGCTTCAATGTCATTTGGTGCGCTGTCGGCAAATGCCAAGGCGGCACTGGGTTATGGTGCTTCCAAAGTTGGGACCTTGACCTGTACCGGTGAAGGCGGAATGCTGGAAGACGAGCGTCGGGCTTCCAGGACACTTGTCTACCAGATGACACCGTCCCGCTATATGCTTGATCTGGCTCATTTGCGAATGGCCGATGCCATCGAACTGGTAGTTGGACAGGGTGCCAAACCGGGAACCGGCGGGTTGTTGCTCGGCATGAAAGTGTCCGAACGCGTTGCCGGTATGCGCTCGTTGCCTTCCGGTGTTGATCAGCGGTCTACCGTCAGACACCCCGATTTTCTTGGTGCTGATGATATGCAGGTGAAGATCGAAGAACTGCGTGAAGCGACTGATTACAAGGTTCCGATTTTTCTCAAGATGGGAGCCACAAGGCCACGCTATGACGTGGCTATTGCGGCAAAGGCAGGGGTTGATGTAGTTGTTGTTGATGGTGCTGAAGGTGGAACAGGCGCCTCGCCTGAACTGCTGCTCAACCATACCGGTATTCCGACCATGACGGCGATTCGTGCGGCGCGTGAAGCACTGGATGAATGTGGTATGTCCGGAAAAGTTTCACTGGTGGCTGCCGGGGGTATCCGTTCGGGAACCGATGCAGCCAAATGTCTGGCTTTGGGAGCAGATGCGGTGATGGTGGGAACCGGTTCTCTGATCGCACTGGGCTGTAACTCGCCGCGATATTTTGATGGTTATGAAGCCCTGGGAACGGAACCGGGCAGGTGTCATCATTGCCATACCGGGCTTTGCCCGGTGGGCATTGCTACCCAGGAGCCGGAACTGGAAGAACGAATTGATGTGCCTGCGGCAGCTGAGCGGGTCGCAAGATATTTAACTGCTATGACCATGGAGATTACTCTTCTGGCAAAGGCCTGCGGGAAGTCATCAGTGCACAATCTTGAGGTTGAAGACCTTCGAGCCCTTTCTACAGAAGCCTCTGCCTTTACTGGGGTTAAACTTGCTGGTATTGATCGGCCATTTTCATGGTAGGGTGAAATTGCAAATTGTAGCAAATCTGATTTGGGAGGATCTTGATGAGTGTTGAATATAAAAATTTGCCTGAAGGTATTCATACTGTTGCGCTGGGCATAGGAGATCCCAACGGGATTCTGCGCGGCAAGCGGGTACCGGCCAGCCACTGGCCGACGGTTTGTGAAAACGGAGTGGCTTTATCAATTGCAACCTTTGCAATCGATATGACCTGCGATGTGTGGGACACACCATATGTAAACTTCGACAATGGCTATCCCGACATGCACATTTTTCCAAACGGGCCAGCTTATGCAACTCCTTGGGAAGACGGAGTGGCATTCTGCTTTGGACGGGTGGAGGGAATGGATCATAAACCGGTTCCCATCGACCCCCGCAATGGCCTGGTCAGAGTACTGGAGCGCGCTGCCAAAATGGGGTACGAAGTACAGATTGGCGCCGAACTGGAATTTTATCTGCTTGACAAGGAAACCTTGCAACCACGCGATACCGGTATCGGAGTCTACAGTCTCGCTCGCTCCGCCGAACTGGAGCATGTATTGGGACCTATCCGGCGCCATCTCAATGATGTTGATATTCCCATTGAGCAATCCAATCCCGAATATGCCGCCGGTCAGGTTGAGGTCAATATTCGCTACGGCGAGGCATTGAGGGCAGCCGACCGGGTTGTAGCTTTTCGTGGCCTGATCAAGGAAATAGCCGGTGCACACGGCTATGTCGCCACTTTCATGGCAAAACCGTTCATAGAGGAATCAGGTAACGGATTTCACCTGCATCACTCCCTCTGGAGTGGGGGAAAGAATGTTTTTGCAGATAATGGAAAACTGTCCGCGATCGGTAAAAACTACGTCGCCGGGCTGCAAAAACGAATGTGTGAAATGTCACTGGCCGGTGCAACTACCCCCAATGCCTACCGACGTCGCCAGCCATATTCGTTTAGCCCGGTAAATACCTGTTGGGGAGTTGATAATCGAACCGTTGGATTGCGTATTATTGAGGGTAAGGACAGTGCGGTGCGGGTTGAGAAACGTGACGGCTCGGCGGATTGCAACCCTTACAATATAATGGCCTGCGAAATTGCTGCCGGTCTTGACGGGATTGAACAAAAACTTGAGCCGACACCGGAAACGACCGGCAATGCGTACGAGGATGCCGATGCCGAATTGTTACCGACTGATTTGCAAACAGCGATTAAACTTGCAAAGCAGTCAGATTTTGTTGGCAATATAATCGGCGAGGACACGCTGGGTATTTTAGCTGGTCAGGCAGAGCGCGAGCTTGAATTTTTTGCCAACCAGATAACCCAGGTCGAACTGGATCGCTATCTGAGAAACCTGTAGAATCGGGGCGCTTCCGGTTTACTGAGGGTATCCCGGGCAGGGATGCTCATCAGTAAACCTGTTCACGGTTTTGCGTTGGCCATTGTAGCTATTTGGCAATATTCATGACCTGAATTTGAGTGTATTCTTCCAGACCTTCTTCAGATTGCTCCACACCAATACCTGAAGACTTGAATCCTGCCATAGGAATGTGCGGGCCGATATTGATGTGTTGGTTGACCCAGACAGAACCGGCCTCGATTTGTGAAGCAATTTTTGTCGCTTTGGCTGTGTCTGACGACCAGACAGAGGCACCCAGACCGAAATCGGTGTCATTGGCTTGTTTGCCGATCTTTTCGATATTGGAGTATTTGATCACCGGCAAAATCGGCCCGAACTGTTCCTTGTCAACGATGTCATCGCCATCCTTTACATCCCGGACAATGACGGGGTTGACGAAGTATCCGGCCTTGTTTTTCACGATGCCGCCACACAGGATTTTACCGTCCTTTCTTGCACTTTTGACAAAGGCCTTGACCTTCTTGAATTGCGCCTTGTTCTGGACCGGCCCAATTGTTGTTCCCTGCTGCAAACCGTCCCCGACAATTGCTTCGTTGGCCAGCGTGGCAAGTTCGCCGCACATTTCATCATAAATATCCTTGTGGGCATATACGCGCTTGACCGCCAGACAGACCTGGCCGGCATTAAGGAAAGCACCGCCATATATCTGTGCGGCCGTGGCGGCCACATCAACGTCTGGCAATACAATTGCCGGGTCGTTCCCTCCCAATTCCAGCGTTACCCGTTTAAGAGTACTCGCAGATGATGCCATGATCTTCTTGCCGGTTTCACAAGAACCGGTAAAGCTGACTTTGGCCACATCAGGGTGGTTGGTCAGAGCAGGACCCAGATCGTTTTCATCGGTTACCACATTGATAACGCCTGCGGGCACAAAATTGTTGAATAGTTCAAATATTTTCAAGATTGTCAGAGGGGTAGTCGGAGCCGGTTTAATGACTATAGTATTGCCTGCAACAAGCGCTGGGCCGATTTTCCAGAATGGTACAAGAACCGGGAAATTCCACGGGCATATACCTGCGACCACACCCAATGGTACACGGCGCACCTCGATTTTGAAGTCGTCATCATCCTGGATGGTCCGCCCTCTGGCTTCAAGAGTAGCGTAGTGACGAAGGTAACCTTCCGTCCAGGCCATTTCCCCCATTGCTTCAGGCATTGGCTTGCCTTGTTCGCTTGTTAAAAGGCGTGCGAGTTTGTCAGCGTTATCGGAAATAACGTCCGCCATTTTCTCAACGATAGCCTGACGCTTTTCCAGCGGTGTGGCCGCCCAGGCAGGGAAAGCCTTGTTTGCTGCCTTTACGGCCTTGTTGATGTGTTTGATTTTTCCCTTTGGAACCTGGGCAAATGCTTTCTGCGTGGATGGGTTGACTACGTTAATTGTCTTTTTCGGTGACCTTTTTCCGACAAGCTTTCCGTTAATAAGCATTTGCTGAAACATGGAACTCTCCTTTTACTATTTTGAAGTTACCGATCTGGCTGTATTTTGTTCATGGTCAGCCACAGCCGTAGGAATTCTCCTGTCACCTGGGATGCTTATCCGGTTGTCCGTTCAAGGTATTTGGAGAATGCGAAATTTCACTTATTCCCTGTTTGGCAATCAGATTGGATCGACGTGGCCAGATCGCCTGTATCGTTTGGTGACACTATTGTATACCGTATACAAAATGAATGCTGTTGCAAGAAAATTGTAAATTATGAACACTTGCCACTGAGCTCAGATACAGTCTGGGAGTGCTAGAGTATCCGTGTTGATCAAGCTCTAAATGCGACTTCACTGCTGATGAAATTGAGCGGAAATTTTCATCGTCCACGGCGAAGATTTTCACGGAAATCGGTCCAGCGATAAAGCCTGTGGGCGAAAGGCAGGAACCATGGCGTTCCCCGGTACCATGACCGGGTTTCCAGCTTTGTTTCTGTAAAGGCTGTTTCTCCTGCTGGATCACCGAGCATCTGCAGGGCTGCCTTGTGCCCGAGATAGGGCGCCATGGCGTTGCCGCTTCCCGAATAACCAAGTGCATGCCAGACCCCGTCAAACTGACCGATATGGGGCATGAACGAGAAGGTGAAACCGGTCTGACCGGTCCAGGAATGGGATATTTTCGCCGATTTCAACTGCGGAAAAATCTCGCTCATAAGCGACTGCAATACGGCCGTGGCTTTTGGTTCAGAGACATTGGACAGGGCAGCTCTTCCACCAATAATGAACCTGCTTGAATCTGGTGACAGACGGAAATAGCAGTGGCGGTGGCGGGTTTCCACACCCATGCGACGGGCTGGCATAATTTCGTCAATCAGGTTTTTTGAAAGTTTTTTGGTGGCGATGAGAAAACTGGAGACAGGAATGACGCGCTGTCTGAGCGCAGCAAAATCCCTCGTCGTATAGCCATTAGTGGCCATGAGAACTGAGCTGGCCTTGATTGAACCTTTGCTGGTCGTTACAATAAACCCGGAGCCTGATGGTTTGACCTCGGTGACCGGTGTGTACCCGACTATTTTGGCACCTGCGCGTTTAGCCGCATGCAGCATTCCGTTCAGGTATTTCGCCGGGTGCAAACCACCGTGGTCATGCAAAAGCATGCCGCCACTGTAAAAATCCGTACCGATCTGATCGCGTTGCTGCTCGCGCGGAACCATGTCGATATTCACCGGTATCAGTTGGCGTAATTGTTCCAGCGATTTCGCGGTTGTGTCATATTCCGCCTTGTTCCACATTCCTCGAAAGCGGCCATATGTTTTATAATCACACTTGATTTTCTCCTCCCTGATGCGGGCATTGGCGAAATTCAGTGAATCGATGTGGGATTCTGTCAACAGGCGATAAGCAGTTCCCGGTCCATAGCGTTCTGCCATTTCCTCAAAGGGTACGCGGTAGCCGCCACCAACCATACCACCATTGCGCGTGGAGGCTCCAAAACCCGGGCGCTGGGCTTCCAGTACCACTACCTTGGCACCGGTTTTGGCCAGGGTTATCGCGGCTGAGCAGCCGGTCAATCCGGCGCCAACCACCACCACATCGCATTCCTCGGGAAGGTGTTTGGGTTGTGTTTTGTAAGTTTTGAATTCCTCCCACCAATATGGTCTCGTCTTCGGCATTTTCCTGTCCCTGATGTTTTCTTTTTGATCGTCTTGCAGACATTCAATGTGCATTACTTTTTTTGTTGTTAAGCAACAGCGTTTACCAAACTACGCGGTTTTAGCCGTATTGTTCCGGACGGTTGGTTTTGTGCTTGCAATACGCAACTATTGGATACAGTATACAACGACAAAAATACAGCAAAAAATGACACAGAAGCCCAACTGTGCAACGGCGTTTGTAACAAAAAAACCCTAACTAACCTTTTTTGAAAAGGTTCAAATTTTATGGGAGGGTTGGAAAAAGAAGAGGAATATTATGGCCCAATATCCAAACATCATCAACGGATATTCGATAAAAACAACCAAGACCTTTGAGGTGAAAAATCCCTCGACCGGAAAAGTTGTTGGCGAAGCCCCCAGGGCGAGTACTAAACAACTGGATGCTGCAGTTGAGGCCGCGGCCAGGGCCTTTGACAGCTGGAGTAAGGTGTCTGATGAGGAGCGCAGCAAGGCTTGCCACGGTGTCGCTGAGGCAATTGAGCAAAACGCTGATGAATTGTCCCGCCTTTTGACCCGCGAACAAGGCAAGCCATTAAACGGGCTGGGCTCACGTTTTGAAATTGGTGGTGCACAGGCCTGGGCACATTTTACTGCTGATTTGCAATTGCCTGTGGAGATTATACAGGACAATGAAGAGGGCAAGGTCGAAATGTATCGCAAGCCGATAGGAGTGGTGGGTTCAATCACGCCATGGAACTGGCCGGTACTGATTGCCGTGTGGCACATTATACCGGCCATTCGCAGCGGGAATACCGTAGTAATCAAGCCTTCACCATATACTCCACTTTCGACGATTCGCCTGGTGCAGATTATGAATGAGGTTCTGCCAGCAGGCGTCGTCAACTGCATTACCGGTGAAGACAGCCTGGGGGCGGCGATGTCGACCCACAAGGGTATTGGCAAAATCATATTCACCGGATCGTGTAATACCGGTAAAAAGGTGATGGAAAGTGCCGCTCACACCTTGAAACGTCTGACGCTGGAGCTTGGCGGGAATGATGCCGGCATTGTTATGGAGGATGCCGACCCCAAGGAAATTGCGGAAGGTTTGTTCTGGGGGGCTTTCATTAACGGCGGACAGACCTGCGCAGCATTGAAACGCCTTTATGTTCACGACAAGATTTATGACAAGGTCTGCAAACATCTTATAAATTTCTCGAAAAAAATGCCGATGGGTGACGGATTGAATGAGGATAACGTTCTGGGTCCCATCTCCAACAAGATGCAATACAAAAAGGTTGATCGGCTGGTGAAGGATGCGGTTAAAAAGGGTGGCCGGGTATTGTTGGGCGCCAATCCGAAAAAGAAGGGGGCCGGATATTTTTATCCAATTACTTTGATAGGTGATGTTGATCATGGAATTGCGCTGGTGGATGAAGAACAGTTCGGACCTGCTCTGCCGATCATTCGTTACAAGGATATCGACAAGGTCATAGCCAAGGCCAATGACAACCCCAACGGTTTGGGTGGGTCGATATGGTCGAAGGATATAAAGGCGGCCAAGGCTGCCGCGCTGAAAATGGAATGTGGTACGGTGTGGATCAACAAGCATGGTGCAATCCAGCCCAATGCGCCGTTTGGCGGGGTGAAAAGCTCCGGTATCGGGGTTGAATTTGGCAAGGAAGGTCTGGCGGAATATACCGATATTCAGGTGATCATGAGTTGATTGCCTGAAGGGCTGGTTCGCTACTGGTATATCCGGGCAGATACCTGGTCATCGATATGGGTGCAGCGGGCAGAGTGGTCTAATCCTTGGCCTTCAATCGCCCCTTGATAATTTTGCCTGTCGTGGTCAGCGGCATTTCAACAACAATTAGAGGCATTGGTTGACTTATTTGAGTCGGATGATGGTCTCTTGTACATCTAAACCGGAACTCTAATCGTCGGAGATTTTAGATGACGTGCTTTGCAGTAACTGCGTAAGTTGTACCACTTCTCGAAGACGACAGCATGTGCGGGACCAGCAAATCAAGTGCCTTATCGCGCTGGCGAATGAACCAGGGACTGTCGAGGCAGTGAATCTGCTGGTAAAAGACCGCCACGAAGCTGTATCAAAGGCAGCTACGGTGTAGTCCATAACTTCCCATGGCTTCCATAACAATACTCGGATGAAACCCATCCAGGAGATAGTCACTCAACTCGCTGAAACAAAGGGGCGCCTACAATCTCGTCCATTTTATCTTGACATAACTATAAAACTAGATTATTGGTTATATAGTTTCTTAAAGAGGATATGAAAATGAACGAAGAATTGGCAGCAGATGTGTTGGCTGCACTTGGCAACAAGACGCGTTTGCGATTGTTCAAGTTATTGGTGAAGGCTGGTGATGACGGACTGAACGTTGGCGAGATCAGGGATTTGATAAATGTGCCGGGATCGACGCTTCAGCATCATCTGGCAACTCTCTCGCAATCAGGTCTGATCCTTCAGCAGCGACAAGGCAGGACAGTCATGTCATCCGCTGACTATTCGATGATGCGCGAACTGCTGGAATTATTGACGGAAGAATGTTGCACCGGCTTTACCCTGGCCAGAGAAGATAAAGCGGCTTGAGAAGATACCCAATCTCAAAAATATGGAGAAAAATTCAATGAGTAATCGATTAATGGCCCTGTCCAGGCCCTTTAACCTGGCATCAATTGATAAAGCGGTTGTTGCCATTGTGATAATTTTGCTGGCCCTGATTGTCATTGACGCGACAGTGGCTTTGGACAGTTTCAAATTCATGGTGACACAGATTATTAATGTGTCACCCTTCCTTCTGGCTTCCATTGCAATTGCCGCTTATGCTAAAGCATCCGGTGCGGATGGCCTGATCGCCAAAGCGTTTCAGGGCAATGTCATCAAGATGATATTCGTGGCGGCTTTGATGGGTGCGCTGTCACCGTTTTGCTCCTGTGGTGTGATTCCGCTTATTGCAGCCTTGTTGTTTATGGGAGTGCCTTTGTCAGCAGTCATGGCATTCTGGCTGGCTTCACCAATAATGGACCCATCTATGTTTGCCCTGACAACCGGGGTGCTGGGGACAGAATTTGCCTTGTATAAAACTGCATCCGCGATATTCCTGGGCCTGCTTGGCGGTTATGGTGTGCTGGCTTTACAGGGAACCGGGATGTTTGAAAATCCACTGCGTCCAGGAGTTGGCGATGGCGGTTGCGGGGCATCAAATGTGCGTGCGCCCAAGGAAGTTGTCTGGAAATTCTGGCATGAAGCCCCGCGCCGAAAAGCCTTTGCAGACAGCGGCCTGTCCAATACATTATTCCTTGGAAAATGGCTGATGCTGGCGTTTTTGCTGGAAAGCGTCATGCTCACCTATGTGCCGGCGCAGACAATTTCCGGATTGTTGGGTAATGACGGCTTGCTGACAATTGTTACCGCCGCTCTGGTCGGTGTTCCCGCCTATCTGAACGGCTATGCCGCTCTGCCCCTGGTCTCCGGCCTGATTGACCAGGGCATGGCGCCTGGCGCCGGAATGGCCTTCCTGATTGCCGGCGGAGTAACCAGTATTCCGGCCGCCATAGCAGTATTTGCGCTGGCCCGGATGCCTGTATTTCTGGCCTATATCGGATTTGCACTGACCGGGTCGGTCATTTCGGGGTTACTCTATACCATGTTTGCCTGATATTCATTAAATGTGCTCTAGGTATGAGTTCTCACGAGGTTGTTCCCGGCTGCAGATCAGGGAGATTTGCCAGCTGGTGAATGCCTGCTAATTGAAGGCGTAAAAAGATGGAAACGGCATGTGCCGTATTGGAGCAAGGGACAGCACAATGACACCAACCATGGCAGAATTTGCCGCTTCACTCAGCTATGAGGATCTGCCCGAAGCGGTATTGACAGTCCTTCGACGCAGTTTCCTTGATACCATCGGCGTGGCGGCAATTGGTTCGACCTCGCAAATGTCCATATTGGCCAGGAAGGGAGCCATCGCCTTGTTTGGTACCGGCAGTGCGGGTGCCGCGCGGATGCTTATGGATGGACGCAAGGTCAGCCCGGCCGGTGCTGCCATGGCTGGCGCCTTCACCATAGACAGCATTGATGCCCATGATGGTACAACACCCAACAAGGGACATGCCGGTTCAGCGGTTTTCCCTTCCCTGCTTGCCGTTGCCGATGCGATGAAGTCAAACGGTGTCAGCATAACCGGTAAAGATTTTGCCGCCTGGCTCGCCATTGCCTATGAAATAAGCTATCGCGCCGGACAGGTCCAGCATGAAACCTGTTCTGATTATCATACCTCTGGTGCCTGGACGGCTGTTGGTATTGCGGCAGCTGCGTCACGGATGTTGGGTGGTGATGTGGAGACAATTCGTCATTCCGCGGGCATCGGCGAATATCACGGCCCCCGCAGCCAGATGATGCGGTGCATTGATTTTCCCACCATGCTGCGCGACGGCGTGGGCTGGGGCGCACCATCGGGAGTGGCAGCGGCCTATCTGGCGAAAGAAGGATTTACCGGTGCGCCGGCTTTGACATGCGAGGGGGCTGAGGCTCAACCTTTTTGGGATGATCTGGGTAAACGCTGGAAGACCGTCGAAGATACGCATTACAAACAGTATCCGTGTTGTCGCTGGGCACATCCGTCCATGGACGCGGTTGTCGCATTGATGCACAGGCATAACCTGTCACATGAACAAATTGCCGCCGTGCGTATCAACACATTCCACAACGCCACCCGCCTTGCCGGACATCAACCGGCAAATTTGGATGAGTTCACGTATGCGATTGCATTTCCGGTTGCGACAATGATAGTCCGTGGTAAAATGGGCGTGGAAGAGCTTGGCCCCGACATACTCGATGATCCCGATATCCTTAGAATAAGCCGGGCGACGGAACTTGTTGATGACCCTTACCTGACCGAAATCAGCGTTGGCAAAAGATGGGCTGCGGTGACAATTATTATGGCGGATGGTCACCAATACAGTGAAGAACCCAGAACGCCACAGGGTGATAGCGATGCTCCGCTTTCTGATCAGACAATTCGAGAAAAGTTCTACGCCTTCGCCACTCCGGTTTTGGGAGATAACCGCGCTGCCCGCATGCATCAGCTGACGACCGATTTTGATCAGACTGATGATCAGGAGTTCAGCCAGCTATTGGATATCTGCCTTTCCCCGGCATAAATCACAACAAGGAAACTTGACATTAAATTCTTATTATCTCTCCCACCCGATCAGCCAGTTCATGAACCGGCAATTTGGTCAGATCCTTGTCTATTTCGGCACACACCAGTTTGCGGATATTTTCCCCGAATGCAGCGCGTAAATCACCCAGCATCCTGGGCGCGGCAATGACAACAAGCTGGTCAAATGTTTTGCTCTTCAATTGCTGGTCCAGTACTTCGGTAATCTCCCCGGCAAATGTTATTTGCGAGTGGCGATGAGGATCACTGGAGGGTTGAACCGCATGCCGCCCAGCGCCGACGCTGTCGAAGGTTCTGCCGGGACGGTCACTGGCAATGTCGGCGCTTGGCCGGTTATCAGCTACCAGAGCCTGGGGCAGTGCAGGCTCCAGACCGGTACCAGGACCCTCACTGACAAAAAACCGCGCTCGCGCTCCGTCGGCAACGACAATCCATGTTTTTTT
This sequence comes from Hyphomicrobiales bacterium, assembly GCA_024225445.1. Classification (GTDB taxonomy): domain Bacteria; phylum Pseudomonadota; class Alphaproteobacteria; order Rhizobiales; family Rhizobiaceae; genus JAAEMP01. Next base: position 41,297 of record JAAEMP010000073.1, on the reverse strand, counting down.
GCTTCTCATAACGCCTCTCTTCAATTGAATACGGTTATCCTGTTTTCATTATGTTTGTATTTCCCGGCAATCAGTTGACTTTGATCAACGCAGTGGTTTTTTTACTCCTGCACCAGATATACTACCGGACAACGGGCTGCCTCCAGTATTTTGTGAATATCGAGGTCCTGTTCTGGGCGCAGGGCAACGAAAACCGCTTTCAGGCTTTTGCTGCGCAGGAACTCCAGCACCTGATCTAAATGGCGAGCGGTGATTGCTCTGTCTGTTTCAGGACTTTGCCTGTCGCCAGTTTCCGCAGGAGAAATGACCTGGAAAGGGATTTCCATTTCAACAGCAATCTGGCTTGCCAGTTCTTCAAAGTTGCCCTCACCGTCACCAGTTAAATTCAGATAGACGATCTCGCCGTTCAATACCGGTGCTTGCTGATGGCCCAGAAGAATAAGGTCACCCTTCGATGCAGCAGCATGCACAAGTGACATCATTTGTCCCCGTCTGCTCTCGAATGACCAGTTGAGCGAGGCATCCATCGCCATTTTCGCCAGATTGGTCTTGAAAATCCTTGCATCGCTGCGAAAGGCGGCAGCCATCGCTTTGGCTGTCACCTGCCGCGGCGTTCCGGATTGGAAGGCAACGACTTTTGAGAAAGGAAGATCAGCATGTCGCAGAATGGATTCCTCCTCGACCAGCAGGCCCAGTAAATCGCCTTTCACCTTTTGAGCCAGATTGGTCGCCATCGCAATCGCCGCATCGGCATCGGCAAAACATGTGGCGCTGATAATTACCCTGTTCTGGCGTCTGCTGGTCGTCAACCTAATTCCTCCCGCTTTGTGCCATCGCTATCTTTTGCTGATTTTGCAAACTCCAAACGACGTTCAGCAAAACTTCTGAGCCGTGCCTCCACCAGTCCATTCACCGAATTTCCTGGGTATTCGCCTTTTTTGCTTCGACTGCCAGCCTTGCAACCGGTCAATACTTCTATCCCCTGATCGATCGTTTCAATGGCGATGATCCTGAACCTCTTCTTTTTCACAGCCTCAACCACTCGTGAACGCAGCACCAGATTTTTGACATTTGAAACGGGCATCAATATCCCCTGTCGCCCGCTCAGGCCCCGTGCCGAACAAATATCGAAGAATCCTTCGATTTTCTCATTGATGCCGCCAATCGCCTGAATTTCTCCGCGCTGGTTTACCGAACCGGTGACTGCAAATGACTGGTCGACGGGCAATTGGCTGAGAGCGGAAAGGAGCACGAACAGTTCGGCTGCCGAAGCACTGTCGCCATCGACGCCGCCGTAACTTTGCTCAAACGCGATGCTTGCCCAAAGTGACATCGGTACATCAAGCGCATAACTGGTTGCCAGATAGCTGGAAAGGATCATCACGCCTTTCGAATGGATCGATCCGCCCAGTTCGACCTCGCGCTCTATATCGACCACTTTTCCGGTCCCCATTCGAACCCTGGCGGTGACCCGCGATGGCCGTCCGAAACGGTAACTGCCAATCTGCAGCACTGAAAGCGCGTTGATCTGGCCGCATTCATGCCCATCGGTATCGATCAGTACGGTATTTCTGTTGATCGCCTCTTGGGAAAGTTCGCGGATCCGGCTGGCGCGCTGGTCTGTTTCGTGAATAGCCTTTTCTATATCCTGCGGGCCGATGATCTTTCTGCCGGCTTCAGCAGTCCAGTAATCGGCTTCCCTCAATATGTCCGATATTTGACCCGGATTAAGCGACAGTCTCTCGGCATCATCAACAAGGCGTGAGCCCTCCTGCAGCAATCTGGCAACGCCCTTGGCGTTGATTGCCCTGAGATTTTCACGTCTGGCAATTGAACCAATCATGCTGGCATGCAGTTTCAGGGTCTCTTTCGAACGATCCCCCATGTCATTGAAATCAGCCTGCAGCTTGAACAGGTTTTGAAAATCCGAATCAAGCGCTGCCAGCAGATAATAGAGCATGCGCTCACCAATCAGTACAATGCGTACATTCAGGGGGATTGGATCCGGCTCCAGTGAAGTTGTCGTGATCAGGCCGAGTTTTTCACCCGCCGGTACAATCGAGATAACCCCTGTCTCAAGACAGCGTTTGAGCGCATCCCATGCAAATGGTTCGCTCAGTATCCTTCTTGCATCGAGGACCAGATACCCGCCATTTGCGCGATGCAGCGCGCCGGGTTTTATCATCGTGAAGTTGGTAATCAGCGCTCCCATCTCGGAGGCATGTTCCACCCGGCCAGTCAGATTGGCAAGGCTCGGCATATCTGCTCTCACCACTGGCGCATCCGCTTCACTGGAGGGATCGTTGGAGACCATCACATTGACGGCGTAACGTTGAAACTGTGCTTTGGTATAATGTTTTGATGTGGCGACCGGAAAGGTGCCGACTTTGTGGGCGGGTTCAGAATTGAGAAAAATATCGGCATTCTTGACAAGGTCGGCGCGCACGGATGCGAGATATTTTGCCACCGTTTCCACAGTTTGGAATTCATGCTCCAGCTCCCTGATACAATCCTCCACTCCCTGTTCCGCCATGCGTGCATTGAGTTTCTCGACAGATAGACGGCGTTCCTTTTCCCGGTTGGGAACCTGCTTGAGCAGGGCTTCGAGTTCTTTTTGGGTGGTTGCAACATTGTTATCGATCTGCTGGCGCTCTTCCTTTGACAAGGCGTTGTAATCATCCGGCTTGATCGTTTCCCCATCGTGCATTGCAGCCACCGCAAAACCCATCGGCGTGCGCAGAATGGCAACATTTCTCTTGTGCGCACTTTCACCCAGTTGGCTGAAGGATTGCTCATTCTGATCGCCAAATTCCTGGTCGATCTGGCGTCGCTGGGTTTGATAATCTTCGGAATCAAAAATCGCCGGAATATTGTTTGCCAGATCATCTACCAGCGTCTCCATCGCCATCTTCAGACGGTTTGCCAGTCCCGGTGCAAGCTCAATGGCAACCGGTTTGTGGGGTGCCTCAAAATTATTCACATAGACCCAGTCATTGGGTACCGGTCGATTGGCGGCCTCCTGGCCGAGAATTTCTCCCACTGCTGTATGCCGGCCGCTGCCCGAATTACCCAATACAAACAGATTAAAGTCATCATGCCTGATTTTTGCCGCCATCCTGATGGCGCCAAGGGCGCGTTGCTGTCCAACCAGACCTTCGCTTGGTTCCAGATCTCTGGTTGTCCTGAAATCAAACATCGATGCATCGCAGGTGGCACAAAGCTGATCTGCCGCCAGCGGAACCTTTGCCTTGATTTTCTTTACCATTCTGATGGTCTCCAGCTTTCTGCAACAATAATGATATTATTCATTCATCCGGACATTTGGCGACCTTTTGATGCCCTGGGTCAGCACGATCAGTTAACACCAGTGATACAGACCCGTAACATTCGGCACGTCAACACCTTCTAACCGGGTTTGAAATAAAAATCCCGATGCCGCAATCCGAGCAGATTGCCGGTAATTACTCATGGTCTGCATTTCGCCGGCCCCGGCGTATCGATTAACCGGTGTTGATCTTGACCCGTTTGGTGCCGGCCTTTTCGGCTTTTTCACGTCCAATCAGTACCGTCAGCACGCCATCCTTGAAATCGGCTTTGATATCATCATCCGAAGCGTCAGCAGGCAGGCGAAAACTTCTCTGAAAGGCGCCGTACTGGCGTTCGCTGAAGAAATAGGAGCCCTCCTTTTCCTCCCGCTCAGAATATTTGTCACCCTTGATGGTCAAATTGTGATTATGCAGCGCGATATCGATATCATCGGTTTTTACGCCGGGCAACTCCAGCACAATTTTGTAGACATCTTCGCCCGATGATGCTTCCGAGATCGGCGAAAACCAGTCGGCGATCTTGCTGCCCACGGTACGAAATGGTTCAAAAATATTAGGCCAGTGTCCGCCTGTGTTTGAGGATTCAACCATACTAACGTCCTTTCGTTTTCAAAATGTGGGGATGCTCTTATAATATTCCGTCCCTGGTTCTCAGTCCTTGATTTCAGTCAAGCAGGCTTGAAAATTGGAATATCGGGTTTGTGAAGTGTCAAACATGACAGCCCTGTACGATTCTTTTTACAAATATGATGGATATTAAGCAATGCCATGCTGAACAAGCGATAGGCCAAGGTTAGCGTGGGATACCAAGCTGATTCAAGGATGGAAAGCCTGATGCGTATAGCTGGCTATCAAAAAACACCCGGCACCCAAAAGAAAAATATCAGCGGCAGTTTCGTTCAGTAGGTTGCCCGACCGCCGGACAGATCAAAGGTTGAGGCGGTGGTGAACGAGTTTTCTTCACTGGCCAGCCAGCAGATCATTGAAGCGGCTTCCGACAGTTCAAGCATTCTGCCTCGCGGAATTTTTGACAGGATCATCTTGAGGAATTCCGGATCCTGGCTCAGTGCCATGGTCGTCTTGGCGACAGCCGGGGTTACGGCATTCACCGAAATCTCATAATCTGCCAGCTCCTTGCCCAGTGACTTGGTCAGCGCCAATACTCCAGCCTTCATTGATGAATAAGCCGGAGCATTTGGATTGCCTTCCTTGCCGGCAACCGAGCTGACATTGACGATGCGGCCATAATTGGCTTTGATCATGTGCGGTACAACACTGCGGCTTACATTGAATGTGCCGACCAGTCCGATATGAATTACATCGATAAAATCCTGGGCGGGATATTCCCAGGTTGGTGCATTGGGACCGACAATCGCCGCATTGTTAATCAGAATATCTATCTTGCCAAACTTATCAATTGCCGCCGCTACACCTTTTTTAACTGCATCAAGGTCGCCGATATTCACATTGAGTGCCTGCAGCCGGTGATCATCTGCGCCCAGTGATTCTGCCAGTTTATCGAGCAGGCCCTGGTCAATATCCCAGACAGAAACCAGACCACCGCTGTCAAGAATGCGTTTGGCAACGGTGTAGCCAATCCCCTGTCCACCTCCGGTAATAATGGCGACGCGGTTGGTTAGGTCATATGTGTTCATATTGAATGTTTCCCTGAAATCTGCTGCTATTGATAAACCTGCACAGGCTAATATGTGGTCTTATTTTACTATTTTACCCTCAGAATCTGACGGCTTGCATTGAAAGATTGATTACTGCAAGTGAAAAACCTCTTCCATAGGCGCCCACCATTCCCCTTCTGCCCGGGTCGTCAGCGGCACCTGCATCGGGCCGCATATATTCCACCATTCTTTGGTTTTCGGATCTTCGGCGATTGCCTGATTATCAGTATCGAAATCATCACCAATATACTCCCAGTAGGCGAACATCAGGTTTTCCGGCTCTCGCAGGAAAATCGAATAGTTGGTAATATTGCTTTTACCGAGCCGATCCAGAATAGCCGGCCAGACATTTGCGTGCAGACGTTTATATTCCGCAATGTCAGCTGCCTTTACGCCGATTACCATTCCCATGCGTTTCATGTCGGATTCCTTCATCACATATTTGTCTGGTTGGATTTCGCACCTGTTTACAGGTCTATGACCTCGCCCAGGTTTCTCTCAGGAAATCATGGCCGAACCGGTAAACTTCATCCGTTGAAGGGAAGAAATCGCGCCATACCATGGTGGCAGCAGCAACTTCTGGCATTGAACGACCAAAAGCCTCGATCGTACACCAGCCATCGTACCCACCCTGTTTCAATGCTGCCATAGTAGCACTCCAGGGCACATGTCCTTTACCCGGAGTACCCCGATCATTCTCAGAAAAGTGAACGTGGCTGATCGCATCAAGATGGGGAGTGATGGCCCCGACAGGATCCTTTTCCTCGATATTGGCGTGAAACGTGTCATATAAAAGACCATAATTCGGGGCGTTCACCCGTCGCGCAATGCCTGCCGCATCTTCGACGGTATTCAATACATAACACTCAAATCGATTGAGCGGTTCAACCGCCAGTTTGACATTGTTTTCAGCTGCATATTTCGCCGCCTGCTGATGTACCCCAACCAGGTTGGTCCACTCTTCTTCGCTGGGGGGATTGCCGGAAAATACGCCAAGCGGTTGATGGAACGGGCCACAAAGTACCTCACCGCCGGCCGCCGCCAGGCAATCAATTGCCCAACGGATGTGGCCAAGCGCAGCTTCCTGAACCGATTTGTCACTGCTCAGGCAGTCATGCGCCTCATCCGGCATGACACATACGGCTGTTGTTCTCAGACCGCTATTGCGGGCGGCTTCTCCAACGGTTGCAAAGTGTTCTGGAGTGCCGTCAAAAATTGGCAGCTCGACGCCGTCATATCCGGTCTTTTTCAGCGTCTCGAAAATCGGGAAATGCTCTTCGGTGACGCTAGGCGTCCACAAAAGCATATTAAAACCAAGCAGCATATTTCTTCCTTTCTGGTTTCATGTGGCCGGCAACCATCTCAGACATTTTTCACAGGCAGGCTTTCCATAGCGTTGCGTGTATCATCAAATGAAACAATACCGGCATCAGAACCCAGACCGGAAGCCACAAGTGCGGCGGATGCCTGTGCGAAACGCAGGGCTGTGTCGAGATCCATGTTGTGGTGAAGCGCGGTGATAAATCCGGCATCGAATGCATCACCGCAACCGGTCGTGTCTGTTACTTCGATATCATAGGCGGGAGAGGTCTTGCGTGTTCCATCGCTGGCGGCAAAATAGGCTCCATCGGGGCCGAGGGTAAATACACAGGCTTTGGCACCGGCATTCAGCATTGCATCAGCGCAATCATCAGCCGTTTGTTTGTCAGCAAGATCGCGCGCTTCTTCTATCGAAGGCATGAAATAATCGATATAAGGCAGCAATGGCCTGACAATTCTGATCGTGTTCTGATCGGTTGCGATCAGGTCAAAAGTGACGGTTCGTCCGCGGCGCTTGGCTTCAGCCAAAAGTATTTCGCTTTGTTTGCCATCGAGTCTTTTAAGCAGTCCAGTGCCACCCAGGTGGATTATCGGAGCGTCGAATACCTGATCGTACATTGATGATGGCACATCGAAGTGGTCCGAAGCTCCGCGAACATGCAAGGCCGGGCGGTCACCATTTGGGCGAACGTTGAGAATGGTGGCTGAGGTCGGTATGCCGGCAAGGCGCTGCATGGCAGAAACATCTACGCCGTGTCGCTCCAGGGTCATTAGCACCCAATCGGCTTTTTCATCATCACCAACCGCACCAACCGCCAGGCTGTTCAAGCCAAGTTTGGCGGTATCAACGACAGTGCCTCCGGCTGTTCCGGCAACGGTTAATCGGATTTCGTCAATGAATTCAACATTGCCGCCTTCCGGAATCTTGCTTATCGGTCTTCCAAGCACATCCAGAATATACAATCCGATAATGGATACATCATATGCCATCACTTATTTACTCCCGGTAAGTCGAAATACGGCGAACCACAGCACAGCATCGGCAATGGCCAATCCCCAGAACAGCGAATGTTGCCAATACGGCTGCGCCGGAACCCTCGATAACACGGACGCGGCCGGTGCTTTTAGATAGGCCAGGCCATAGAGATGCGCGGCCACAATAGCGACCAGCAAAGCAGTGCAGAAAACTAGCAACACGACGACAGCCGCAAATATAATTTGGCGTATTGGTGTTCCCGGTTCTGCCAGCGGTAACAGGTTATTTGCCAGTGCTGCCAGCACCACCAGGCCGCAACCTGCTGAAAACACCGACAGGCTGAACGGCTGGAAGATCATCGCAAGTGCCACCACGCCAAGCCCGATTATACCAAATTCAAGGCGAAGCGCTGAAGACAGGGTCAATTTCCGGTTTTTCGTTTTGTTCATCACCAAGCCGCCTTCCCATGTTTATTGAACACCAGGGTCTGACCTGGATCAGGGCGCAGATGGAGCGTTTCTCCGCTGGTAACTTTCTTTTCACGCGGCACCACCACGCGGATTTCCGTTTCTGAAATTGTCCGGGCATGAACAAGCGTTTCGGCACCCATAGGTTCTATAATCTCCGAGGTTACCGAGATGGCGTCTTTGCCACTTTCAGACTGCAGTGAAAAGGCACGGGGTCTTATCCCCAGGGTAATTTCTCCCGGCGATAGCTCAGATGCGATAGCCTCAACACCAAACTTCAACGGGTTTCCATCCAGCACAACTTCCGCGTCATTGCCGTTACAGCGGATCAATTCCACACCGAGAAGATTCATTTGCGGTGTGCCAATAAAACTGGCAACGAAAATATTGACTGGTTTGGTAAAAACTTCATGAGGAGTGCCGATTTGCTCAATCAGCCCGTCGCGCATGATGGTAATACGATCAGCCATCGTCAATGCTTCCAGCTGGTCGTGGGTTACGATGACGGTTGGCTTTGACAGTCCCTGCAGTACTTCCTTGATCTGGCCCCGCATCGATTCGCGTAATTCGACGTCAAGGCGTGATAGCGGTTCGTCAAATAGAAAACAATTTGGCTCCCGGATGATCGCCCGGGCAACCGCGACACGCTGTTTTTCCCCTTCGGCTATTTCCGATGGTTTGCGGTTGAGGATATCAGTCAATTGCAGAATTTCGGCAACATCTGCAACGCGTGCCTGTCGCTTGGATTTCGACAGATGTTCGGCAAACAACGGGAATGTCAGATTTTCCTCGACACTCAGTGCCGGATACAGCGCATAAAACTGAAAGACCATCGCAACATTTCGCTGTTCGGGCGTTAAATTGTTTACCCGGCTCTTTCCAAACAGGATATCGCCTGCACTGGGTGTTTCGAGGCCGGCAATCATTCTAAGAGTGGTGGTTTTACCGCAACCCGAAGGTCCAAGCAGGCAGACCACCTCACCCGCATCAACAAACAGATCAACATCCCGGACTGCCGTAAACTGTCCGAAATTCTTGGTCACGTCACGAAGTTCGATTGTAGATTTCAACGTTTCACCGTCCCGAATGTTACGCCGCGCAATAGCTGGTTTTGCAAGAAGAAAGTGACAAGGATGACCGGGATCAAGAACAGGGTTTCAATTGCCGCCAGCAATCCCCAGCGAACCCCGATATCCCCGCCTATTGTCTGGGACATGGCAACCGGGACAGTGCGGGTCTCAACACCTGTCAATAAAAGTGCGAACAGGAATTCATTCCAGGTCAGGATCAGGCCGAATACGGCTGTCGCAGCCAGACCGGCAACAACCTGGGGCATGCAGATCTTGAAAAATACCCGTCTGTCCGAAGAACCGTCGATTCGAGCAGCATCCTCTACGTCTCGGGACAATTCATCGAAGAAGCTCTTCATCATCCAGATTGTGAATGGAAGATTGAACGCCGTATAAAGAAGAATAATGCCGGTATAGGTTCCCGCCAGTCCGGTGACGCGGAACATCAACATCACCGGAATGATAACCACGATGGCCGGAAGCATCCGGGTGGTCAGAATTACGAACAGGTAAGTATCGTTACCTTTTAGTGGATATCGTGAAAATCCGAATGCGGCGATAGTTCCGATAACTAGTGCAAGCAGTACAGAAAATCCGGCGATAAAAATCGAATTGAAGAAAAACAGATCAAATCCGGTATCCTGGGCGGCGGCTCCGGTTGAAAATGACCGGGAAAATACATTGACAAAATTCTCAGTGGTTGGCGAAAAGGTTAAATAGTCCGGGACCAGCCAGTCAAAGGCATCCGGAATTAATTTGGCCGGCACCGCCAGAGCATCAGTGTGCTTCTTGAATGCAGTGATAATGATTACCAAAACCGGAAAGAAATAGATAAGACTTACCACAGCGGCTGCAATGGTTCGTCCCCAGCCTGCCCGGTCAACTTCTTTGGCGCGGTTTTTTGCGGCTACCCAACGCATCATATCAAGCCTCCTTCGACCGGCGGTTTGCGAGATAAAGATACAGGTTGGTCAGCACAATGACCGTGAACAGCAAAATATAGGAAAGCGATGAAGAATAGGATGTTTTGTTGAACTGAATTGCCTGCCGATATACATAAAGCGCAATGGTCTCGGTGCTCTGGCCACCATCAGTGAGAATGAAAACAACATCAAACAGCTTAAACGCCTCGATCGTGCGAAACAGCAGCGCCAGCAGAAGCAGGCCTTTGACATAGGGAAACGTGATCCACCAGAAGCGTCGCCAGCCAGGGACCCGGTCTACAGATGCCGCCTCATAGAGGTGTTTGGGCACACTGACCAGTCCGGCCAGAACAAGCAGCATGACAAAAGGCGCCCACATCCACGCATCGGCTATGACAATAGCCGCAAATGCACCGGCGGTAGAGGAGATCAGCACAAAGGGTTCCGTGGTAAATAAATTGGCAATCTGGCTCACCAGTCCGAATGTGGGATCATAATAGTAGCGGAAAAATGCGCCGACAGCGACATAGGACAACATCATGGGCGTCAGCACCAGTATCAGCAGATAACGACGCAACGGAAACTGCTTTGAGAACAAAAGAGCCAGCAGGAATCCTATTACCATTTGCACCGCCACCGTCAGCACCACGAGGTAGGCTGTTGTGGTCAACCGGTCCCAGACGACCGGGTCAGTGATCAACCGTTCGTAGTTGCGTGTCCCCAGAAACCGCAGGGTTTGCCGGTCTGCACGATAGGAATAGAATGAAAGTCCCAGTGACCAGAGCAATGGAAAAATATTCATCACCACCAGTACGGCAATGGCCGGAGCGACCAGCAGACCGCCGATGTGCCTGCTCCAGGCATTAACGATGGCGGTGATCACCACTAGAGCGATAAAAATGCCGGCAACCACAACGGCCAGAAAGCCTGGCAGTAATAAGGTGGCGATTGGCACGGCAATAATACCAGCCAGTAATGCCAGCAGCCAGTTGTCCCATCGCAGGGTTAACAGCTTGTCGCCAGACGAAGGTGAGTTGGATGTCATGCTCATGATGTTCTGATTTTTCTTGGGCAAGACATGCGCCAGCAACAGGCTGGCGCATGGTTTTATGACTGAGAGATTACTCGATCAAGCCTTCATCGCTCAGCAAACGCTGCTGGAATTTGGCGATGTTGTCGAGGGTCGCTTTCGCGTCCTGTTTGCCGGTAATGGCTAAATCAAATTGCTCTTGCTGTTGCACGAGCATTTCGAAGAACTGCGGGATATGCCAGACATCCTGCTGCCAATCCAGGCCGGAAGCCCAGGTGCGGTTCCATGGACGATAGGTGGTGTATTTTGGATCGTTATACACCGATTTGATCGCGCTTTGACCACCAGCGGATGCAAATTGGTGCTGGATTTCAGGTGACAGCCACCATTTGACGAAATCAACCGCTTCCTTGATCTTTTTGTCGTCAGTCCAGGTCATAATAACGAAAGGCTGACCGCCGATGTTGGACGTACGGTTGATCGAACCATCAGCCATTTTCAGGCCTGGCATGGAGGCAAAGGCAATTTTCCCCGCCACCTTTGAGGTTTCAGGATTGATGGCGCTTTCGGCAAATCCGATCCATTCGATGTTCAGGGCAATTTTGCCTTCCCGGAACAGTTCATCGGTTTTGAATATGTCCATTGACCCGGTTTTTACAACAGGTGGCATGTATTTGAGTAAACTCAAATAGTGATCAAAACCCTTGACCGCGGTATCAGAGTTCACCACGCCTTCAGCTTGCGCCTTGGGAATATTCGTCTCATCCCAGATTTCCGCGCCATGCTGCCAAAGGAAACCGTTGATTTGCATGGAGGAGAAGTCGTAACCTTTCCCCGCCTGGTAAGCGATACCATAAAAATCATCGGCTGCTGCTGCTCCTGCCAGTTTTTCACCCTTTTTACGCTGGAAGAATTCTCCGATGTTACCGAACATATCCCAGTCCATTCCATCCAGTTCTTCGGGAGTGCAGGGCAATTTGGTTCCGTATTTTGCCTTGAAGGCAGCTTGCTCATCGGCGTGACATAACACGTCTGTCCTGGCATAAGTGATCAGGATATCCGGCATTTGCGGAAAACCGTACAGATTGTCGGATTTGTATGGATAAGTACCATAGGCCTGAAGCGGTGCCTGATGCATGTCATCAAGTATTGCCTTGAGTTCCGGGTCGACCAGGTCGTTCAGCTTCCGGTAATATCCACCTTCAATGAATGCACCAAGCCACTGGCTGTCAGAGACTGCCATATTGTATTTTTGTTCACCCGAAGTCAGTGAAGCGTTAAGTCGGGTATAATAATCGGGCCAGGGGATGAAATCGACTTCCAGTTTGACCGTATTGCCCGATTTGGCCTTGTAATTTTCATCGAACAATTTCTTCATGATCCGGGTGGGGGGCCAGTCCGGCACCGCCATGTTGAGAGTGATTTCTTCTGCAAATGCAGTAGTTGCCATGGATAATCCCAGGCAACCCGCAACAACAGAAGTTATCATTAACTGTTTAGATTTTAGCATGACCAGACTCCTATTTTTGGTCGTTCTCCATTATATTTATGCGGCATTGGCAATTGCGACCCCGTCAGCCTTTCGAAAAAGATGCACATATTCAGGCGCAATTACAACTCCCAGATCCTGACCCGGCTGAATGCCGATTGCATCGGCTTCCGACAGCACAATTCTTAAATGTGAGCCACCGGCGTTGAAAGATACAATCGTCAAATCTCCCAAAGGTTCGATCAGACGGACTTTCGTCAGAATATGGGGTTCGCCATTTTTGGCGATCTTGATGTCAGTTGGTCGGATGCCCATAATTAGGGGTTCATCCGCTGGCAGGTCGCGGTGATGCACGACAAGCGGGCCGAACGGTGTGTCCAGGCCTTTATTGTCCGGCTGTGCTTTTGCCTCGAGCAGATTCATATGGGGAGAACCGATTTTTGCCGCGACATAGAGGTTGCGCGGTCGCTCATATAATTCATCGGGAGTACCCTGCTGCACGACATGTCCGGTTTCCATGACTGCGATATCTTCGCCCATTGAAAGTGCCTCCAGTTCATCGGGAGTGGCAAATACAATGGTCATTCCAAGTTGACGATGCAGTCTTTTCAGTTCCGCACGCATATCGTGGCGCAATTTTGCATCCAAGTTGGTCAGGGGTTCGTCCAACAACAGGATTTTGGGGTGTCGTATCAGCGCCCGCCCCAATGCCACCCTTTGCTGTTCTCCGCCTGAAAGCGTCGCTGGTTTGTTATCCAGACGGTGTGAAAGGCGCAGCATTTCGACAGTTTCACCGACCCTTTTTTTGATCTCATTGGTAGAAACGCCTGCCTCGCGAAGCGGATAGGCGAAATTCTCCGATAAGGTCAGGTGTGGATAAAGCGCAAAGGATTGAAAAACCATCGCCACACCACGGTCTCGGATTGGTGCCAGTGTGGCATCCTTGCCGTCAATTTCAATACTGCCGGAATCTACCGTTTCAAGACCGCAAATCGCTCGCAATGTTGTTGTCTTGCCAACGGAACTGGGGCCAAAGAGTACAAAAAATCCGCCCTGCCTGACGTCAAAAGTCAGTTTTTCAAGCGCAACCACATCTCCAAACCGTTTGGAAATGTTGGTCAGTCGCAATGCCGGATTATTTTCACTGGCCATTTGTCTGCCCTGTTGGGTCGAATAGAATCAAAATCAAGCGCGAGCTGCCTCCCATTGACCGGATTTGGCTGAAGCCAATACTGCATCGGTCACCAAATCGGTAGCTAATGCATTTCGAAAATCTGGCATTGCCGGTCGACCGCTGCCCAGACTTTCCACGAAGTCTGCAAACTGATGAACAAAGCTGTGCTCGTATCCAATCGACAGGCCGGGCACCCACCATTTATCCATGTAGGGATGATCGCCATCGGTCACGTGGACAGAACGCCATCCGCGCACCCGCCCCTCATCGGAATGATCAAAATACTCGATACGGTTCAAATCATGCAAATCCCAGAAAATAGACGCATGTTCGCCGTTTATTTCCAGGGTGTAGAGTGCTTTGTGGCCGCGTGCGTATCGGGTTGCTTCAAACGTTGCCAGAGAGCCGTTGCCAAAACGGGCAAGGAAGAGACTGGCATCATCGATACCGACCGGCTCCACCTTGCCGGTCAAGTTATGCATGCGTTCTTTAATGAAAGTTTCAGTGGTTCCCGAGACCTGATCGATCGGTCCGTTCAACCACATTGCCGTATCAATACAATGAGCCAGCAAATCACCGGTAACCCCACTTCCGGCAACATCCGCGTCAAGACGCCACAAAGCGGCTCCCCCTTGAGGAAGGTCATCGGCAATGGTCCAGTCCTGCAGAAATTTGGCACGATAATGAAAAATACGCCCCAATTTGCCTTCATCAATAATTTGTTTGGCCAGCGTTACTGCAGGGATGCGACGGTAATTGTACCACACCATATTGGCGACACCGGCGTTTTCCACGGCAGCAACCATATCGCTCGATTCCGTCGCATTGCGCCCCAGTGGTTTTTCACACATCACCATTTTGCCCGCATTGGCGGCAGCAATGGCGATATCGCGATGCACGTCATTGGGCGCGGCGATATCGATCAGGTCAATGTCGTCGCGCTCTACCAGTTTGCGCCAATCTGTCTCTACAGAAGAAAAGCCCCAGCGCGCTGCATGGGCTTCCGCATTGGCTTTTTCCCGCCCGCACACTGCAACAAGTTCCGGAGTGTAGCCCAGATCAAAAAACTTTTCCGCCTGATGAAAGGCATTCGAATGGGTGCGACCCATGAAGCCATAACCAACTAGCCCTATCCGAAGTTTTTTTCCTGCCATATCAGTTACTCCAGCCATGGGCATCTCGCACATCAATCATTGCCGCCAGAATTTCGTTCCACGTCTCCTGTTGGAGTAATTTCTCGTTCGGGAACATACATCCATCCCAGCATATATGTTTGACTGCCCGGGTTATTTTCCCGTCATCATCGCGCAGCCAGTAGCCTGCATGCCGTGCGATATCGAGCCTGCCATTGGGATCGCTGACCATACAATGACGGCCGGTTTTGTCATGGCTGCCCGTCCCATGAACTGTCCCGTCATTTTGGGCGACATGGAAATCAATTGTCCATGGTCTGAGTGCGCAAGTGATGGTACGCAATGCTTCATCAAGCTGCTCGCCATCACTCCAGTCGTAATCATCCGGGAGGATGCGCGCCTCAGGCGCATTATACCCCATGGCGTAGAGCAGTGTGTGGGCCATGTCAGCCTGAAACCCGATGGTTTGCGGGCGATCGACCATCTCCAGCAGCTCAACCATCGCTTTCCATGAATGCATTCCACCCCAGCAAATCTCGCCTTCTGCAGCCAGGCGCTCACCGTGATCTTCTGCCACTTTAC
The DNA here is from genome assembly GCA_024225445.1 of Hyphomicrobiales bacterium. Lineage (GTDB taxonomy): Bacteria > Pseudomonadota > Alphaproteobacteria > Rhizobiales > Rhizobiaceae > JAAEMP01. The sequence goes on along the minus strand of JAAEMP010000073.1, from coordinate 26,131 downwards.
AGGCTTCTCTAAATGTCTCTGCTATGATTTTTGTGTTGGCGACCGGGTCTTTCGCCCATTCTTCCACACCGGAAGCAGAATCGATACGAACGACGCCATATGAGCGCACGCCAAGTTCTGTCAAGCGCCCCAGAATCCGGCAGGATTTGCGTACCATCTCAACAAACTGATTTCGCTCGTCGCGGGTTCCCATGGCTGCCCCGCCGCCAACAGGAGGCCAAACAGGTGCAACCGCAGATCCGATAACGAGATTTCTTGAAGATGCTTTGTCCGCCAGTTCCTTTATTCCATCATCACTTACATCAATGCTGGTATGGGGATCTGCCAGAAACAGATCGACGCCATCAAATTTGGTGCCATTTACCTCGGCTCCAGCCGTGAGATCGAGCATGGTATCAAGATCAATCGGTGGCTCGGAATCGTCTCCCTTGCCGACGAGTCCGGGCCACATGGCATTGTGCAATTTTGGATATTGTTGATCTTTTGACATTTTTTGCTCCTCCCAAAAGCAAATTCTATCTACGACAGCACCAGCGTCACCTGATCAGCGACTTTATTAATCCTCGTAAATCCGGTCCATGTTTCAGCAAGGCAAACCAACCGGTCTCTTGTCCAAAAAAACGTACCCCACACGTCGGTGGTCGCGTTCCGGATAAACCAGGCAGCATGGTAGCAACCGATCACCGCTTTTTGCATCAAGTGGCAATTTGGTCCCACTTGCAACTAAAAAAAACGCCTATCGAATCCCGACTATGCATTGGGATCGATATGCATTTCCCAGATAATTATTCAAAATTGCCATAGAAATTGTCGCCGTCCAACGCGCCATAATCGGTTATTTGTTGTTGGAATATATCAAATCAACAATGTTATCGCTTTGGCAAAGCGGGTTTTTCTTATGACTATTCGCTTATTTTGATTTGGGCCAATGGCGGTGCCCGATCGTCACCTATTTTTGCCCCCAAATTGCCCGGTAGCGTCCGGGGGATTGCTCAAAAAACTTGCTGAACTGTTTGGTGAAATAGCTTTGATCACTAAAACCGCAACTGAGCGCAACATTGATGATTGGCCGGTCAGTTGAGATGAGTATCTTTGATGCCGCCTGTAACCGGGTGCGCAGAATGAATTCTTGTGGTGACAGTCTGAAATGCATGCGAAAGCGCCTCCTGAACTGGCTATTTGACAGGCAACTGATCCGCGCCAGTTCCTTCACATCGATTTTTTCATCCACTTTCGTCTGAATATGATCAATAACCGAACGAAACTGTTGATATTCGTCCGGCAGTCGGTCGGAGCGGGTCAGGATTCTGGTGGTTCCCATCAATCCGGCAACACTGCCGTCTTTTGCTATCAACGGCAGTTTGTTAGTAGAAACCCAGGTCAGATGTCCCACCTCATCGACAATAAGTTCAGTCCGGTTGATGATGCGGCGCTGGTTATTGATCACGTCACAATCATCCAGCCGGATTAGTTCCGCGATCTTTGGTGGAAAAAAATCACCTTCCGTGGCGCCATAGACCTCCCCAAGATTTCGAAAATTCAACAAACGGAGACAGGCTTTGTTACACATTATCCAGCGGCAATTGTGATCCTTGATGTAAAAATAAATATCCGGAAGAATATCAAACATCTCTTCGATATTGCCGCGATCACGTAAACCTGACAAAAATTTTGAGACAACTTTATCCAAAAAATCTCCATAAATTTCAAACTACGATAATCCGGCAATTTATTTTGTTTCAGCTTTGCTCCCCACGGTCAATACGACAACCTACAGTTTCTCAAGAATTGCCAATAGGTACACAATGTCAACGTCGGAGTAGTAATACACCAATTTCCAAGTGCTGAGGATTATCCATACGCCCGGACTGTGGAGTATCTATCAAAAGACTGACGCAACAGTGCGGGAGAGTGGTTGCGCCGGGCTGTTGTATTACTTGGGTTTGATATGATTGTGCTTGCGGCTGTACTCTAGACCGTTTCTTGTTTACACGGAAGCATTTGATGGACCAATCCAGTTCACTCAGCAAGGCGCGAAACCCGGAAAAGTTTTTGGGCGATCTGGTTGATCGGACAAGTTTTGCGCCATTACATAAACTGGGCAGATGGGCTGGATTGGTTCACCAAAGACCGGTTATTCACGCATTCTGGACAGCGTTATGATTTTCTTGTGGTCAATACGACCATAAGCGAAGCATAACGCTGTCCAGCGGGCGTGAAAAACAAGCCTCCGGTGGGTCAAATGGTTCAATCTAAACCGGAAGTGCTCAAGTCTTTTATTCCCACAAAACTTTCAATAAACTTGCCGGCATCGTCGCTCGTCAATGGACGGCTAAACAGGTAACCTTGCCCCTCAGTGCATCCTCGGTCCATGATACATTTGAGCTGGCTGTCCGTTTCGATACCTTCTGCCGTAGTACCCATGCCGATTGAATCGCTGAGTTTTACAATTGCCTCGATGATCGCTTCATCGGATACATTTTCTTCCATACCCTGGACGAAACACTTATCAATCTTAATCTTGTCGAACTTGAAATCCTGCAGATAGGATAGTGTAGAATATCCGGTGCCGAAATCATCCATCGAGATGCGGACACCCAGTTCTTGAATGGATTCAAGAGTTTTGATAGTTCGTTTTTCCGTATCCAGTAATGCCGATTCTGTTATTTCCAACTCGAGACGATTAGGGTTAAGTCCTGTTGTGGCAAGTACATTTACCAATGTGGCTAGCAGTGAATCGTTCTTAAACTGATTTGGCGACAGGTTAACTGCGACATTGATATTCGATGGCCACTTGATTGCTTCCTCACAGGCGCTCCTCAAAACCCAGTTTCCAAGCTCATTGATCAAGCCCATCTCTTCCACCAGCGGAATAAAAGCGTCCGGTGACATAATTCCACGTGTTTTGTGCGGCCAGCGCACAAGGGCTTCAAATCCAGATATCTCATTTGACTCAACATTAACAAGTGGTTGGTAGAAAACCTCAAACTCAGAGTTCTGGATTGCATGGTGCAGATCGATTTCGAGTGCCCGACGCTCTTCTTGCTCTTCGAACATGCGATTCTCAAATAGAACAGCACCACATCGGCCATTGCTTTTGGCATGGTACATGGCGAGATCTGCTGCCTTAATTAGACCATCAAGATCTTCGTCAAATTGAGATGCCCGTGCCACGCCGCAGCTTGCACCGATGGTCAGGGATTTCCCTTCTACAATGAATGGCAAATTCATTTGCTCGACTATCTGCTCGGCTATTAGCATTGATTTTACGGGCTGATTTTCGAATTGTGTGACAATTGCAAATTCATCACCCCCTAGTCTGCATACGCTGATGTCGGGGCCAACCAATTCGCTCAAACGATCAGCCACCTGGGACAACAATTTGTCTCCGATCTCGTGACCATATACGTCATTGACTGATTTAAATGCATCAAGATCGACAAAAAGGAGCGCAGGCTCGACATTAGTCGTCGGCATATTGTCAAATGCGTGAGACAGGATATCACGAAAGCCTTGGCGGTTAAGGAGACCGGTAAGTGAATCGTGGAACGCCATGTAATGCAATTTCTCTTCAGATATTTGGCGTCTTTCAGATTCAAGACTGAGTTCCTCGTTCCTCTGATCGAGTGTTTGATTGAGAAATTGAGCCGTTTCCTCGAAATTTTTTGTTTTCCTTGAGTTGGCTTCAGCTGCTGATTTCTTTTTGAGCTGGTTGGTGATGCGCGCCATCGCGACATTGAAATCAACTGGTTTGGTGATATAGTCGTCAGCGCCATTGTCTAGGCTGTCGACAACGTTTTCACTTTGACTCTTCGCTGTGACCATGATCACCGGCAATTCTGTATTTGAATATTGCTTTCGTATACGTTTGAGAACCTCGTTTCCGTTCAGATCGGGCATCATGATGTCAAGCAGAACAATATCAAATGAGCTTTCTGAAATCTTTGCAAGTGCATCTTCACCACCCACAGCCTCGGTCACTTCAAATCCGCGACGAACCAGTCTTCGGGACAGGATATCGCGATTATCTGCAACGTCATCCACCACAAGGACGTGCGGCGCGGTTTCTGTTTCTGCTTGCGGTTCGACCCAAGCAACGTCGGTTTTAAGTGCGGCGCTGTGATTCATTTTCTTAGCTTCCCCATGAGAGTATTTTTGCAGTTGGAATTCACTGGTGATTTGACCATCATTCGAGCCCATTTAATTCTATACTTGTACTGCCAAGTCAGGCTGCCTTGGCTTGCGTTTTATCAGTTTGCACAAGAGTAGTTTCCTTAGCGGTTTCTATTTTATTGTCAGGTTTTAGTATTGCTGGAATATCGATGGTGAATCGGGCACCCTCGCCCAACTTGCTGGTGGCAGTAACTTCGCCGCCGAGCAAGACACTGAGCTTACGTGTAATTGCCAAACCAATCCCGGTGCCACCATACTGTTTTGAAATTGAGGCATCCGCCTGGATATACTCCTGGAAAAGCTTCGGCAACGCATCCTCGGCAATTCCGATACCTGTATCAGAAACGAATGCATGGAGCTGGTCGTCAGCAATACCCTTTTCGATACTCAGATGCAGCGTTACCTTGCCATGATTCGTAAATTTTCCTGAATTGCTCATTAAGTTGATTAACATCTGTCGCAACTTGGTTTTATCGGTTCGCACGGTTTCATTGCGATTCGGACATTCGATATTCAGACGATTGTTGTTCTTTTCAATCAGTGGAAGCGCCGAAGCTATCACTTCGTCAATCAACTCGCCAAGGGTAAATTCAGCGATGTCAAGTACGTGTGCATCGTTTTCGATCGTGTTGGTATCCAGGACATCGGAAACAAGGGAGAGAAGGTGCTTGCCAGCCTTGTTGATGCGACCGAGATCCTTGATTTTTTGTTGGTCCTCACCCGCGATATCTGCGGTATCCTCAAGAAGGATTTCAGAATACCCGATGATCACATTGAGCGGAGTACGCAGCTCGTGGCTCATTTTGGAAAAAAACACGGAACGATGATGGTTTATTTGTTCGGCAACTGCGCGTGCCTTTTCCAATTCTCTCTGGGTTGTACGGAAACGTTCCGCTTCAATCTCGAGTTCCGTTCGCAGGGCGATCATGCGAGCATAGTACAGCGCCATCCACGACATGTAGACGACCGCCGCGACGATCGATAGCCAGGCTAGAATTCTCAGGTCTTCCAGCGGAACGGTATTAGGCAGGCCGCTCCATCCAAGAAAACCTAAAAAAATCATGATATCGGCAGCAAAGAGTCCGATAACCAGGTATGCTTTTTTCGAAAGATAGAAAAATCCCAATAGGAGGCTGACTATAAGCCACGGCAGAAATGGAGAGCTGAAACCACCATAGTAATAGGTGCCGAATAGCGATATGGCAGCCAGGCCCTGAAAGGAAAGAAGCGCTGATACAACCATATTACCCGTGTAACGCAACACGAACGGAAGCGTTAGGAAGCTGTAGATACCTGTGGCCATGACTTCCAGTGGGAAGTTGATCTCTGGAGAAACAATATACAGGAAAATTGCCATCGGCTGGGCAATAACAGGACCAAACAAGTGCGTGAACACAAAAATCCGCGCCATTTCGATATTGGTGCGGCCCCGGATGATTTTTTCCGGGATAAACCAATTAATTATCGCATTATCCATCATGTCTTTTGTCCCCGCTATTCGGTGCGCCGGCCACATTGGGCCGGCATTTATTTCCATCATCCCGCCTTCAGTATTTCATCTTGATCAATACCTGCTTCGAGTTTTGCGGTTGCCAATTGCATAGCACCGCCAATGCTTTCGACCGCCTTGTCAATCTCTGATGAGGTATGACCCGCCATAACCTGTAACCGGAAACGTGCTAATCCCTTACCAACGGCAGGAAACTCCACGAGATTTGCTATCAAACCGAAATCCGGCAAGGCACGTGCGGTTATGCGTGCCAGTGCTTCATCGCCGGTCTTAACCGCGACGATCGCGGATGGTTCTCCATAATAGTCCATACCGCCTTCGCTGAGCTTGCTGCGCAGGGAAAGGATGTTGTTCATCAACTGCTGGCGAAGATGCGCCCCTTCCTCAGACTGGACGATATCCAGTGCTTTGGTTACTGCGGCTACCTGTACTGGCGACAAGGCATTGGAAAATGTGCAAGTCGGGCTATAGAAGCGCAGGTATTCTTTAACTGCCCGATTGTTGGTAGCGACAAATCCACCGTTGGAGGCAAATGTTTTTGAGAAACTACCCATTACCAGGTCAACTTTACCCAGCATGTTCTGAATTCCGATATGTCCCGTGCCGTCGTCGCCCAGGCAACCGAAATCATGTGCCACATCAACCATCAATGTCGCACCATATTCATCTGCAGCTTCCTGGAGGGCTGTGATATCCGGTGTGTCGCTGTCCATCGAGAAAAGACTTTCCGTCACAACCATGATCCCGGCCTTTGCATCACGCTGGCGGATTTTAGCAAGGCGAGCACGACAATGTTCAATATCATTATGCCGGAAGAGAACAACGTTCCTGGTGGCAGCCTGCGCGCCGGTTTGCAAACATGCATGCGAGAGCGAATCCATCACGATGTAATCGTGAGATCGAATAAGTCCCTTAATCACACCAAAGCCTGCAGCCCAACCAGTCGGGTACAGGATAGCTTCGTTCATCTGCAAATATTCGGCAAGGCGTTGTTCGAGTGCAACAGAGATGGATGTGTTGCCAACCAGTGCCGGCGATCCTGCCGAGTGAACACCGAAAACCTCCATGGCATCGTGGGCAGCATTTGCCACTTCTGGATGTGAGGAAAGGCTCAGATAATCCTGTGAAGCAAAATTAACTCCATTGCTCAGATTGCCACAATCGTCACGAACGGCACAGCTTGATGCAGGCCCGGATTCCGTTGCCCTGGAAAAAGGCCATGTGCCGGACTGCCGACGAACATCCTGCCAGTTGTAGAAAGCATCACAGCGATTGATTAAATCCACATCATCCATAACCCTGAAGTCACGCATGCTGCCTTCCAGGGCGGAGGTTGGAATACCGCCAATAGTCTTTATGTAATTCACCGGAGCGACTCCTTGTTTTACTTTTGTTTTAATATTTGTTCGAAGTATTGCCGGTAATCGGAAAATTTTGGTAAAATTCTAAGTGATATCAAGAATGCGAGGGAAAAAACCACAAGAATGGTTAAAGATTAGTTATTCAGCGTATATGTGGTGATAAATGAAAAAGGCCGGGAAAACATTACGGTTTTCGTTCAAATCAGATTCTATAAATCAAGCGGCTATAGCGGTTTCGCGGTCTGGAACGTTCCCAGATTGCGCTGCATCCACTTCTGATTCCTTGATAACCCAGGCGCGCGGCACATGAACGGTGAAGTTGCTGCCTTTGCCAACTGTACTTTCAACGTCGATCCTGCATCCCATGGCTACTGCCAGTTTGTTTGTAACCGTGAGATTCAAGCCGGTGCCACCATATTTACTGGCTGACGCATCACGCGAATCGGTCAGGGTTTGGAAGAGCGTGTTTAGTGTGTCGGGTGGCATCCCCGATCCAGTGTCGCTAATGGAGATTGAATAGACAGCATCTTCCAGACCAGAGGAATTCAACTGGCAGCAGACATTAATAACACCCTTCTTGGTATGTTCACAGGCGTTATGAAGAATTGCATCGAGAATCTGGACCAGGCGTTCTTTGTCTGTTTCTGTTTCTTCAACCTCCGGTGCAATGGTAACAGCAAGTTGAACGCCGTTGTTTTCAATCTGATGACGGACGCCTTCGGTTGCTGAATGAATAATATCGGCCAGCGATTTCTTGTTCACATTGAACTGCATCTTTCCAGCTTCGATCTTGGACAAGTCAAGGATCATATTTATCAGTCTGAGCAAATATTGGCCGGCATCATGAATTTTTTCCACATCCTTGCGCATCTGCCCATCGTTAGCCTCTTCTGCATCTTCTTTCAGTATCAGGCTGTAACCAATTACCGCATTGAGCGGTGTCCGCAATTCGTGGCTCATTCTTGCGAGGAATTCCGCCTTCATCTGGCCGTTCCGGTCCGCGACCACAACAGCGTTCTTCAGTTCTTGTGCAGCAACACGGCGGCGGCGAACCTCGTTTTCGAGTTCAACGCCAGCATCAAAAATACGCGAATAGTAGAGCGCCATCGTCGCAACATACGCAAGCGTGGCGGTAGTTGAAACGATGCCGAGGCTCATCATTGCGTATTCGGGAATGTCGTTCATCGGTGGCGCGAAATAGAAATAGGCAGCCGTGAAGGTCAGGAACGAGGCTCCGAAGATGGACAGAAGCGTGGTCTGCAATCGTTGTTCTCCTCCAATATAGAAGAACGACAGGATCGGTATAATCAATACCCATGGAAGGGTAGGAGATGATACTCCTCCATTGAAGTAGCAACTCCAGAAAATTGCGAGATTCAGATTAATCACCGAAGTAATTACCAGTTTGTCAAAGGAAAACCCTGCACGTAGCAGGAAAGGCCATATCCAGAATCCGGTGATACTCACAGCAAGCCAAAAAATATCCATTCCGGGCGTTGGATCCAACAGGTACAGTGCTAACGGAACAGAATTTCCCAGAATTGGTCCAATGGTGTGGCTTATGAGGAACATGCGTGCCCGGTTAACGGCTTCCCTGTCTGCCGAAATTTCTTCGGGAATGAAAAAATCAGCTACCTTCAAATATTGTTTGGCCAGTGTATCCAGCATTTTGGAGCCTCCGTTTTTTCTTCAATATCAGCACGCTGGACGATATTTATTTTGTTATGATTTATGGTGTGCGAACTGCGGATTATTTGCTTGGGGATCATAGTGCGGTTTCATTTATTTTTGGTTAAACGCGTTCTTTGCTGCCCCCAATTGATGAATTGGGCTGTGCATTTGTTGTTGAGCAAATTGGAGCGGTTTGTCAGGCTTTGTCGCTGTCCTCACTTGTAGTAATGGGTTTCTGTCATACGGCCACGAACCGTCGAGTTTTGCGGGATAATGGCCTAATTTGGGATATGCGCACCCTCGGATTGTCTAAAATACTGGCAAAACGGGAAAATTTTTCGCTGCGTTAATGAACTATTAGGCATAATCAGCTTTTATTTCACTCAATAGATTAATTTGCAGCCAAGGTTAACGGCAGACTAATTGCTGCGTACGGAGTGACGAAAATGATTCGAATTTCTCTTATGCTAGGGTTGCTAAGCGCGATGCCAGCATATGCCGCGGATATTGTTACACATACCAATGATCGTGAATCACCCTTGATTGAAGCCGGACAAACTAACTGGTCTGGTTTAAGGCTTGGAATTTTTGGAGGTATAAGTTCAAGCTCTGGAGAAGCGCTGCGCGGGGCATTTAGTGGAACCCTGATACCATTGGATGTATCAAATGGCCTTTTCCCCGATGCCATTTCCGAAGAGAAATCAACGCTGAATGGCGGCGTGTCTCTGGGATATGATTTTCAGGATGGGAATTTCATTGCAGGTGTGGAAGCTGATGTCACCTTTCAGGAATTGGGACTCAACCATGATTTTTCACGAGTGGACCCCAATCCAAATCCGCCATTTACCGGAATTGATACCAATACAACTTATCAAACCCGGTTCGGAAATATGGCAACAATCCGAGCGCGCGCTGGCCTCACCTATGGTGACTTCCTGTTTTACGCCACAGCGGGCTTTGCGGCTGGCCGTGTCAGGAACCGTTTCACGCTGGAGCTTCCTGCCCTTGCCTACTCTTCTCCAGGCTGGAGCAGGAACGAAACACGGTACGGCTACGCAGTCGGTGCCGGCGCAGAGTACAATATCGATTCCAATATGAGTGTAAAACTGGAAGGCATGTATGTCGATCTCGCAGACACAATCGTTAATGCACAGGATCCAGTAGCATTCCCTGGCGAATCCATAGCCTACCGGTTCAAGAACGATGTACTTATTGGCAAGATTGGTCTGAATTTCAGATTTTAAATCCTGTTCGCTTGTGCCGCAACTTCCATTCCGGGCAACCAGGAAACGGCCTTTCAGGTGGGCCAGATCAGTTCATCTGCCGCGTTGTGGCACTCGCCCGATCAACCAGGTCGCGCTGCGCGCCGCGCTTTGCAAACTGGGCTGATCAGATTCCATCAAACAGTTCAATGTAACCATGAAAAGGTCTATGACCTAAAGTTGAAGATCGGTTTTGTCTAATCCAGGCTATTTTGGCAAAGAGTCTGTTCCCCCGTTGAGCGGCAATTTCTGTTTGGCTATCCGGAACTATGCTCACTTCATCAAATATTGCACTCCACCATCACCCAAACTGCATCCCCACAGCGCCAAATTTCCCAAAATCCGCCTCCACCTTACTCCCGTCAGGACAATCAATGGGTCGCACAAACGAACCCGATAGTATCACTTGCCCGGCTTTGATCCTCTGGTCATAATTTGCCATGCGCCGGGCCAGCCAGACGATGCCTTCGACCGGATCGTTTAACACGCCTGCTCCCAGGCCGGTTTCTTCTACTTCGCCGTTGCGGCTGACAATAGCGCCGACCCAGCGCAGGTCGATATCTTTAATGCTGTGACGCTCTTCACCCAGGACAATGCCGGCATTGGCGGCATTGTCGCTGATCGTGTCACAGACATCGCGCGGTTGTCCGGTGGCCGGGTCGCTTCTGAAAATGCGGGTATCGAGGATTTCAATGGCCGGGGCAACATAGTGCGTGGCGGCAATCACATCGTCGCGGGTGACATCGGCACCGGCCAGATCGCGCTTCATGATAAAGGCAATTTCGGCTTCAATGCGCGGTTGGATGAAATAACCGGTCGCAATAGTGACGCCATTGGTGAAACGCATGGTATCCAGCAGGACACCGCTATCGGGAACATCGATATTCAGTGCAGATTGCATGGCTTTTGAGGTCAGGCCGATTTTCCAGCCGATGACTTTTTGCCCGGAGGCGATTTTGCCGTTTACCAGTTCCGCCTGGATGGCATAGGCATCATCCATGTTCATTTCAGGAAAACGCATCGAGATCAGGTCAATCTGGCTGCGGGTTTCCTCAGCCCGCATCAGGTCGCGGGCCGCGGCTTGGATTTCGACCGGGGTCAGGTTTCCTCCATCGCGACTCATTGCTCGTCCTCGACGCCATTCTTCAGCTTGCCGATGCCGTCCGCCTCAACTTCGACGATATCACCGGGTTTCAGGAAGACTGGTGGATCAAAGCGCGCGCCAGCCCCGGTTGGAGTGCCGGTAACGATGATGTCGCCTGGGACCAAAGTGGTAAAAGTCGAGATATAGGCAATCTGGCGGGCAACCGGAAACAGCATACGACCGGTGCGGTCATCCTGGCGCGTTTCACCGTTTACCCTTGTGCGCAGGCCAACATCGATAATCTGGGCATGATCACAGAACGGCACCAGCCAGGGGCCCATGGCGCCCGAACCATCAAAATTCTTGCCCTGGGTGACGTTGAATTTTGCGTGGCGGACCCAATCGCGTAACGTGCCTTCATTGCACAGGGTCAGCGCGGCAATATGGTCAAGCGCCTGTTCCTCGGCGATATGGCGCCCGCCCCTGCCAATGATAATGGCGATCTCGCCTTCATAATCGAGTTGGGCGGAGGCTTTCGGCCGGGTCAGTGGTACATTGTGGCCGACAAAGGAACGGGCAAAGCGGATGAATAACGACATATTCGGCGGCGCTGCCGTGCCGTCCTTGTATTCGGCATTGCGATCGGGGAAATTGACCCCCACACAGATGATTTTTTCCGGATTGGGTACGGGAATTTCATAAACAAATGTGCCATTGGCATGGGTGACGGGTTTTCCTTTTGCGGCTTTTGCCAGTTGTTCCAGTGCGCCCGCTTCGATCACCTCGCGCAAGGTTACCCATTGGGGAAATATTGGCGAAAGGGCAATCATGCCCTCATCCGTAACGGCACCAAAAAACTGCTTCCCTTCAACCCGGTAGGTGGACAGATTCATTGGAAGATTTCCTCTCTGGCAGTGCTGGCAATAATATCAAATGCGGCTATAACATCCTCTTCTTCCACATCAAATTGTCCAACCTGAAAGCGGATTACCAGTTGGCCATCGACCCGTGTCTGGGTCAGATAAAGCAGGCCCTCATCATTGATGCGGTTGACCAGTTGCTGGTTTATTTCATCCAGATTATGTTTACCCGACGGCGTGTAGCGAAAGGTGAACAGCGACAGCACCGGCCCGGTGGTAATGGTGAAGTCGGGTTGTTTGGCCAAACGTTGCGCCAGCGATTTTGACCATGAAACATGGTTGCGGATCCGGTTGCGCAGGGCTTCCAGGCCATAATAACGGATCAGGAACCAGATTTTCAGGGCGCGAAAGCGGCGTCCCAGCGGCACCGACCATTCGGAATAATTGATCAGGCCGTCATGGCCGTGGGTTTTTAGGTATTCAGGCTGGATCGCCAGGGTCTTGACCAGGCTGTCGGGGTTTTTGAGAAAATGCGCTGAACAGTCAAATTGCGCCCCCATCCATTTATGCGGGTTGAAAACGACGGAATCAGCTCCCTCAACCCCCTTCCACAAGGTTCTGAATTCCGGGCAGATCATTGCTGCACCTGCCCAGGCTGCGTCAACATGAATGTAGAGATCATATTTTTTGCCAATGGCGATAATTGATGCCAGATCATCGGCAGAACCCGATCCGGTGCCACCGGTACAGGCGATAATCCCGGCTGGTTTCAACCCGGCAGCCAGATCAGCCTTGATTGCGGCTTCAAGTTCTTCCGGGTCCATGCCGCGCAATTCGCCCTTTGTGGCGATGCGCACCAGATTGTCCTGGCCGATGCCTGATACCCAAATCGCCCGGTCGATCGATGTATGAACTTCGCTGGAACAATAAACCCTCAAGCGCGGATTGGCCGCCAGTCCCTTTTTGTTGCCCTGCCAGTCGAGCGCTCGTTCGCGCATCGTCAGCACGGCAACAAGTGTCGCTGATGACGCTGAATCCTGGATAACGCCGGAAAATTCTTGCGGCAGGCCAATCGCCTGTCGAAGCCATTCCAGCATCCGGGTTTCCATTTCCGTTGCCGCCGGTGAGGTCTGCCAGAGCATGCATTGCTGCGCCAGCGTGGTCACCAGAAATTCCGCCAGCATCGAGGGCGGTGCCGCATTGGCCGGAAAATAGGCGAAGAATCTGGGATGTTGCCAATGGGTGATGCCCGGCATTACATCAGCTTCGAAGTCGGCGAAAATCTTCTCCATTTCCTCGCCATCCTCGGGCGGTGACAGGGGTAGCGCATTGATGATGTCGCCGGGTTTTGTCTGCGCGCGAACCGGGCGCTCGCGCAATGTCTTGTGGTAGGATGAGGCCCAGTTTGATATCCGCGTACCCCAGCGGGAAAATTCATCCCATTTCATCTGTTTCTGATCCTTGTAACCATGAAAGGCCCTGGCGCCCTTGATTATTGCACTGGAAAGACAACATTAACCTGACCGGTACCCGAACTTGGGAAATATTCGCTGACCACCTCGCATCTGGCATCATATTTGTCCCAGCCCAATGCGCCAAGCATCATTACCGTATCGTGCATATTACCTTCGCCGCAACAATATTTGGCATATTCCGGCAGCATCTTGATAAAGGTTGCAATGTCGCCTTCCTGCCATAGCTTCAGCACATGATAATCAACCTGTCGGTTGAATTCGCTGGAAATGGTGAATGTGCCGTTATTGGCCTCATATTCATCATTCGGCCAGATTTTGTGGCTGAGCGAGCCGGAAGCCAGCAACAGCACTCTAGCATCGCTCTCATCAATCGCCTCGCGAATGGCTTCACCAAGTCTGCGTGAGGCCTCATGGCTGTGAACGGTGCACCAGGCGGCGATGGACACCACCTTGAAATCACCTTCGCTGGTCATATAGCGCATCGGTACCAGCGTGCCATATTCCAGTTCAAGACTGTCGATCTGGTGCGACAGGGTATGCACATCCCTGGCCATGGCTTTTTCAGCGATCAGATCACCCAGTGCCGAATTGCCCTGATATTCATATTCCAGCCCCTGGATGAATTGCGGAAATTCGCTGGAGGTAAAAGTGCCCTTGAAATGATGTTTGGCATTGATGTGATATCCGGCATTGACGCACCAGTGGGTATCAAGCACGACAATTGTGTCGGCTCCCAGTGCACGGGCCCGGCGGGCAATCTCCTTGTGTCCGTCAATCGCCGATTGTCTTTTGCCATGCAGGGGCCCCGGCTGTTCCGACATGATCATGGTTGGAACGTGGGTTATCTTGGCTGCCAGGACAATTTCGCCCATTTTTATCTCCTTTGAGAACGAGGTGTGTTTCACAGTTGTTACCGGGTTTGGGTTAGCCACCTGTTTTTATTCGGACGGGTCTTTGCCCAGTTGTGGAATTTTGTGCTTGCCGGTGGCAAAAGCGATATGTTTTTGTTCCATATAAAATTCAAACGACCAGTCACCGCCATCCCTGCCAATGCCACTCGCCTTGACCCCGCCAAAGGGCGAAGGCAGATGGCGAACATTTTCCGAATTGACCCAGATCATTCCCGCTTCCAGCTTTTCAGTAATACGCATTGCCCGGGTCAGGTCATTTGTCCAGACATAGCCGGAAAGACCGTATTCAACATCATTGGCAATGGCCAGGGCTTCTTCTTCCGTGTCGAAGGTAATCGCCGTCAGAACCGGACCGAATATTTCCTCCTGGGCGATGCGCATGTTATTGGCGGCACCGGTAAACAGGGTCGGGCGCACATAATAACCCTCGCCTTCGACCGCTTCTCCACCGGCGGCAATGGTTGCACCATCCTGGCGGGCGATATCGAAATAGCTGCAGACTTTGTCAAAATGAACCTTGTGGATCAGCGGTCCGATTTCCGTAGTCGGGTCAAGCGGATGGCCAACGCGGATCTGGTTGATCCGTTTTACCATGCGGGTGAGGAATTTGTCGGCAATTGAAGACTGGATCAGCAGACGCGAGGACGAAGTGCAGCGTTCTCCGTTCAGCGAATAGATCATGAAGATTGCCGCATCCAGTGCCCGCTCGAGATCGGCATCCTCAAATACTATCACCGGGTTTTTACCGCCCAGCTCAAAATGCACTCGTTTTAACGTATCCGCACCCTGTCGCATGATCATCGAGCCGGTTTTAGATTCCCCGACAAAAGATATCGCCTTGATATCGCGGTGTTCCGTCAGCGCCTTGCCGGCATCTTCACCAAAGCCGTTGACCAGGTTCCAGACACCCGGTGGCAATCCGGCCTCTTCGGCAATTTCCACTAAAATACGAGCGGTAACCGGTGAGAATTCAGCCGGTTTGTGAACAATGGTGCAGCCTGCCGCCAGAGCCGGGGCGATTTTCCAGGTTGATAACATGAACGGCGTATTCCACGGGGTGATGATACCTGCCGGGCCAATCGGCACGCGGGTGGTGACATTCATCAGCGTAGGTGAGGGTAGTTGTTTGCCATCACGTGCACCGGGGGCAAGATCCGCAAAATAGCGAAAATTTTCGGCACCACGCAACGCTGCCTTTGACATAAACCTCAAGGCCTGACCGGTGTCATAACATTCGGCAAAGGCAATCTCCTCTGCTCTTGCAACAATGCCATCAGCAATCCTGTGCAAAATTTTCTTGCGTTCCTTATTATCGGTGTCGCGCCATTGAGGAAATGCGTCCGAGGCCGCTTTGGCTGCTGCATCGATATCGGCGGCTCCGGATTTGGCTATTTTGCAAATCAGTTTGCCATCCACTGGTGAATGATTGTCAAAGGTATCGCCTGACAAGGCGGATACCGCCTTGCCACCAATCTGGTTTAGTAATCCGGTTTGTTGAAAACGAGTCAGATAACCCGATAGTTTGTTAATGTTTGCTTCCAGTTCAGACATCGGCCCGGTTTCCCCTGAGATGGTTGCGAATGGTATTCAGTTTCGGGCTGAGCCCGGGATCGATGTCGCGCATTTCAAGCGAAAGTGCGATCGGGTGAGTTTTTAGAACCGGTGTCAAAAAAATTTCAGCCGCCCTGAATATTGCCGTTGTGGCGGTTTTTCGTACTGCCAGATCCCGGCCCGCCCGCAATCTGATTGAAATATCGATAAAACCGTTTTGTGGATCACCATCGGCGATACTGACATGATCAGCCCTCATGGCCCGCACCCGGATACCAGCTTGGGGAAAAACGCCAGTCTCAATGGCTGATTTGCGAATAACATCGCAAAGTTCTGCAATATCTGTGATGTCTTCCATGTTAGCAGAATATTCCAGCGAGAAGTGCGGCACCTGAATTCCTTTGATTCAATAACACTTAACATGTTAAGTAGTTTAACAAGAAGTGTCAAGGGGACATTGTCATGCGGAAAATTACTGGTTAAACCGGACCCATGCGAAAATCGACCAGGCAAAATGCTCCGATCAGCCCGACCGACAGATCCCTTCCCATTGCCCTGTTGCGGGCGCGTGAAAAGGTCATGGGTCCAATTCGTGAAATGCTGGCCAAAGTTGGAGTGACCGAACAGCAATGGCGGGTACTGCGGGTACTGGATGAAATTGGTCCATCTGACGCTTCTGAGATTGCCAGGCGCGCCTGTCTATTGATGCCAAGCCTGACGCGCATCATTCAAACTCTGTGTGAAAACGATCTGGTTACCCGTAAACCCGATGTGGCGGACCGGCGCCGGCAAATTATTGAAATCACTTCAACCGGTCGTGTCCTGATTGCCCAAAACATGGCACAGTCGCGACAGATCGCCAGCGACCTGGAGGGCCGGTTTGGTCGTCAGAATATTAGCCAATTGCTTGATTTGCTGAATGCGCTGGATGAGATGTAGCCGGCAAGCGCCCTGTTAAAATGCAATCAGTTGTCGTTGATTCCAGGTGTCACTATTCCCTGTGCGCACCAATCATCAAAAATTGCCAGTGCAGCCTCGGCAAATTCTGCATCATTGATATGGCAATCCAGTTCCTCAAGACGGACATTCCCAGGACAGGTTTTCCTGATCTCGTCACAAAATGCCGCCAGACCTTCACCATCATGCAAATCTGCCCCAGGCCGGTCCCACTCGCCACACCCGCCTTTAGGCAGTAAAAATGCCGTTTTGCTACTGGCTTTTGCCAATTGGGTTGAATGGGCTCTTGCCACCTCGCGGCGCTGGGCATGGTTGAGCACAATTGATGTAATCAGCCGGTTGTGGGCATGGGTAGGGTTACCGCTCCATTTTTTGGGAATGTCATGCCAGCCGACAATATCAACCAGATCATAACAACCCGGGGCAACCAGTTGTGGTGTATTGTTACTACCGGCATTGGTCAAACGATCCGCGCCAGCCGAAATATTGGATCCGTGAATGTGATTTCCCAGTTCCTGGGTGCAGAAATCGAAAACACAGGCAAATGCGTTTTGTTCGGCCAGCGCCTCAAACGCTCTGCCACCCATTCCGGTTGCATGAAAAATCGCCACTTCATACCCGCGTGCTTCCAGTGCCGGCTTTAGTGGCACCATATAACTCAATGCTGTTTTACCCAGGCTGGTCATGCCTATCAGCGGCAAATCCTTTCGTGGTTTTTCAACTGCGCGCGCCGCACCCAATACGGCGCCGGCCGCCTGGGAAAGCGAGGATTTACAAATCGAATTGAGTCCGTATAACCCACCGGCCCAGAGGATCATCTGGGTATCGGCCGCTAGCCTTTCGGGCGGAATCAAAGGCGAGAAAGAAACGGTTGAGACAATATATTTCGGCACACCAAGCGGTAGCGCAGTACTGACATCCAGTGCCAGATCCGTGCCCATTGATCCGCCAAGAATGACTACTCCGTCAAAAATACCATGGTGATATAACCGGACGGTCAGGGCGGCGGCACCCCTGGCCATGATTTGCATGGCAAGATTCTCATTGCCGCTGTCAATCGCCGCCTTGATTGAACTGCCCCCTTCTTCCGCCACATCGTGCTTGGAATAGTCGGTCGGTTTTGAAGGATCACCCAGTACACTGACATCCATGCTCACTACCTTCCCGCCTTGGGAATTGATGCATTTTGCCATATAGGCCAGTTCATCATCTTTAGTATCATATGTACCAATTACTAGAATTGTTCCGGGTTGCATGAGTGGCTCCTTAGAGAATTTTTAATGAAAGATGAACCGCTTGATGCCCGATATCGGTCCACCCGGCCAGGCTTCGCAATGACGATGATGGGCCGAAAGGGGCGCCCTGCCCACTAACGATCCTGTATATGTGTCTGTTACTCAAAGTTTGATCCATGCGGTTTTCAGATCACAATATTTGTCAAATGCGTGCATTGATTTATCATGGCCGTTGCCAGATTGTTTAACCCCGCCCAGCGGAACCGTTATGTCGGTGCCGCCATAGGTGTTGACGTGAACCACTCCTGCGCGTAACGATCGGACCATCCGGTGGGCACGGCTGAGATCAGCTGTCCAGATGCCGGCGGCAAGTCCGAAATCGGTGCTGTTGGCAATGGTAGTTGCATCTGCCTCATCTTCAAATGCGCTGACTGCCAAAACCGGACCAAAGACTTCATTGCGGGCGAGACTATCCTCAGATTTGACATTGGTAAAAATCGTCGGTTCCATATAGTAACCACCGGTGTCCTGAAGTATCTGCCGGCCACCCTGATACAGATTTGCCCCTTCCGCCTGGGCGATCTCGACAAATTTCAAATCCTGCTTCAATTGGCCAGAATTATTTATCGCGCCGCTCTGGGTGGTGATTTCAAGCGGATTGCCAACTTTCATTGCTGCGGCATGTTTTGCCAGTTCCTCGACAAATTCATCGTGAATGCTTTGCTGGACAACAAGCCTTGAAGCAGCCACACATACTTGGCCGGAATTGCGAAAAATTCCGGCCGCACTGGTCTTCGCTGCCTCGCTCAGGTTTTCTACATCCTCAAAGACGACATTGGGAGATTTGCCGCCAAGTTCCAGATAACAGCGCTTCATGTTTGAGCGGGCAGAATTTTCCAGCAGGCATCGTCCGGTTGTGCCAGAACCGGTAAATGCGATCACATCCACATCCATCGACAAAGAAATTGCTTCACCCACAATATCGCCCCTGCCGCTCACCACGTTCAAAACCCCTTCGGGAAGACCGGCGTCAAGTGCCAGTTGGCAAATGCGCAACAGGGAAAGTGAGGCGGTTTCCGATGGTTTCAGGACAACGGAATTGCCCATTGCCAGAGCGGGAGCCAACTTCCAGGCACCAATCATCAATGGAAAATTCCACGGAACAATCGCGCCGATAACGCCTACCGGTTCATGGTGAACCAGCCCCAGTACATCATCGTCGGTTGGTGCGATTTGGCCATAAACCTTGTCCAGCGCTTCGGCATAATAGCGAATGGTATTTACCGCTGAGCCGACCTCAGCCTTGATCGCCATACTGATTTCAGTGCCGTTGTCACGTACACCCAAAACCGTAAGTTCCAGTGCTTCCACTTCAATCAGATCAGCCCATGCAAGCAGGACATTTTTGCGCGCCGCAGGAGTTTGTCCGCACCAGCGGCGATCCTCAAATGCTGCCCGGGCAGCACTGATTGCCTGATTGGCATCGTCTTTTGTGCCGGCCGCAATCGTTGTCAGCAGCGACCCATTGATCGGTGAAACCACATCCAGCGTCTCTCCGTTCTGGCTGTCGCAGAATTTATCGCCAATCATCAGGTCGCACGGCTTGACGGCACTATCGCGCAGCTTGTCTATGTCAGTTTGCTCAAGCATCTGATTTACCGTTGCTGGGTATCATGAATATCATGGTCGGTTTCTTTTTCGCTCAGCCTGTTTTTGTGTTCGATGATCAGGGTGCGGATATGCATTACGATGACCAGCACAATAATTATTGCAAATATCGCGGCAATCGGACGATCGACAAAATCCAGCGGAGTCTTCACCCGGGCCATCGCACTGCGCAATTTGACCTCCATGATCCCGCCCAGCACCATACCCAATATGATGGGAACAATCGGCAGGTTCAGCCGTTTCAAAATCACCCCAAATACCCCGAAGCCGGCGGCCATGGCACAATCCGTAATGGAATTGCGCAGGGAATAAACCCCGACAAAACCCAAAACCATTATGATCACCCCTAAAAACCTTGTGGGGATTTGAATAATTTTAGTCAGCAGATTGGTAGAGAAAACCAGAAAGATCAGAACAATGATATTGAGAATCAACATGGCCATGTAGAGAGCCATGACAAAATCCATTTTGTTTTGAAACAATTGCGGTCCCGGTATGACATTATGTACGTAAAATACCGACAACATCATCGCTGTTAAGGCTTCTCCTGGAATGCCAAGGGCCAGTAACGGAATCATGGCGGCACCCGGCACGGCATTGTTTGAAGCTTCGGAAGAGATCAAGCCTTCCGGTGAACCCTTGCCAAATATTTCGGGTTGTTTCGATGATTTTCGAGCATAGGTATAAGACAGAAACTGTGCGGTAAATTCTCCCACGCCGGGTATCATTCCCATCATCACGCCGATCGATGAAGACACGGTTACCACGCGTTTGTGGCCAAAAAGTTCTTTCATGCCGGAAAACAGACTGCCACTTACCGGTTGCGGCTTCGGGCTTTTGTCTTTGTCAACCAGCAGCAGAAAAGCCTGACTGAGAGCAAAAAGACCCAGTACCACGACGATCAGATTAACGCCGGAGGCCAGCCAGGTTTGATCAAAGGTAAATCTTTTGGTGTATTTCACCGGTTCCAGCCCGATCGTATTGATGAAAATGCCAAAAGAAGCCAGCATGCCTGCGGCAAAAACCTGGCCACGATGGGCGAGCACAACCAGTATGATGCCCAGCAATGCAGCGAGGAAAATTTCACGCGAGCCGAAATGCGGCGCAATCAATGCCAAAAGCGGTGACAATATGATCAGGCACAATATGGCAAATATCCCGCCAAAAAATGAGGCGGAATAGGCCAGCGCCAAAGCGCGCCTTCCTTCACCGCGCTGGGTCATCGGATACCCGTCATAAGTCGTCAGCGCATTAACTGCCGTTCCCGGCGTATTGATCAAGATTGCCGGTAGTGAACCTCCATACATCGAGGAACCATATATCCCCAACAGGATGGTCAGGCCAACCAGGGGTTCCAGTGAAAAAGTGGCAGGCAGTAAAATGGCAATGGCAACGGCTGCACCCACGCCTGGAATAGCACCGATTATTACGCCGCCAATTGATCCGATGAATAATGCTGCCATCACCTCAACACTGAGAAGCATCTGGATGCCGGAGAGTAGATTGTCCATTTGCCCAGGCTCCTTAGAAGTAGGTCAGCATGAAAGCGCGAAGTCCATCGGGCAAATATTCATAGATCTGACCGCCGGGAACTTTGACCTGCAGAAAGGACTTGAAGATAACTACAATTGCGCAACCGGATAATAATGCGGATACAAGAAATCTTTTATTCCGGTAACCGGCCCGCCAGGTCAGCACCAATGCAAAAATTATGGTCGAGGGCAGATAGCCGATAAAGGGAACGATCAGCACATAGACCATAAACCACAACGCATATTCAACAGCGCGCATCCAGAATCCGACTTCGGCCCAGCGCCCATAGATACGTGGAGAACAGATGGAGCCAATCCAGTGCAAAATCGCGAATAAAGTCATTCCGGCGAGTGAAACAGCTGGCCAGAATGAGGGTTGGGAAAACAGCCCGGTTCGGGCCATCCACCGGGTTTCATTGCCTAGCTGGCTGAATAACCAGACCGAGAAAGCCAGAAATACTACCGCAAATACCAGATCACCCGGCCTTCGGTAGCGTTTGAACAAATCTTGTAATGTACGCGCACCGGCCATGATTATCCTGCCATCGGTTATTTTAGGATTACCTGCAATAATTCTCTGAATTATTCAGCCAATCGGCCGGCATTTCCTAAGATGCTGCCGGCCGGTCAGTTTTGGCTTTCCATTACTCGCTTAAGAGTTCGCCCATGGCTGCAAGTATTTTATTATCCTGTTCGATTTGCGCGTTGGCGGCCGCCACATCCTGCCAGTAGATCAGAGCACCCGTCTCCTTCGCCAGTTTCTTGGCAGCATCGGATAAAGCTACCTTTTTTGCAACCGCGACAATTTTCTCACGAACATCTGCAGGTGTCTCCTTGCGCACAAACAACCCGTTCCACAACGCGATGTTCAGCTCAGGCACCAGTTCGCCCACGGTTGGTGCATCGGGTGTCAGGCTGATGCGTTCACCGCCGATTGAGGCAAGCACCTTGACCTTGTCGAGACAGGGTAGAATTAGTTGCAACGTTGTATTGATAACGTCCACATCTCCCGATGCAAGCGTGTTGCAGTCCAGTGCATCAAAAGCTGCATCTGAAGCAAACTCAAAGCCTTTCTTCTTGGCCAGGGCCAGGGTCACCCGGGTTGGAATCAGTGGTGCACCGAAATGACCCAGCGCCACATCGTTTTTCTTGGCATGTGCTGCAAGACTATCGATATCATCATAGGGTGCATTTTCACCAGCAGCGATGACAAACGGATAGGTCAGGAAATTGCCCAGAGGTTCAAATGGATTGGGACTTAATTCAGGAATGCCAATCTTTGGACCAATAGTTGGAACAGCAATAATGAATGATCCGATTGTGTAACCGTCACCGGGCGCATTCGCCACTTCTACAGCACCTGGAAACGGGCCGCCGCCACCGCCCGGTTTGTTTACCACCGCGGCAGGGACATTATAGGTTTTTTGAAACTCGTCGGCGATCATCCGGGTCAGTACATCTTCCAGGTCACCGGGAGGCCATGGCACGATGAATTGTACTGGTTTTTCCGGATACTCAGCCGCGGCTATTCCTCCAGAAAATATGGTTGCTGCGACTGCCACCCCTGCGATTAGAGCTTTATTCAACATGTATTCCTCCCTTTAGCCGGATTATATCTGGCTTGGTTAATCAAAGTTTTCAGGTTCATTATTTGAACCGTCATTGCAAAAACATATTGCGCTCCGAATCGAATTCTGTCAACATTACATTTGCTCAAGTATGTCTCATGATATATCTGGCGGCATTGTAAAGGTAATCTTGTAAATGGGAACGATCTCCAAAGCTCTGAAACTATTGAATGAATTTTCTTCCTCCCGACCTGAGATCGGGCTTAGTGAATTCAAACAAATTTCCAATCAGGACAAGGCAACGGTTTATCGGCATTTGTCAGAATTGCAGGAAAATGGTTTTGTTGAGCAAAATACAACAACCAAGAATTACCGTTTGGGGCCGGCTGTATTACGTCTGGCAGCAGTTCGCGAGCGCACATTTCCCATGCGTGCTGCGGTTTCAGCGTGGGTTGATGATCTTTCCCGGCAATTGGGTGAATTAGTACATGTTTCCCTGTTTCAGAGTGATTTCATGTCACCACTTTATCATGCGGATATTCAAATTCACGGTACGCGAGTGTATTTTGATGAAGCAGAAATGTTGCCAATGCATGCCACTTCGTCGGGGATCGCAATGCTGGCATTCGGACCGGAAAAATTGCTCCAAAAGGTGCTTGCCGGGCATCTTGAAGACTACACCGGAATGACCACCACTGATCCCGCCAAGCTGGAAGATGAAGTAAAGCAATCCCGCAAAAACGGATATGCAATCTGTGATCAGGGATTTGAAAAGGAAGTGTTTTCAATCGCCACACCGATATACGGGAAAGAGTTGAAAATAATTGGAACCCTCGCAGTTGCGGTTCCAGTTTTCCGTATGAACAAAAGGATGAAAAAGGACATCGTCAAGGGCCTGAAGGAGGGCAGTCTCAATGTTTCGGATGCTCTGGGGGGCTCAATTCCCGAACCACTGGAAAGGCAATGGAATAATGCCAGCTGACATGCGAGCGCTAATCCTGGATTTTGGCGGTGTAATCACCCGCACCATGTTTGAAACCCATGACCTCACCGAGAAAGCCCTGGGACTTGATCAAGGCTCATTGACCTGGCGCGGGCCATTTGACCCTGATAATGACTGCCTGTGGCGATCCATGCAGGCGGATGAAATTACCGAGCGAGAATATTGGCGCAAGCGCACCCAGCAGGTGTCAGGCATGATCGGAGCAGACTGGGCAGAGATGGCAGATTTTGTCAGGGCGGTTCGCGGTGCGTCACCGGATCTGATTATTCGCCCCGAATTCCATGCGGCTATTGAAAAGGTATTGGCTTCACGCATACGCCTGGCAATTTTGTCAAATGAACTGGATCTGTTTTATGGCGCCGGTTTTCGTGAAAAATTGCCTTTTCTTGCCAAATTCGAAGTGATTCATGATGCGACCTATACTAATAATCTGAAGCCTGATTCAGAGGCTTATCTGGGCTGCCTGAATGATCTGGGGCTTGATGCAGGCCAATGTGTTTTTGTTGATGATCAGGCCCGCAATATCGAGGGTGCCAGAAAAGTCGGTCTGCATACCGTGCAATTCGATGTGCAAGATCCTGAAGACAGTTATCGCGCTGCGTTGCACTTACTAGGTTTATGAGGAGACTTTCAATGAAAGACAGTAATTTTCTGAAGGAAAATAATGCCAGACATCTCTGGCACCCGATGGCGCATCCGGCAGAAAGCCTGAATAATCCACCCACAATTATTACCGGCGGACACGGTGTGCGGATTACTGATATTGACGGGCATGAAACCATCGATGCGGTCGGCGGGTTGTGGAACGTCAATTTGGGCTTCTCCTGCCGCCCGGTCAAAGATGCAATTTCGGCTCAGCTGGATCAGCTTCCCTATTATTCCACGTTTCGCGGGACCTCCAATGATGCGGCGATTGAGCTTAGCTATATGCTGCGTGAATTTTTTGCTGATGATGGCCTGACCCGGGCTTTTTATACTTCCGGCGGTTCAGACAGTGTTGAAATAGCATTACGTCTTGCACGCCAATATCACAAAATTCGCGGAGAAGCCGGGCGGGTTAAATATCTCAGTCTCAAAAAAGGTTATCATGGAACCCATACGGGCGGCGCTTCTGTCAATGGCAACTCCAATTTTCGTACACAATACGAACCATTGATGCCCGGCTGTTACCATATTCCGGCACCTTATACTTATCGCAATCCATTTGATGAAAGTGATCCGGCTCGCCTGGCACAATTATGTCTTTCTGCCATGGAAGATGAAATCAACTTTCAGGGTGCCGACACAATTGCCGCCATGATAATGGAGCCGGTGCTGGGTGCAGGTGGCGTGATCACTCCCCATGAGAGTTTTATGCCCGGTGTGCGCATCTTGTGCGATAAATACGGCATAATACTGATCGCTGATGAAGTAATCACGGGCTTTGGCCGTACTGGCAGTTGGACAGGTTCACGCCATTGGGGTGTGCAGCCTGATTTGGCCTGTACCGCCAAGGCAATTACCAATGGATATTTCCCGTTTGGTGCAGTGATGATTGCAGAAAAACTGGTTGAAGCATTTGAGAGTGACACGTCCGGTAGCGGCTCTATCGGTTCCGGTTATACTTATTCAGGTCATCCTGTCGGTGCCGCCGCTGCAATTGCCTGTTTGCAGGAAACCGAGCGCTTGAAAGTCAATGAAAATGCCGCCGGGCGCGGGGCTGAGCTTTATTCCGGCCTGAAGATGCTTGGTGAAAAGTTTGAACTGATAGGTGATGTGCGAGGCGGTCACGGACTGATGTGCGCATTGGAACTGGTTTCAGAAAAAAGCAGCAAAACACCTGTTGGCAAGGATATTATCACCGCTATTCATCAGGCGGTGTACGAGGCGGGGGTCATGGTGCGTATTTCAGGCCCCAATATGATCCTCTCACCACCGCTCATTCTGTCGGCGGAAGATGTTGAAGACATTTTGAAGGCGCTCGATTATGGATTTTCTTCGGTCTCATGATTAAGATATTGAGTGATTTTCTGTTCCAGATCAGGTCTGTGCATTTCCGGTTCAATATCGAAAATACTTGCTGGTGACGCTTGGCGGCCTCTGATTTCATTATATCTAATCTATTTCAATCTGTGTCCAATTACACAACACCCGGGGCAGTTACTACCTATCTATTAGTTATCGGAAGGACGAACTCAAATTCGAACTTCACAACAACTGCCAAACTGACTGATACATGAAAGGACAAGTCAAATGAGCATCTCATCAAAAGTACGCAATACTACAATCGCTACTGTTGCAGCTCTGGCTGTCATCACGGCAGGCGCAACT
>JAAEMP010000072.1 GCA_024225445.1 Hyphomicrobiales bacterium | reverse complement strand
TGACGAGTTCACCGCACTGGAAGTCTATCTGGCTGCAAGGGGCAATGGGCTGACAGTGGAAACACCGGCCGTTCGTAACTGAACCAGAGTACACTCAAGCCTGATCAAACAAAGCGGGTCGTTCCAAACGGTCCGCTTTTTCTATTTCACCACAACCAGACTCTAATAATAAAGCCTTTCCCATAAGGCTAAAATCCATACGCTACCCGCAAGCACCAACACCATCAGCACCGCTGCTGATCCACAATCCTTGGCAATCTTGATCAGTGGATCAGGTTCTGTAGTGATCCGGTCAGCCAATTTTTCTATGCCGGTATTCAGAAACTCCACTGCCAGCAAAACCAGCAGGGCTCCCAGCATCACAAGAATTTTCCATGGATTTGACGTTATCAACAAGGCAACCGGAATTGAGACAACAAATATGACCAGTTCCTGGCGCAAGGCTGCCTCATTTTTCCAACCAAATTTTATTGCCGCCATTGAGAAAATGAATGCTTTGATAATTCGTTTCAAAACACAACTCCAGATCTGGTTGATCATGAAAAACGTAATAGAACCCAGCGAGCGGGGCCAATCCGACATATCAATCCAATATCAGACGATAGTTAACCTGCCCTTTACCGGCGACTATTTCTGAGTTTTCAATAAATCCCGGATTTCACCAAGCAAGACCACTTCTGCTGGCGGCGCGGGTGGTGCTTTTGGAACTTTTTCTTCTTTCCCCATCAGTTTATTGAGAGATTTGATCATTAAAAAAATAATGAACCCGAGAATCAAAAAATTGACGGTTGCGGTAATAAAACTGCCATAGGCAAAAACCGCTCCCTGCTCCCTTGCAGAATCTAGATTTGTGGCAGTAACCTCGGTTGAAAGCGGCACAAAATATTCGGGAAAATCAAATCCGCCGAAAATCGCCCCGACAATCGGCATGATGATATCGTTGGTCAACGATTTAACAATTGTTGCGAATGCTCCGCCGATAATTACACCAACGGCAAGGTCCATCACATTACCCTTCATGATGAATGTCTTGAATTCCTTTAGCATGGATATCTCCCACAGATCTGATTAACTGAATTCACACCGTTATCTTGTTCGATGTGAATTGTCGATGTATTGCCAAGGAAAGGACGTAACTACCGCCGGTGGCCGATGATACTATTGGCTATTGGATTAAGCCAGCCATTTATGGTTTTATGTCCCAATCGGGAGATTTGAAAATGCTTCAGGGATGGGTCGTCATATTAACGACCATTATCTATATCGGAATATTGTTTGCGGTCGCTAAATATGGCGATTCTAAAAAACACCGCGAAGGTGGTTCCCGTGGCAGGCCATATATATATGCTCTTAGCCTGGCTATCTACTGCACAACATGGACAATATTCGGGTCTGTTGGATTTGCCGTTTCCGACGGTATCAATTTCATCGCGATCTACCTGGGACCTATTCTGATAATCACAGTCGGTTACCCATTATTGCAACAGGTCCTTTTGTTATCAAAAAGTCAAAGAATAACTTCTGTTGCAGACTTCCTTGGCGCGCGCTACGGTAAAAGTGTTGTGGTTGGCGGGGTAGCCGCCAGCATCGCGGTGGTTGGTACGGTTCCATATATTGCATTGCAATTGGTAGCCATCTCTGATTCAGTTTCAACTCTGATCTCGCATTATGCAATCGGATTGCAACCTCCAGAATCCCTGCTGAGTAACATTACGCTAATAATAGCATTGGTTCTTGCTATTTTTGCAATATTATTTGGCACCAGACATGCTGATGCGACTGAACATCAGCATGGGATGATGCTGGCAGTTGCCATGGAATCGGTTGTCAAATTGCTGGCATTCCTGACGGTCGGCATATTTGTTACATTCTGGATTTTTGATGGCTTTGAGGATTTGTGGACCAAAGCCAATGAAAACGACATCATAGGGCGCTATCTGGAACAGGGCTTTGACAGTGGCAATTTCCTGCTTTTGCTGGTGCTCAGCGCTTTGGCTTTTCTGCTTTTGCCAAGACAATTTCATGTTGCAGTTGTCGAGAACAAGTCTTTCAGTGAGTTGGCAAAAGCTCGTTGGCTGTTCCCGTTATATCTTGTCGCTATAAACATTTTTGTCATTCCGATCGCACTGGCAGGACTGATCATATTCAAGGATAGCGTGCCGGCGGACAATTTTGTATTGCAGTTGCCGATGTCGCAAGGATCCACGTTTGGATCGCTGTTTGCATTTCTTGGGGGACTATCGGCCGGCACAGCCATGGTAATCGTTGCATGTGTGGCACTTGCCATCATGGTTTCAAATCAAATTGTATTGCCACTACTTCTTCGCCAGAAAGCGGACCGTGGCCAATCAGGTCCACGTAATATGGAACAGCTGATTCTCAATATCCGCAGAACTACAATTTTTATTCTGCTGTTTGCAGCCTATTCCTATTATCAGGCCGCTGACAATTCGGCCGGGCTGGTTTCAATTGGTCTTATTTCATTTGCAGCGATCGCCCAGCTTGCACCGGCCTTTTTTGGTGGTCTATTCTGGCGCCGGGCCAATTCACGTGGCGCGCTGACCGGCATGCTAATCGGGTTTTGTATTTGGACATTCACCTTGCTTCTGCCAACTTTGCTGTCGGCGGATAATATACTGTTGCGTGAAGGTCTTTTTGGTCTGAACTGGCTACGTCCCGAGCGACTGTTCAATCTGGATTTAGGCCCGCTGGGCAATGGGGTATTTTTCAGTCTGTCACTAAATACAATTGGAATAATACTGGGTTCATTGTCTCGCCAATCCAATGCTTTGGAGCTGATCCAGTCAACTGTATTTGTTCAGCAGACCAATCGCCCCCTGACCGGTATCAATCTGACAAACTCCAACATAACCGTTGCCGATCTGATGGAAACTGTCACGCAGTATTTGGGAAAACGGCGTACCATACGATCTTTTGATACCTACAAATTACAAAACAAAATTGTCCTTTCAGATACCGATCCCATTGATGCAAATCTGCTTCAATTTTCGGAGCAATTGCTGGCAAGTGCGGTTGGTACTTCAACCTCGAGACTGGTGCACAGTCTTCTGATCAAACGCCTGGACCATTCATCCAAATCCGAAATCAAACTACTTGATGATGCCTCGCAGGCTCTGCAGTTCAACCGTGGCGTGTTGCAAACCGCTATCGATCAGATTGAACAGGGCATTTGCGTATTTGATGCAGATTACCGATTATCTTCCTGGAACAGACAATTTCGCGAAATGCTGAACTTGCCGATTATTATTGGCACGGCGGGAACTTCATTTTCGACAATAATTGGCGAGATTGTTGAACACAATCAGCTGGATCAAATTGGTTACGATGAGGAATCCATTACCCGTAACCTGGTTGACCTGGAAAGCACATGGCAATTTGAACTGCCTGCTGATGGCAAAATAATTGAGGTACGCTCTGCATTAATGCCGCAGGGTGGGCTGGTTCTGACCTGGCAGGACAATACGGATCGGGTGCTTTCCGCCAAGGCGTTGCGTGACGCAAATGTCATGCTGGAGAACAGGGTTGAAGAACGAACCGTTGAACTGACGGCACTCAACAAAAGACTGGAAAAAGCCACCCGAATTGCCGATCAGGCCAATCAGGATAAAACCCGGTTTCTGGCTGCGGCCAGCCACGATATCCTGCAACCCCTCAATGCAGCGCGACTTTATTCCTCGACCCTGATGGAAAGACTCGAAGACGAACGCGACCAGGAGTTTGCCCTGAGCGTCAACCAATCGCTGGATTCGGTAGAAGATATTCTGGGGGTTGTGCTGGCAATCTCGAGGCTGGATGCTTCTCCGGAAGAAATTAAACTCAGTGCGATCAACCTGGACCGCATTTTCGAACAGTTGAAAATCGAGTTTCATCCGTTAGCCAAAAAGGAAAAACTGGAATTGATTTTTGTGAAAACCTCTCTGGTTGTTCGCACAGATCCTTCACTGTTGAAGCGACTATTACAAAATCTGATATCCAATGCCTTGAAGTATACCAATGATGGCAAGGTCCTGGTAGGCTGTCGCCGGAGCGGAAACAATATCAGCATTGAAGTTCTCGATACAGGTATCGGTATCGCGCATGAAGATCAGCCATCTGTCTTCAAAGAATTCAAACGCCTGCCGGAAGGCGTGAATACTGCGGCCGGTTTGGGATTGGGTTTATCAATTGTCGAACGAATTTCCACCAGGCTTGGCCACAAGGTGGAGATCGATTCCATTCCCGCAAGGGGAACACGGTTCAAAGTCATTGTTGAACGCACAACAGATATCGCTGCCGAATTCCAAAAGCCAGCTCCAATAATGCCTTTCACGCACAACATCATGCCGGGTATTAAGGTATTGTGCGTAGACAATGATCCACTTGTTCTCAAGGGTCTGTCCAGCCTCCTGGAACAATGGAAATGCTCTGTTATCACCGCACCCTCATCAGCGAGAGCCATTGAAACGATAGAAAAATTGGATGTTACCCCCGACATTGTACTGATGGATTATCATCTAAATGAAGAGACTGGGGTCGATGCTATCAGGCGACTTCGCGACTTGCTTGGCCAAAATCTGCCGGCAGTTCTTGTAACCGCAGAGCGTTCGCGAACACTAAAACAGACAGCTGAGAAACTAGATCTGGCATTTATCCATAAGCCAGTTAAACCTGCGGCGCTGCGTTCAGTACTGGCCAGCGTTCGAAATCTTGGTGAGGCAGCCGAATAAAGTTGCACCGCCAATTACCAGGTATGACAAAATAGCCGGTTTACGTCGGGGCGCTGCCTCAGAGGTAATTTTTCGATAATTATTCCTGGTCCTGCACTTGATTGTCTGGTGAAAAGCCTACCGCGCTACCAAGTTTAGCAAGCTGAATCACCGCCTGGGTACGGCTGTCAACTTCCAGTTTCAGTAAAACTGCTGAAACATGCGCCTTGACGGTCGCCTCGGACACACCCAAACTATAAGCAATCTGCTTATTCAGCAAACCATCGCCAATCATGTTAAGCACGCGCTGCTGCTGGGGGGTCAATTTAGATACATTTGCCAGTATTCCGGCAATCTCATCATCGCCTTCCCCATCAATATCAATATTTTTCGGCAGCCAAATATTACCAGCCATAACTTCGCTGATCGCCTCACCAATCTGTTCTATCGATGACGATTTGGGAATAAAACCCGATGCACCCAAATCCAGCGATCTGCGAATGGTTGCCGGATCATCACTGGCGGATACCATAATCACCGGCAATGCCGGATGTTCATTTCGCAGCCGAATCAATCCAATAAATCCACTCACCCCAGGCATTGTAAGATCGAGCAGCAACAAATCAGCATCACTGTTTGCCGATATCATATCTTCAACCTCATCGAAATCGCCAGCCAGTACAATCTTGCTATTTGGCATCTGGCTTTCGACTGCCTGTCGCAACGCGTTACGAAATAATGGATGATCATCGGCAATCAAAATAGTATGTAATTCGGTAGCGTCAGGATTGGCATTGATTGTCACTGTTTCCCCCAATCAGCTTAACATTTTCACTTCACGGCAAGCCATTCAACCCGGTTCAATCGCTTTTTTTCATCGGCTTGTTGACAGGTTGGAATTTAATATACTTCAACTGCGCCAGAATATACACTATCAACTGATGAATAAAACAACTTAGATTCTCTATCTTTAACCCAATATCCTGCTGGAATTGGAAAAGCTGACAAAATGATTCGATGGATCAGGCCATTCAGGAAAAGCAGCAGAACAATTTCTCTGTCAATTTGCGGAGCATTGTTTGCCCTGCTGTTTTGCTTGTTGTTTTATCTGGTCTGGCACCACGGAGCAGATACGGTCATGGGAATTCCCCTGCAATTGATGCTGATCACCATTATTTTTCCCCTTCTAACAGCTGGATTACTGTTTTGGCTCGCCCGAAAATTTGAAGAACTGGCATGGCAGGGTGACGATGAATAATCGTTTGGGTTCACCGTTCAAAACCTCTTCACAAATTGAATCGTCAGGATTGGGATATAGTCCGGTAATATTGCCGGTATTTGTCGTCGGACTGACTTCAGCATATCTTTTGATCGCCAATATTCTGGGAAAAATCGGCCTTGATCAAGCAGGATTGTTTGGCATGGTTACTATTATACCGGTAATCGTATTTCTGGTTACAGCGTTTGGCACCCGAATATCGGGTAGTTGGGGAAGCCAGGATCTGGCGCTATTCACCCGGGCCGGAGGGAATATCAACGCCTGGTCTAACGCATTAGCGGGAACGGCGGAATGGTTCAGCCTGTATTTGATAATAGGAATTATTTCAGCATTATCTGCAACAAATCATGACGCCTCAGCCATATTAACCGGGGCATTTTGTGGATTTGCCTTCATGGCAATTTTAATATTTCCAAAATTGCCACAACAAGGTCCACTTACTCTGGCAAGAATCATTACGTCGCGGTTGCATTATTCGAACTTCGCCACGCACCTGCTGAGGTTTTCAATAGCAATCATTGTGATCTTATGTGCCATGGCATTTCTGGTCGGGCAAATTAAGGCAGGAAGTGATGTAATTGTTCTGTATTTCCCAATGTCCAGAACCTGGGCTAGTATTTTGTTACTGGCACCGGTTGTGATCACATTGCTGTCGGGAGGAATGCGCAGTCTGACCATAGCAAACATGCTGCTGGTATGGCTGATAGGTGCGGCAATTTTGCTGCCGGTAATCTGGTTATCATTTCATATTACCGGAAATCCTGTGCCCCAGTTAAGCTACGGCAATGGCGCATTGCAACCGATAATGCAATTGGAAGAGCAACTCGCTCAAATTAGTTCCAGTGATCTGGACAATGAATTTGAACAGGGGAATTTTGGCCGGTTTTCCAGTTTTTCAAGTTTCTTTGCCACGGTGGTCAGCATGATGGCAGGAACATTGGCGCTGCCTCTTTTATATAGCCGGATCAGTTGTTCGACAGGTGTTGCCATCCGCCTGCGCTCGATCGGCTGGATGTTGATATTGATTGCACTGCTGGTATCAACCTTGCCCGCATTTGTTGTTTTCACAAAATTCGAAATTTATCGCGACCTGGTCGGCTTGCCGGTAATCCGGCTGGAGAACGGTATGGACTGGCTGATGAATTGGGCAAATATCGATGAGGGTAAACTTGCCCTGATTTGCGGGAAACCCGCTTTTGATCTTCAATCGATCATCGCTGCCTGCGGCAATGATCCTGAATATGTCCTGATGCCTTCTGACCTGCAAATCAATCCGATTGTTACTTTGCTGGGCTCCAGTGAGGTTACAGAGATGCCTTCGGTATTTTCTGCCGTTTCATTTGCCGGCCTGTTAAGTGCATCGGCAACCACAGCAGGAATTGCAATGATGGTTGTGATAAACTCTGCCAGCGAGGACCTGATATTTTCGGACAAAAAAATTTCCACGGCAAAATCCGATGTCGAAGCTGCGAATCTCAATTCTGATCCACTGTCAACTTCCCAACACACGTCACCGGCAACACCAGTTGCAAGACGCCTGTTTGTTTCTCGTATTATGCTAATTGTCCTTTGGGCGGGGGGCGTTTGGCTGGCCGATGTCACTCCGCTGCCAGTTACTGATATTTCCCTGTGGGCATTCAGTCTGGCGGCCGGAACAATATCTCCTGTACTGTTGTTGGCAATATGGTGGAAACCCACTACTGCATTTGGCGCATTAACCGGAATTTTACCTGGATTTGCAGCCAGTATCTATTTAATGATTTCTATTGAATATGGCTCTGACTGGATTGCATATAATGGAGATGAACTGGTTTGGCTGATCCCCTTTAGTGACCAACCATTAAAAGTGGTGAACACGGCAATTCTTATCATGCCGATCATTATTGTAATTGCCATGATTACTTCCTTCGGCGACGGTATGATCCGCAAATCAAGGGCTTCACACCGGCAGTAATTGCGGCATATGAAGAAAAATAAATAAAATCGGTTGGCAGCAAAATGGCAGCCATCAATCGAAAGGCTCTCTGGCAAATTCCCTTTGCAGTTCTTTTACCGCTTTAAACAGCATACGCATGGTTTGTCTGGCAATATCAATTGCCCGGTCTACCTCCTTTTCAATTTTGTCACGCTCGGAACCGCCTCCTTCCCTAAATTTTGGATCAGGAATTTTGTTTTCGGGACGTAGCATCTGCGGAGAATCGCCCTGAATTTGATCAAGTTTGCCTTTCAATTCGGCAATAATATTTTGCAATTCAACAATTTCAGAATGTAGTGCGTCACGCTCTTCAACACCAAGACTACAAACAATATCATCAACCACCTGTCGACAAAAACTGGTTTCACCGGTTTTATTATTCAGGCGCATAAATCCTTTTCCCGACCGTTCAAAATGAAATTGCTGATCCGGATTTGACGGAATTTCAATTTTTTCCTGCCCCTCAGATGACGCTGGCGTCAAGCACATCAGGGCAATTGATATTGCCAATATGGAATTTTTTACCGGGTTAAACCTGTCTGCGCACATAATTGCCCTTTGAATCCTGTGTATAAGCCTGCATGATGATTGATTTCCATTCTGGCATTTTCATGCCGAAAATGGCAAACAGGTTGAAAAACAAACCGAAGATCAGAGGTAACAGAATTCCGTGACCATATGCAGCTAATTTATAAAATTGAAGACAAAACAATCTGGAGTAATGCCTTGTCGCAAGGGTCTTATCATGGGGCACCGATTGATCTGAGTGATGGATTTATCCATTTTTCCACCGCCCAACAGGTATGTGAAACTGCTGCAAGGCACTTTGCCGGGCGTGATAATCTGATTGTTGCAGCGATAAGCGCGGACATGCTGAAACCTCATCTGAAATGGGAAATTTCACGTGGCGGGGCACATTTTCCCCATTTTTACGGCGTGCTGGATATGAAAGCTGTAATTGGAACCTATGATCTACCCCTGGATGCCAATGGCAACCACGTTTTTGATGAAAACATCCGCTGATGGACAAATTTGAACTCCTTGCCCGAAATGCACTGTTTAAGCTGGATGCGGAAACGGCGCACGGACTGGCCATTGGCAGTCTGAAATTCTCCTATGCAACCGGGCTTTTGCCAGGCCATTCAAACCGTCAATATCCGGAACTGGCAGTAAAAATCGCCGGTCTCGAATTCCCAAACCCTGTCGGAATTGCTGCGGGATTTGACAAGAATGGCGAAGTTCCCGACGCTTTGTTAAAGGTCGGGTTTGGCTTTGCCGAAGTTGGAACGGTAACCCCCAATGCGCAAAGTGGCAATCCTCGCCCCAGAATTTTCCGCCTGGTGGACGAACAAGCGATTATCAATCGGCTTGGTTTCAATAATCAGGGTCATTCAGTTGTCATCGACAACCTTCGATCCCGCAAAAGAGAAGATGTCAGCAATGGAATTGTCGGGATCAATATCGGAGCGAATAAAAACAGTGCCGATTTCATCACCGACTATGAAATGGGGATCAGAAAATTCTGGGATCTGGCAAATTACTTCACCATCAATATCTCTTCACCCAACACGCCGGGTCTGCGCGATTTGCAGGCTGATAAATCCCTGGGGGAGTTGCTGGGCCGCATCGACAGCATTCGCGAAGAGTTGATTGCCGGAACAGACAAGTCTCCGCCCTTGTTTTTGAAAATTGCGCCGGATTTGAACGAGGAAAATCTGATCGGAATAAGCGACAATATTCGTTCCTCCTCAATCGACGGTCTGGTGGTTTGCAATACCACCGTGTCACGTAGCGCACTGGCTATACAAAATACTGAACCCGGCGGACTTTCCGGGCGACCGTTGTTTAACCGGTCAACCATTGTTCTGGCAAAAATGCGTCAACTGGTTGGGCCAGATCTGCCGATCATCGGTGCTGGAGGAATTGACAGCATCCAGTCCGCCTGGGAAAAACTGGAGGCCGGGGCGAGTTTATTGCAACTTTATACCGGAATGGTTTATCAGGGACTGGGAATTGCCAAGACCATTTGCCAGGGATTATCTGAAAAGCTTGCGGCCAGCCAATATTCCACTATCACAGAACTCACCGGTACGCGTATCCGGGAATGGGCGGCAAGAGATTTACCGGTTCAATAACCATCAAAGAATTGAATATGGCTAATGAAAATGACGAGGCAAGACTGATTGATGCGATGTTCCATCACCCGATGCTGATAGAAAGACCGGTGGTAATCAACAGCGACAAAGCTGCTATAGGCAGGTCGCATGAAGCTGTTCTGGCGGTTCTTTAGTGAAGGGTCTGGATGGAATGTACCCATTCATGGAGCAGTATTCAGGTCGACCGGCACGTTGGAATCCCCCAGTGAATTTGTCTGGCATAAAAAGCGTTCAAAGACCGATCCCTTTTACATCTTATAAAGGCGTTCATTCATGCATCTTAAAAACCGCATTATCGAAAGGTGAATACGCGAACCCATATAGCTTTTATGACTATTTTGGTCCTTTTCCTAGGAGTTTCCAAACTCTCCAAATCTCACTGACTCCAAAACAAATCTCCAGTCAAAAACTGCGTCGAATATTGCGGGGCAAGCGCACTGCCATGGTTACTCCACGCAAAATGAGAAATACATATAAAGACAGCCATAATCCATCATTGCCCAGATATGGAGCAGTTATCCACCAGCAAACGACAAAGCCGGCCACGGATGCCAGCATGGTGATACTCATCTCCCGTGACCAGGTTGAACCAATATAAATACCATCCATGATAAAGGCGCCTGCCCCGGCCAGGGAAATGAAAGCCGCCCACCAGAAATAGGTTTTTGCCATCTCCCGCACTTCCACAGATGTGGTGATATAATCGATGATGAAATTTCCTGTTGCCAGATATAACACCACCAGAAACGTTGCTACGACCAAACTCCAGAGCATGGTCAATTTTGCCGATCTGACAAATGCAATGCGGTCTCTGGCACCGATGGCTCGACCGGAAATCTGTTCCGCGGCTACGGCAAGACCATCGAGAAAATATGCGCCGATGAACATAAAATGCAACAAGATTGCATTGGCAGCCAATATGACATCACCAAATCTGGCACTCTGGGCGGTAAAATATCCAAATGCAAACAGCAGGGCAAACGAGCGGATCATGATGTCACCATTCATCGACATCATCCGTTTCAAAGCGGAAGAATCATATAATTGCTTCCATGTTGGTATGGATTCGCCACGAAGCATTTTCCGGGCGATAACAAGCCCGGTCAGAGCGGCCAAAATTTCCGCAATAACGGTTGCCATGGCTACTCCGGCAATGCCCCAGTTCAGACCAAGCACAAAGAAAATCGACAGAAAAATATTTGTTATGTTCAGCAGTATCTGCAACAGCAGCGCAATATTGATTGAGTTTCGACCAACAAACCAGCCAAAGAAGACATAATTTGCCAGCGCAAAAGGTGCAGAAATCATCCGAACCTGAAAATAGACTGCCGTAGCATTCGCCGACGCTTCTCCCGGTGCCATGAACCAGAGGCCAATCCATAACAGCAATGGTGACAGCACAATCAGAAACATACCAATGATAGCCGCCAGCCCAAGTGCCCTGAGCAACGCCGCCTGGATCTCGATCTGATCGCCGCCGCCAAATGCCCGGGCAGTTAATCCAACCGTACCGGCGCGAAGAAAATTGAATGTAAAGAACGCGATATTCACCAAATTGGTGCCCACTGCGAGCCCGCCAATCAGGGCAGCAACACCCAATTGACCGATGACGGCAGTATCCACCAAACTCAAAATCGGGGTGGTCAGATAGCCGAATGACATCGGGACAGCGATCGACAATACCAGTTTGTGGGTAATATCAAACCGGTTGCTGTCTGAATTGGGTTCAAACAGATTTTCCATATCGGATTTGTTCAGCGAATCACCTGCCCGGGCCATGACGGGATCAGCGCGAATATTTTAACAGCCGCATCAGTAAAAATAGCGGAACCACAACCACTGCTCCCCAGACAAAATATTTTGCAATTCGCCAAATGGCATCAAATCCCAGATAGTAAAGATGGCTGACAAAATCCTGCAATTTATACCACAGTTCGATGGGGGAGAGGCCAATGGTACTCATGATAATGCCAACCACAAATGATATGATCAAAAGACGCACCAAGGTTCGGCCGGGTGTATCACCCAAAAATTTGTTAAGGCGCTCGCTCATATCTTTTCCTGTGGTCTGTAGAATCCAATATCCCAAAACTGTTCAAGAATGCATAAAAGGTTTTGACAGGCCATAAATTACGGGATCTTTGAACAGACCCTTAAACTAGGGCTCGATTGGGGCGGGTTCAAGAGACAAATTCGACTATTGCAGGCCGGCTTCATCGACAATTCCGCCTTTGCATCCCGGATCAGTCGGATTTGCCGCCAGGATTAACTGGGCAAGGGAAGTATTCTCATCAAATTCACCATAAAGACCAATGGTGAGTTCTGATATCAGCAGACGCTCACCATCTCTCTTGCATTTGATTCTGATCCGCCGGCCCGCATCTTTTCCAAAGGCCTCATCGAAAGCCAATCGGATTTTGCGGGAATTGAGGAATTTTCCCGGATTGTCTGAAAATAACTGACGCACTGTCGAATTGTTCAGCGCATTAATCAGCCTGAGTGAATCTGAATAGTACCCGTTGGTTGATCCATTTTCATGGCAGGAGCCATGCTTTACCCACTCGTGGCGTTGAAGAAAAGATTTTGTTCCGGGCATCACCTGACTTAAACGGCTCATTAACCCGGGATCCAGTTGCAGATCCGGTAGTTTTCCCCAACGCCCGCTTTTATCCAGTTTGACCAGCGAACCGGTAATGCCACAATAAGAACGGCTACGAGGTCCAGGCCAAAGACCATGCAGGGAAAAGTGGGTTGCATCATATCGCGTCGAAGTCTGCGAAGCACATTCGGGGCGATCATGACGAAACTCACAAAATGCCGGCTGCCAGGAAATGGCAAGAATTGCGAAGGAGCTTTTTGCATGAGACTGCCAGCAGACACCCAAAATTGTCAAAATGGTAATAGTTCCTCTGGCCAATCTGTTGAACATGGTTTTTCTTCTCTCGACGTTTGGTAAATGTATCAATAGAGTTTTAGCGGTGAGCAAACAAGAAAATCCTCGAACTGTTGAAGACGTGATATCTTCCCTGCCAGACCAGTTCAACAAATGGTTTGGGCAAAAAGGCTGGTCGCCGCGTGCCCACCAGCTGGAATTGTTGATGGAAGCGGAAGCGGGAAATTCGATGCTACTGATTGCGCCAACCGGCGCCGGTAAAACCCTGGCAGGTTTCCTGCCCTCGCTGGTTTCCATTTCCAGCAATTCACTGCGAACCACACGCAAACCGGGCAGTGCGAAATATGGCATTCACACCCTTTATATTTCTCCGCTAAAGGCCCTTGCCGTTGATATTGAGCGCAATCTGTCCGTTCCGGTTCGTGAAATGAAGCTCGGCGTGAATATCGAAACACGAACAGGAGACACCCCACAACACAAGCGCCAGCGCCAGAAACTAAATCCTCCCGATATTCTGCTGACCACGCCTGAACAACTGGCTTTGCTGATTGCTGCCAAAGATGCCAAGCGGTTTTTTGAGGATCTGGAATATGTGATATTTGATGAGTTGCATTCACTGGTTACTTCCAAACGCGGACAGATGCTCTGCCTAGCCTTGGCACGGCTGCGAAGCTTTTGCCCGAAACTGAAAACCATTGGGCTTTCCGCCACCGTGGCTGAGCCGGATGAATTGCGTCAGTGGCTTGTCGGTCAGGGCCCATATGGTGAAATTCACATGTGTGGCCTTATCAAGGTTGAAGGTGGTGCGCGTCCACAGATCAACATTTTGAAATCCAATAAACACGTTCCCTGGTCAGGCCATTCGGCACGCTATGCGATAGGCGATGTCTATCAGGCAATCAGGCAACATCAAACCACATTGTTGTTTGTCAACACCCGATCCCAGGCGGAATTGCTGTTCAAGGAATTATGGAAAGTAAATGATATGGCACTGCCCATCGCACTGCACCATGGTTCGCTTGATGTATCCCAGAGACGCAAGGTGGAAGAAGCCATGGCTGATAACGCGCTTGCTGCTATTGTTGCCACATCGACACTTGACCTGGGCATCGACTGGGGTGATGTGGATCTGGTCATTCATATCGGCGCTCCCAAAGGCGCCAGTCGCCTGGCCCAGAGAATTGGACGTTCCAATCACCGGATGGATGAACCCTCAAAAGCAATTCTGGTGCCGGCAAACCGGTTTGAAATTCTTGAATGCCAGGCAGCTCTCGATGCCAATTATCTGGGACATCAGGATACGCCGCCAATTGGCGAAGGCTCACTGGATGTGCTGGCGCAACATGTGCTTGGCTCAGCCTGTGGTGCGCCGTTTTTTGAAGGTGTCCTGTACGGGGAAATAATTTCAGCAGCACCTTATGCAAATCTTTCCCGAAAACAGTTTCAACGGGTGGTGGAATTTGTTGCCACGGGTGGCTATGCGCTAAAAACCTACGAACAATATGCAAAAATCCGCCAGACTGAAGATGGTTCATGGCGGGTATCGAATGGCAAAATTGCCCAGCAATACCGCCTTAACGCCGGAACCATTATTGAGGCTCCAATGTTACAGGTGCGCCTGACCCGGCATCGCGGCAAGGGTGCCAATGTTCGTGGCGGACCTATCCTTGGAAAAATTGAGGAAGGTTTTTTGGAAAGTCTAACCCCCGGAGATACTTTTTTGTTCTCCGGCAAGACATTGCGATTTGAAGGTATTCGCGAAAATATCTGTTACGTCACCAACGCCACCAACACCAATGCAAAAATACCCTCTTATGTCGGCGGGAGATTTCCCCTTTCAACATTTCTGGCTGAGCAGGTGCGCGCCATGTTGGCAGATCCCTCAACCTGGCAGCGTTTACCTGAGCAGGTGAGCGAATGGCTGGAAATGCAAAAGATCAGCTCTCTTCTGCCGGAGCGAAACCAGCTTCTGGTTGAAACCTTTCCTCGAGATGGAAACTTCTACATGATAATTTACCCGTTTGAAGGCAGACTTGCCCATCAAACTCTGGGCATGCTGCTGACGCGCAGGCTGGAACGGGCAAGGGCAAGGCCATTGGGGTTTGTCGCCACGGATTATGCATTGGCAATCTGGGGACTGCGGGATCTGGCGCAAATGATGAAACAGGGTGAGTTATCCCTGGGTAGACTATTTGATGAAGACATGCTGGGCGATGATCTGGAAGAATGGCTGGCAGAATCATTTTTGTTGAAGCGGACTTTTCGCCAATGTGCGACAATTGCCGGATTGATTGAAAAACGCCACCCCGGCAAGGAAAAAAGCGGCCGTCAGATGACGGTTTCATCGGATCTGATTTATGATGTTTTACGTAGCCATGAGCCCGACCATCTGCTGTTACAGGCCACCCGGGATGATGCGGCCAAAGGACTTTTGGATATTCGTCGACTTGGAGATATGCTGAGGCGAATCAAAACAGGAATTGTTCATCAGGATCTGGAACGTATTTCACCTCTGGCTATCCCGATCATGCTTGAGATCGGCAAGGAGCCGATTGCCGGTGAAGCCCAGGAATTATTGCTGGCAGAGGCTGCTGAAGAGTTGATGAACGAAGCTGAAGAATACGGAGACAGGCTTGGAAGCGGTTAAATTTGAAGAACTGCCAGTCTATGGCAAAATCAATTTTCAGGGTGAACAGTTTTTCTGTGACCATGACGGGGCGATGTTCTGGCCAGATGAAAATTGTCTGATCGTATCGGACCTGCATCTGGAGAAAGGTGCCGCAATGGCATCACGCGGCTATCTGGTTCCGCCCTATGATACAGGTGAGACTTTGCAAAAACTTGCCGGTTGCATTGATCGCTGGAGGCCGGGGAGCGTTATTTGTCTGGGTGACAGTTTCCACCGTGATGACAGTGCAATTGGGCTGCCGGATCAATATCGCTCGCAGCTGCTGGAAATGATACAAACCAGAAAATGGATATGGATTACCGGAAACCATGACCCTGCCGCGCCGCAAGGACTGGGGGGTGATTGCCATGATGAATTGACAGTTGGTTCGGTTCAGTTTCGTCATGAACAAAAATATTCACAGATAAAGGCAGATCTGTTTACCAGTATGTACGGAGAAGTCAGCGGGCATCTTCACCCTTGCGCGATTATTCACCGGCGGGGCAAGAAACTGCGCAGGCGATGTTTTGCCGGTGATCCCCAGCGCCTGATCATGCCGGCATTCGGGGCATTTACCGGTGGGCTGGATGTGCATGACCCGGCGTTTTCAGGGTTGCTTGATAAAGACAATATGCGAGTCTGGATGTTGGGGAAAAACCGGGTTTATGAAATATCCGGCAATCAACTGTCAGGTCCAGATAGTCGAAAATCCCAAATGCATAAATGCTAGCCCCCTTCCGTGTAAACCAGAAGGGGTCTAAAACATTGCCGACAATACCAGGCCATGCAGGAACGCGGCTGCCAATGTCATTATCGTCCTCACAGCGGCATACCATCTGGTATCCGTCTTATCATGCCAGTAAAAACTGTCCCAGGCTCCCATTGCACAAACAGCAATCAAGAGCAGCCCGATGGCTGTCGGGCCCGTTAGAAGAAGGCTGGTCCATCCAATCAAGGGAGGGACCATTGCAGCAACCAGAATCAGAGAATTTGGAGCGTGATTTCGCATTTCGCTTCCCCAACGAATTCCTCCAAGAAACGACAGGATAATTGCCGAGGTTGTTTTAAATCCATCAAGCAGTGGCGGAAATGCGGGATTGCCATTATCGATGGACGCCAACATAACGGCAACAATCACCAATGGCGCCAACATTATCAGGGAGAGCAGCCAGACTATGCGTTTGCCGCCTGCAGCCTCGGATTTTTCTGGATTGGATTGCATCAAACAGCCTGTCAGTTCTGATTGATGACAGCCTGAATACTTTCACAGAAAAAATCAATGGCAATATAGCAGTTCACCGGACAAAACAGTTACCTGGTTAATTGAAAATCCGCCGGTCACCGTAGTTACAAGAGGATATAGCAGAATACCTTTATAATGATCATGCAATCAGGAGCGAAAGGCGACCAGTGCCGGTGCGCCGCCCCCGCGGAAGCCGCGGCGTAAGCCCGAATAGCCGTGAGCGAGAGAAATTCGGAACTGAATCAAAATAAAGGTATTCTGCTATATCCCCATAAGATTTCGTGACCATCACGCGAACACCATGTCCGTCCCCCGGGATTGATTCGAATAATCATCTGAAACCTTTGCCGGTTATCGGCTCTTGTCCGGATAAAATCAATTTCAAAAAACCAATGCGAATCAGCTACTCAGGTGTTTTCCTGTTTTCCTCAATCATTTGCACAATCGTGGATCTAACGATGTTTCTCAGCCATATTCCTCTGGGCGCATTGTCCATCCTTCGGTGCCATATCAAATCAAAATCAACTCTCGGCAGAGAAAACGGCGGGTCACAATAGGCAAATCCGGAAAACGTTGATGTGCTCAACATTTGTTGCATTGTTGCGATCAGATTGGTGCCTTTTATCAATTCCGACAAGACAAATGCATTGGGTACTTTAAGTCTGATATCCCTATGCAATCCCAATTTATCCAACTCGATTTCTACGGTACTTTTGGCTGTGCCTCCAAAATCCAGAACAGCATGACCAGCCTCAATGTATTTTTCCACTGTATCCACCGGTCCGCGTACTTGTGGATCATGGTAGCAAACCTGTTCACTGGAATAAAACGATTCAGAGTTTAATGAGTTTGGAGGGTTGACCATTCGCACTGAAATAACCAGGTCAACCACAGACGCGTCGAGAATCGCTTTGATGTTTTCGCGGGATCCAAGTTCAAGAAACCGGATTTGATTACGTGGGACAACCTGCTCAATGTTTTGATGCAGCATTTTGCAGAACGGCAACAATTCACTCACATTTGTCGCGAAGCTGAAGGAAACCGTATCCATTCTGGGATCATAGTCCCTGGCTATCACCAAGTTTTCAATGCTGCTCGCGATAGCTCTTATCTGCGGAGCAAGCATGATAGAGCGTTCCGTCGGTGTTATCCCACGCCCGGACTTGACAAATAGCGGATCTCCGAGGGCATCGCGAAGCCGGTCGAGATTGTAACTTACTGTCGATTGATTCAGGCCGACCTTTTCTGCGGCTGCGGAAACCGAATTCGTGTCAAAAATGGCCAGAAATACATTTAACAGTCTGCCATTCAGTCCTGAAGGATCAGGATTTTTCATAGATAAATATCATTCTATCGATTGATTCACTAGTTTTAAACCGCCAATGTGTTCCCATGGCAACAAAAAAATCAGGATAGGGGCGAATTTCTGATCACATATCATATGTCAACTGCCGAGAATATTGGGACCGATACAGGTGATCGGGCAGCCGTTGAACTGTCATCGGTTGAAACAGAGATCTTAACCATGTTGGCGTGCGGGAGATCTGCGCAGGAGATTTCCAATTTCGTGTCGCTTTCCCCAAACACAGTGATGATCTACCAAAACGTGATCCGGGAAAAGACGGGGGCAAGGAGTTGCGCACATGCTGTTGCCCGGGCAATTAAACTGGGCTTGATCAGTCTCGAGGAAATCAACTAACAGGATGCAGTCTTCAGTTTCAGATTCTGTGTAAAGTATACCCGGCAGTTTTGTACGACAGGCATGCCAGATTCACTTTCATAGGAAGTGCACCAATTAACCCGATCTCGGTACATATCCGATTACTATGATGAGTATTCAACCCGTTCTATCACCGGCTCCTGAATAGAGCCACCTTTACGGACTGAAGCAAGAATTCTTGATTTTGCCCGCTGGCAACTGGCTT
Source organism: Hyphomicrobiales bacterium (assembly GCA_024225445.1). Lineage (GTDB taxonomy): Bacteria > Pseudomonadota > Alphaproteobacteria > Rhizobiales > Rhizobiaceae > JAAEMP01. The sequence continues at coordinate 10,925 of JAAEMP010000072.1, read as the reverse complement.
CATCGCGGGCAAGTATCCGGCATATCGGGTCACTGCCGTTCCAGTCTCTGCCGGCAATATTTGTAATACCAACAGCATGATCGACCGGATCCTGGGGTCTTGTGCGTCCGCCGCCCAGTTCAATTACAGCCAGACCGATTTGCCTTGTATCGAAAGCCAGATTGTTGGCAAATGATGCCGATTGTGAGGGGGCCAACACATCAATGATGATTGGCGGTGTCTCCAGATATTTTTCTGCCTTATCCATGAAATCAGAGGGTCCGCCGAGGTCGTGAATCATGATGCCAAAAATTTCACTGGCTCTGCCGGATGAAAAAGCCTCCTCCATTCGGGCCTTGCCATCATCGCTATCGTTGGCAATTCCGCCACTGACCAGCATTTCGGCACCCAATGCAACGGTGACATCCCAGAGGGTGCGGTCAATATGGCTGCCATTCAAGAAATCAACAGCATTTTGCATTTCCACTGCATTGCCGGCAGCTGATGCCAACGGATGATCCATATCGGTCAAAAGCGCAGTGGTTTTCATCCCCGCATCATTGGCAACACGTACCAGGCTTTGCGCCAGTTCACGCGCTTTGGTGATTGAATCCATAAACGCTCCGGAACCGACTTTCACATCAAGCACCAGGCCATCAAGACCGGCTGCCAGCTTCTTGGAAAGAATCGATGCGGTAATCAGCGGGACACTTTCCACCGTCGAGGTTACATCGCGAATGGAGTAAATTCGTTTATCAGCCGGTGCAAGATTGGCAGTCTGGCCGATAACGGCACAGCCCGTCTGCTTGACCACCCGGGCAAACAATTCGTTATCAGGCTGGGTTTTGTATCCGGGTATCGAGTCAAATTTGTCAAGCGTACCGCCAGTGTGACCCAGCCCACGGCCGGAAATCATCGGCACATAAGCCCCGCATGCAGCAATCGCCGGGGCAAGCATCAGGGAAACATTATCACCAACGCCACCGGTTGAATGCTTGTCAACCACCGGCCCATCAAGCAATGACCAATCCAGAACATCTCCCGAATCACGCATGGCAAGAGTAAGTGCAACAGTCTCGTCAGCGCGCATTGAATTGAAAAATACCGCCATGGCAAAAGCCGCCACCTGGCCTTCACTGACGCTGCCGTCAGTCACGCCGGCAATGAAATCGGAGATTTCCTCACTCGACAGGCTTTGTTGATCCCGTTTTCTGCGAATGATCTCCTGTGGTAACATAATCAGAGCGCCTTTGATCAATTATTCCAATTACACACCAAATGGCGTCCAGATATTCTTGAAACGGACCGCATGGAACAGGAATTCCTCGCCAGCGCCCTGCCGATCGTCAAACCAATCCCGAGCCTTGCCGTTATTTACCCAGGTAGCCTTGAGATTGCCGGCTGATTCGCGCTCCACCATGGCACTGCCGGTTTTGCAGCCAAAATACCAATGCGCAGCAATATCATCGTGTTTGGCAATAGTATCCGCCAGTTCATTGCGGTCCCCGATAACAATATTGATCACTCCGCCTGGAATATCGCTGGTATCAAATACCTGATAAAGATCTGTCGCTATCAATGCACAGGTCGGGGAAGGAGTAACAACGACGCGGTTGCCCATCGAGATTGCCGGGAGAACCAGAGAAAGAAATGACAATAATGGTGCTTCATCAGGACAGGAAATACCCATCACCTGCCAATTTTCCCTTAATGACAAAGTCAACATATTTGCCTGAGGCGCGCGCACATCCCCATCATATTTATCCGCCCACGCGGCATAATGGAAAATTCGACGAATCGAGACGTCAAATTCATTTTCGGCCTGTTTGATACTGACCCCGGTCAATTCGACTATTCGTGTAATTGTTTCCTGGCGGCGCACTTCCAGATTTTCAGCAAGAAAATACAAAACCTGGGCGCGTTGGTGGCCGGTCATCTGCGACCAGGCACCCGCCTTGTGGGCCGCTTCAACAGCATTACGAATGTCCTTGCGATTACCCAGCCCGACATGGGAAATCAATTGCCTCTTGTGATTATGAACGGGGAAAGAATAACCCGAATCCGGTCGAGCCTGCTTGCCGCCAATATAAAATTTTGCGGTGCGGTCCAGAACTGAGTTTCCAGCTTTTCCGACAGGAAAAGAGCGTGGCAATTTTTTTGAAGGCGGAGTTTTTTTGCCGGATTTTTGCCAGGCAGGAACCAGATATTCGATCATCCCCTCACGGCCGCCTTCGCGGCCAAAGCCTGATTCCTTGTATCCACCAAATCCGGCCGATGCATCAAACATATTTGTCGAATTGATCCATACAATGCCCGCATGTACTCGTTTTGCCGCATCAAAGGCAACATCAAGGTTCTGTGACCAGATCGATGCCGACAGGCCAAATTTGCTGTCATTTGCCAAAGCAACTGCTTCGTCGGGCGTTCTGAAAGTCATTGCCGTCAGAACCGGTCCAAAAATTTCTTCCTGAGCCAGAAGCGAGGCAGGATGAACGTTGGTAAACAAGGTTGGTGGATAGTAACTGCCGTTGACACTGGCACCGCCAACAAAGCCTTTGTTGCCTTTCGCCCATTTGGGTTGCCATAATTGAGCTCCCGAACTAATGCCCTCTTTGACCCGTTGCTTGATATTTGCCAGTTGGGTGGAGTGCACAACGGTTCCCATGTCAACGCTTTTGTCGAGGGGATTGCCAACCCGCAACTGTTCCATGCGTGCCGTTAGTTTAGCGTAAAATCGGTCTGCAACGCCTTCCTGAACCAGTGCGCGCGAACCCGCACAACAAACTTCACCCTGGTTAAACCAGATTGCATCGACAATACCTTCAATGGCAGCATCCATGTCGGCATTTTCAAAGATGATGAAGGGAGATTTGCCACCCAATTCCAGTGAAAGTTTTTTTCCCGAACCCGCAGTTGTCCGCCTTATGATACGACCCACATCAGTAGATCCGGTAAATGCAATCTTATCAAAAACCTTGTGTTCAGTTATCGCGGCACCGGTACTTCCGTCTCCGTTAACAATATTGAAAACGCCCCTGGGCAATCCGGCCTCATTACACAATTGAGCAAAAATCATGGCGGTCAAAGGCGTATATTCGGCCGGTTTCAGAACAATCGTACACCCCGCTGCCAAAGCCGGTGCGACTTTCCAGGCCAGCATCAATAATGGAAAGTTCCACGGAATGACCTGTCCACACACACCCACGCCCTGCATATGGGGAAATTCACGTTCGGCCAGTTGTGCCCATCCGGCATGGTAATAAAAATGGCGAGCCACCAATGGAATATCTATATCTCTGGTTTCGCGTATCGGTTTACCGTTGTCGATGGTTTCCATTACGGCCAGTAATCGTGAGTGCTTTTGCACCAGACGAGCCAGTGCATACAAATATCTGGCACGCTCGTGACCACTGGTGTCAGACCAGGAAGAAAGTGCGTTTTTGGCGGCATTGGCAGCCTTGTTTACATCGGCCCTTGAGCCCAGGGCTACCCTTGCAATTTTCTTGCCATCTATGGGACTGGTCAGACTAAAACTTTTGGTACCCGGCCTGGTAAATTTCCCATTGATGAAATGACCGATCTTGCCTCCATGGTCAGCCAGCCACTGACGGGCAATATCATCGGATTCAGGCGCCAGTCCGTATTCCATGTTCTGCAGAATATCGCTGATTTTGCTCATCTTATATCCCTAACCCATGGCATGGCGGTAATTGGCTGAGTATCGGCCGGTAACATAATGTTCAATCTGGCGTTCAATGTCGCCCAAAAGCGAGCTGGCGCCAAAGCGAAACAAATCCGGCTCCAGCCAATCACGACCCAGTTCCTCTTTTATCAGGATCAGCCAGGCCAACGCATCCTTGGAGGTTTTGACCCCTCCGGCAGGCTTGAATCCAACCTTCAGGCCGGTAGCCTCGAGATAGTCCCGGACAGCGCGCACCATGATCAGACTGACCGGCAATGTTGCATTAATTGCCTCCATCCCTGTGGATGTCTTGATAAAATCACCGCCCGCCATCATCGAAACCATGCTGGCGCGGTAGACACTGGTCAGTGTTTTCAAATCACCGGTCGCCAATATTACTTTCAAATGTGCTTCCCCACAGGCTTCCCGCACTACGCGAACTTCGTCGTAGAGCGCCTGCCAATTGCCATTCAGCACGTGTGCACGGGTGACCACCATATCAATCTCATCTGCGCCTTGTTCGACCGCATATTTCACTTCCGCCAGCCTCTGGGGCAAAGGAGTGAGACCAGCGGGAAAACCTGTTGCAACGGATGCTACGGGAATACCGGTACCCTGCAATGCTTCGGCTGCCACCGCTACCATCGTTGGATATACACATACCGCACCAGTGTTTAGCGACCCGCTTTTCATGCCCAAAGCACGCGTCAGATCACTGCGTAGCGGATTTTGTGCCTTGGCACAGAGCCGCTTTACGCGGCCAGGCGTGTCGTCACCAGCAAGGGTGGTCAGGTCAATCATCTGGATAGCTTTAACCAGCCAGGCTGCCTGCCATTGTTTTTTTACCGATCTGCGCGTTGTCAATGTGCCGGCACGACGAATAGCAGCTGACAAATTTATTTCGACACCCTCAAACAAATCGGTACTGAGCTCAATACCGTCATTGCGCACCTGCGCATGTTTGATTGCAATCAGATCCTGGCTGTCGCCCGGTGAACGGTTTGACATAATTGATGATTTTGATTTGGCTATTTTTGTACTCATAACTAATAATTTCTACTGGTGCTATAGGCTTTCCAGCCATGAAATCAAAATTCTGGTGAGGTTCTCACCGCCTTTTGGTGCCACTTCCTTGGTTTCGTCATGGGAGAGTTCATTCCCGGTCATTCCTGCGGCATAATTTGTAACAACAGAGAATGCCGCTACTCTCAGATCATAAAACCTCGCAAGTATCACTTCGGGAACAGTCGACATACCCACAGCATTTGCACCCAGAATACGAGACATCCTTATTTCGGCAGGCGTTTCAAAACTGGGGCCCGAGAACCACATATATACGCCTTTATACAATTTGACACCGACTTTGGTTGCGGCACTATCCATGGCCGCGGCAAGGTTGTCGTCATAAGCAGTGGTCATGCCGACAAACCGGTCGTCGGTTGGTTCACCAATTAGCGGATTGCGACCGGAAAAATCAATGTGATCTGTTATCTGCATAACGCTGCCCGGGCCCATATCGTCATCTACCGAACCTGCCGAGTTGGTCAATACGAGATTCTCAACACCAATTGCCCGCAGGCATTCTATCGGTGTTCTCATTGCGCTGGCATCACCGCTTTCATAATAATGGACGCGGCCGGAAATCAGTATGACAGGCTGACCTGCCAACTTTCCCGCCACCAATTCTCCCGAATGTCCGGAAACTGCCGATTTGGGAAACCCTTCCAGTCCACTGAAAGGAATTCGAACCTCCACATCCAGACTATCAACCAGACCACCAAGGCCGGAGCCCAAAATGATTGCTGTGCGCGGCATCAGGCCATCCAGCCTTCGAATGATTTTTGCTGTTGTTGCTTTCATCAGATATCCAGTTTTATCATTTAAAAATCAAAAGCCCTGGGCAATAACTCACCCAATGTTACCGATTCCAGTATGCCATTGGCATCACAAAGATGGATAACCGTATCGCTATTGCCAAATTCACTAATGCGTTGCCGGCATCCACCGCAAGGGGTTATCTTATCCATCCGGGAACAAAATACTGCCATCTCGGTTATCGTTCCACCCCCGTCCATAACCATATGACCAATCGCCGTGGTTTCTGCACACCACCCTTCAGGGTAGGATGCGTTCTCGATGTTACAACCTGAATAGATTCTACCGTCGCCGGTTTTGATTGCTACTCCCACATTGAACCTGGAATATGGTGCATGGGCTTTTTTGGAAGCAGTAACAGCCAGTGAATGAAGGGAAGATGACATCGCCGTTAACGCTCTTTCACATAGGGAATTCCGCTGGCTTTCGGCGGAATGGCCTTGCCAATAAATCCTGCAAGCAACACCACTGTCAATACATATGGCAGGGCTTGAATCATGGTTACCGGCACTTCACCGATCAGCGGCAGAACTTTACCCTGCATGCGAATGCCCAGCGCCTCAAGGTAACCAAATAGCAGTGCGGCAAACATCACATTGACAGGCTTCCATTTTGCAAATATCAGGGCGGCCAGCGCTATAAAGCCCTTGCCGGCCGTCATATCTTTAACAAATCCGGCAGAAAGACCAAGAGCCAGATAGGCGCCGGCCATGCCGCATAACAGACCACAGACAACCAGTGCACGATACCGGCCCCAGGTTACGGATATACCGGCTGTATCCACAGCAGCGGGATTTTCGCCCAGCGCTCGCAGGCGCAATCCAAATCGCGTGCGGTATAATATCCACCAGGTTACCGGAACCGCCAGAAATGCCATATAAACCAGGACAGCGTGTCCGGACAGGATACCCGAATATAGCCAGCCTATTACCGGAACATCCCGCAACGCCTCGCTGCCGGGCATGGTGATTTCACGGAAACGCTCAACACCATGTAATTGCGGCGTTCTGCCGCCAAGGCCAAACCACTTTTGTCCCAGTAATATAGCGACACCGGCAACGACAAAATTGATCGCAACACCTGAAACAATCTGGTTGCCGCGTGCCGTAATTGAGGCAAATCCATGTAACATTGAAAGCATTATTGAAACTGCAACGCCAGCAAATAATCCGGCCCAGGCGGAGTTAAATGTAAAAGCGGCGGCACCTGCGGCAAAGGCGGCGCCAAGCATTTTACCTTCAAGACCGATATCAACAATACCCGCCCTTTCCGAATACAGGCCGGCAAGTGCTGCAAGCAACAACGGTGTCGACAGGCGAATTGTCGAATTCAATACATCAAGACCAAAGATAAGTTCCATCAGGCTGCCTCCGCCAGAGATGCATCAGAACTTCTGCCAAATCTTGAGAATAATCTGATCAGACTTGGCCGGAACATATGTTCCAGCGCTCCGGCAAACAATATTACCAGACCCTGAATGGCGATAATCATATCCCGGGATATATTCGGCATATCGAAGGATAACTCAGCCCCTCCCTGATAAAGCATGCCAAACAGGATTGCGGCAAAAATGATGCCCAAAGGATGGGAGCGTCCCATCAATGCAACAGCGATACCAACGAAACCGGCCCCGGCAGTGAAATCCAACTCAATCCTGGCCTGATCCCCCATTACCGGATTCAACGCCATCATCCCGGCGAGACCGCCGGAAATCAGCATGGTAATGACAATCGTTCTGACCGGTGGAATACCGGCATAAACAGCGGCAGTCGGATTGGTGCCGGTAGTACGAAGTTCGTAACCAAAACGGGTGCGCCAAATCAGTACCCAGACGAGAAATGCCATAATCAGAGCAAGGAAAAATGACAGGTTTAAAGGCGCTCCCTGCAGGCCTGAACCAAACACCTCAAATAGCCAGTCAAGTTTCGGTATTTGTCCAGCCTGTTCAAATGTCCGTGTTTGGGGAGCCATTGAACCGGCTGGTTTCAACACTTCCACCAGAGCGTATACCATTACTGATGAGGCAATGAAGTTGAACATAATGGTGGTGATGACAATGTGAGAACCACGCTTTGCCTGTAGCCACGCGGGAATAAGCGCCCATGCGGCACCGAACAGGGCCGAGCCGACAATTGCGAGAGGAAAAATTACCCACCAGGGCATAAGATGATCAAGCGTGAGAGCGGCCAGCGCCACACCCAGCGCGCCAATAATTGCCTGGCCCTCCGAGCCAATATTGAACAAGCCACAATGAAATGCCACGGCGACCGACAATCCGGTAAAAATAAAGTTGGTGGCGTAGTACATGGTATAAGCAATACCGCCGCCGTAACCAAATGCTCCGCGAACAAGAATATAGGCCGCTTCAAGCGGATTTTCTCCCACCATCAGCACCACCATCCCCGCGACAATAAATGCAACAGTCAGATTAATTACCGGCAGGAGAATATAATCAGCCCATTTTGGCAATTCGTTCTTCATGTTTTTTGTTCTCCATCCAAATCAAAAATGCCATTGGCATCAGCCCGCCAACCGGCAAGTGTCAGCATCCGCAATCAGCTACCGGTCGTGAAAACAGCAGGCATGCTGGTAGCCTGATCATGCCTCAACTCCCGCTTTTTCGCTGTCGTTTATGCCGGCCATTAACAACCCAAGTTCGCCTTCGCTGGCATCAGGTCCACGTTCGCCGACAATTTTGCCTGCAAACATCACCAATGTCCGGTCGGCGAGTGAACGAATTTCATCCAATTCAACCGATACCAGCAAAACCGCCTTGCCGGAGTCGCGCATTTCAATGATACGTCTGTGGATGAATTCAATTGCGCCAACATCCACACCGCGTGTTGGCTGGCCTATCAGCAACACCACCGGATCACGTTCCATTTCCCGCGACAAAACTATTTTTTGCTGATTGCCACCTGAAAAATTACCGGCTTTCAGGCCCGGATCTGGAGGGCGGATATCATATTGATCAATTTTTTCTTTTGCGTCCGCCTCAATTGCATCCATTTGTAAAAACAACCCGGACGTATAAGCGCTGTCACCCTGGTAACCCAGAATAGAATTTTCCTTTTCAGCGAAAGGTAAAACCAGCCCGACATGATGACGATCTTCTGGCACATGAGCCATTCCACGTTCACGCAAAATTGCAGGATCCGCCGATCCATTCACATCAATTGGCTTTCCATCAAGAAGAATGGTGCCTGATTCCGGTTTTGTGATACCCGATATGGCCTCCATCAATTCTGATTGACCATTGCCTGCAACACCGGCAATACCGACAATTTCTCCGGCCCTGATAGTGAAACTGACGTCATCAACCATGACAACACCACGATCATCTTTAACCGTCAGGTTTTTGACAACCAGCTTTTCATCACCTGGTGTCGCCTGTTTTTTGTCAACCCTCAATAATACACTGCGGCCAACCATCAGTTTGGCCAACTCCTCGACATTGGTCTCTGCGGTTTTACGGGTGGCAACCATCTCACCGCGACGCATGACCGACACATCGTCAGTAATCGCCATGATTTCCCGCAATTTATGGGTGATCAAAATGATGGTTTTTCCCTGATCGCGCAATTGTTCAAATATACGAAACAGGTGATCGGCTTCTGCAGGCGTCAAAACCCCGGTAGGTTCATCCAATATCAAAATGTCGGCACCACGAAACAGAGCCTTGAGAATTTCCACACGCTGTTGCAGTCCAACCGGCAAATCTTCAATTAGTGCATCGATATCAACATCAAGGGCATAATCATCCTCAAGTCTTTGCAGTTCAGCTTTTGCCAGGGCGATCCCCTGATTGAGAATAGCACCTCCCTCGGCCCCCAAAATAACGTTTTCCAGTACGGAAAAATTCTGAACCAGCATGAAATGCTGGTGAACCATGCCGATACCTGCTGCAATAGCCGCCTGGCTATCTGGTATTTTGATTTCCTTGCCATTGATACGGATGGTTCCACTATCTGCATGATAAAAACCATAAAGAATGGACATCAATGTGGATTTGCCGGCACCATTCTCGCCGATAATTCCATGAATAGTGCCCTTTTCAACAACCAGATCTATATCCTTGTTAGCCTGAACCGGCCCAAAACTTTTGGATATTCCTGACAATTCAATAGCAGGCGCCATTTTTGAAGATTGATCTGCCATGTCCCCTCAATAGTTTATTGTCGTTGTCGAAACCTGACCCACAAGATCCGGTTACGAAATACCAGCGTCCCAAATTTTTTCCAAAAGGTCAAATTTATTGTTAGGATCACCATAAATCTGATGTTGGCAACCTTGAGAGAATAAGTAAATGCAGGAAACTGACAAAATTACAGACAGCATAGAAGAAATGCTGGCATATCATGAAAAGACAATTGAAGATTTATCAGCGCAACTGGCAAAACAGTGGGATTTGATTGCAACGATGGAAAATAGAATCACGATTTTGACCAAGCGTTTTGCCTCACTTGAAGAAAATTCATTACCGGCACCCCATATTGCCAAACCGCCCCACTTCTAGAAAGAAAGAGTATTATGACCCCTCACATTTCCGCAAAAAAAGGTGAAATCGCCGAGTCAATTTTGCTACCCGGCGACCCGCTCAGGGCCAAATGGATCGCTGAAACCTTTCTCAGCGACCCTGTATGCTTCAATGAAGTCAGGGGTATGCTTGGCTTTACCGGCACGTATGACGGCAAAAAGGTATCGGTGATGGGCACCGGAATGGGTATGCCATCGCTTTCCATTTATGTGCATGAACTACTCGACCTATATCAGGTGAAAAAACTCGTCCGGGTAGGCAGTTGCGGAGCGATTGGCAGGGGTCTTGGATTACTCGACGTTATAATTTGCAACGCTGCCAGCACTGATTCAGCAATCAACAAGCAGAAATTTGGCAATATTGCCTATGCGCCTGTGGCTGATTTTTATCTGCTGCGTGAGGCTGTTCGGTTGGCTGAAGAACGCCAGATACGCCATTTCGTTGGTCCGATCATGAGTGGTGACCAGTTTTATATCGATGACCTCAATCATCTGGAAAAAATCAAAGCCCATGGTGTGCTGGGTGTGGAGATGGAAGCCGCAGCACTTTATACGCTGGCGGCAAAATTTGGTGCCCAGGCGCTTGGTATCATGACCGTATCCGATATAATCGGCGAAACCGAAGAACTGAGTTCGAAGCAACGCGAACAGTCAATGCGCGATATGTGTCTGATTGCGCTTGATGCGGTTTGCGCCTGATTTTTCATCTAGACCGTTTCTTGTTTACACGGAAGCATTTGATGGACCAATCCAGTTCACTCAGCAAGGCGCGAAACCCGGAAATGTTTTTGGCCGATCTGGTTGATCGGACAAGTTTTGCGCCATTACATAAACTGGGCAGATGGGCTGGATT
>JAAEMP010000071.1 GCA_024225445.1 Hyphomicrobiales bacterium | reverse complement strand
CCACAGCTAAGATAGACAAAGCCCAGCACCCGGCCATTCAGTTCGGCCACCAGCCCGGCCTTGTTGGGTGGCAGTTTCAGTAATTCATCACATTGGCGGTCGAATTTTTTGTCCGACCAGGGAATATGGGCAAAGATGGTTTTCTCATGCAGGGCGCGGCCAATGGCGCGGCAGGCTTCAACGTCTTCAACTCTTGCCAGACGGACAATGATATTGTTTTTCTGTTGTTTGGGAGATTTTTTCGCTGTTGCCGGTTTTGCTGTTGTTGATCTGGCCGGTTTTTTCCGGGATTCCGGATTCAAAACACCACCAGGCAAATCCCGACCATCCAGCCTCCCGGGAGGAGCATGCAGATCTTCATTTGAATGAACGCCCGGATCACTGACCACCGATTAACAACTCCATCTCGTCTATACCGCCTGTTTGTGAACTGACTTGATCCTGATGAATTCAAGCATATTCAGCGAACTAGTCAACCACAGTTACTATCTACCAACCACCACCCTGGATTGTATAATGACAGCGGTGTTCCAATAACTCAATCAAAAAAACTCACAATGGTATTACGGTGTTGGTATGAGTCATTACGGTTACTGTAATTCCAAACCCCCTATTTCACCTGGTGCTTTGAGTCATATGTGGCTGTTGTGCTAGATATAAGACATACAGCGACCTTCCGTGAAATTGGTGCGATAATTCTGGTCATTACCCAGCCTTATCACCACAGAAAAGGCAACACTATTTGCATGCAGATTTGTTGAGTAGAACTTTTTGCAAAGGTGTTTCCGCAATTCAAAATGTATAGCAAAAATCAACGAAGTTGGACTTACATGGAGAGATTTGGACACCCTGTTCCAGTTATCTTCTTCTGTTCCATAAACGATACCGACTTTGGTTTTGGCTGCATCAATTTCAAATTCTTGGAACGTTAACAGTTTGTTTCCGATGGACGTGGCTCCGAGTGTTTCGGTAACCGTCGGTTCAAAGTCTTCTATTTGAGACGTAAGCCATAATTGTTTTTCCGGCATTGTAGTTGGCATTGGTGATGAATTATTGCAGGCAGTTAGTAGAAAAATTGCAACTAAACTAAAAGTAGCATTGAATAATACAGACATATATTTCCTCACAACACTTCAAATTTCAATAACGGCAATGTTCACTTCTGTCAGATTTTGATTAGATGT
>JAAEMP010000070.1 GCA_024225445.1 Hyphomicrobiales bacterium | reverse complement strand
GCGCTGCCCAGGCCACAGGAGTTGCCTTCCTTGCCCAATAGCAGGGTGGCGGGCACAGCCAGCAGTTCGCGATAACCCATGTCGGCCTTGCTACCGCCGCCATTGGGCGCCGCCAGATATTCGCTTGCGGGGATGGCATCCAGGGCCGGAGAGGAAGTGGTCAGGCGGTAGTCGCCATTGGCGGCGTCGGTGAACTGGGGAGGATTACCATTGCGTTCACCTAAACCTGTTGTGACCGATCCTACGTAGTCCTGACAGATCGAGCTCGAGCACCATAAGTCATCGGTATTGTAAAGTAGATTGTAACGGTTGAAGATCTGACCCTCGCCGCTGTTATCAAACCCAACATCGTTGAGGGCGATGATGTTGTAGCGAGCGTTGAGCCAGGAATTGGGGCCATCGACGACGACGCCGCTGCCAACGTTTTGGATGACGGTATTGAAGTACATCTTGCCGCTGCTGCTGGATTGGAACACGACCCCGGCATTGCCGTTACCGTAGCGCTGAATCTGCGAATCGTAGCCGCCGATGATGTTGTAGGTGAGGGTGATGTTGTTGGAGGCGCCGGTAACGAGCACACCGGCGTCGCTGCTGTCGGAGCCGCCATTGCTGATGGTAAAGCCGGTGATTTCGACGTCAGTCACGCCATTGAGGGTGAGCACCGAGCCGCTGTCGTTACCGTTTATGACGCTGGTCTCGGCGCCACTGCCGATCAGGCGGATTCCACTCTTGAGGGCGACATTCTCGGTGTAGAGCATGCTGCCGGTGTCGCCGCCATCCACACCCACAGTCCAGACGCCCTCGATGTCGGGCACATTGTCGACGGCGTCCTGGATGCTGTCGAAGGCTGTCACTTGCCATTCCAGACCATCATTGAGACACTGCTCGCAGTAATCCTTGCTGGCATAGACGGCGGCTTCGGCCGATTGGGCGTAGCCCATATCCACACGCTCACCACTGCCTGGTGGTGCGGGATCGGAGGGATCGCCGGCATCGACGACGGGTGAGT
>JAAEMP010000069.1 GCA_024225445.1 Hyphomicrobiales bacterium | reverse complement strand
TCATGGGTTGCACCTCTTTCCGGGAGCCATGTGATTTTTGTTTGGATAGTCACCGAACACAATACCGCCACCGGCAGTCCACTTAATATCCGGGGCCGGGAAGAATGGAAAATTGGCGACGACCACAAGGAAACGGCATCTAGTGGGTGGTTCGATGCGAAGGATTGTGGACGGCAGGCCAGGAGCAAAAGTAATTTCGTGAATCGCGAAAATCCCTGCTTATTTGCAAGCGGGAAAACATCGCAGTAGCTTCAACAAATATTTTTTAAAACAGTATTTCGGCGATGCCGCACAAACAGCAGCTTTGCCCGCTACGCTGTTATTGAGGCCGTGTAGATTTGCTGCTTTTTTTAATCAGCAGGTCGAACGGCTGCTTGGAGCCTATTGCTGCGCTAGAGGCTTTCATGTTTACACGGGGTATCGGGTTGCTTTAATAATCTGCTGTCGGCACAAAATGACGTAGAGCAACCTGTCGCGGGCTGAACATTCTAACATTTTGAAAACAGTATGTAGTCCGCTCAGCATCAATATGATGGCCTAATCAGGTACAGAAAACGGAGCAAATTTGATATCTGTGAAGCTACAGGTGCCATACCTACACAAACAAATCTATCATAAAGTTATGCCTACTTCATATAGAATTGCATCCATATTGGTAATATGAACCCTTCGATGGTCGAACTTGAGCAGACCTTTCTTTTCAATATCGCTTATGACCCGCGATATCGATTCTGGTTTCGATCCAATCATTTCTGCTATATCGGTGCGTTTTATCGGTAGCTCAACTATAGGATTGTTATTCTTATCCCGATAGCCGTTCTGCTGGTAAAAAACCATGATTACATGCAGAAATTTGTTTCTTAGATTTCCAAGCAAACTGCGCGCAAGACGAATTTCTATGTCTTCCATATCCTTAATTGCATGTTGCAGAAATCGTTCCCCAATCTGAGGATTTGCAATCAACAATTTTGAAAGAGCGGAGCTTCTGATGAAACATACAAAGCTTGGACTTAAAATCTCCGCCGAACTTCCATGCGGCAGCTTTGTCAAAAATGATCGATAACCAATGGTAGTGCCAGCGTTAGCTAACTGCAGCAAAGCCGAATTACCTTCTGCATCCACATAACGAGATCCTACAAGTCCGTCCTGAATGCAATAAACACCATCATTGGCATCACCCTGATGAAATAAAACCTCTCCAGGCTCGTAATAGCGCGCAGATTTAACCTTCTCTATAGCGGCCAATTCGGCTTCGCTAAGGCCACTCCACTCGGTTTTGTGCCTGGTTGGACAAGTTGCACATTTATGAGATGCATTCATTTCGGCCATAAATTTTCCATTTTGATTTCAATCAGACGTTTCACTAGACATAGCCGTTTACGTCATAATACTCAATTTTCGTCTGCATGACAAAAGTCAATGTGCAATGTAGAATCTTATCTATAAGTAGTCTATATTCCAAGATTTTTTTGCAGAACTCAACGACAAAACTAATGACTGATGATAACAATATCACTAAAGCCGCGCACCATATGATTGAGCGTTATGGAGATAAAGCCTTAAAAGAAGCTGACTTGCGAATAACTGAACTTCGGGAGCAAGAACAAATTGAAACATTCGAACTCTGGATAAAAATTCGAGAGACACTGAAATTCCAAATTAGTCAGTCAGACAACGAAACCAGGCACTAAAATTCCATGATGCGATCGATTGTGACTGCCCGCACCAGACAATCACAAAAGATCACTGCCGACCTTCATCGGGCGACAGCGATCTAATTTTCCGATAAGTTCGCTGCTTCTACCCTGCGATGCGCACAATGTTACGGAAATCAATGTCGATATCACTGACCATCGCCTTGTAATCCACACTGCCGCGCAAGGCTTCATAAGTTTTTTCAATAGCGTCCATCGACGGAATGACCAAAAAAGGGACTCAATTCTGCTCTCTGCACATCTATCAGAAACTGCCGAGTAGCCTCAGTATGGGGGATTTCACCCAAATTTGTCACCAAAAACAAGTGACCCGATGGTGACCCGGGACCTCATACAAAACGGTGACCGGGTGTTTCACGCACATCGAGACACCCGTTAACCCATTCAAATATATATAGAAAACAGTCTGAAATATGGTGGAGCTAGACGGAATCGAACCGACGACCTCTTGCATGCCATGCAAGCGCTCTCCCAACTGAGCTATAGCCCCCTTGCCGCATTTTCGTTCTTTTGCCTTAAATGACAGACACCAACAATGTGATGCGGCGGGAATT
>JAAEMP010000068.1 GCA_024225445.1 Hyphomicrobiales bacterium | reverse complement strand
TCTCGAATTCCGTCTCAAAACCGTCAAACATTAGCTGATTGGGGGAACGATTGTTGCGCATGGTGCAAGCTTTCTATCCGGTTGGTGGCCAATAGCTTGCATTATATCAGAGACAATCATCAAAGTATTAGCGTTTCTGAGCAGGCTCTACATAAAAGCTGAATTAAGAATTTGAGTTACTGTTTCTGAAATAAAAACCTCGCTTATGAAAAGTTTTCGTCTCCCGCTGTAAAGTGAGCGTTGGAATTAACCTGCAGATAGTTGGAATTAACCTGCAGATAAATGACCGTACAGGCGCTTACGGAAATGAAACATTCCGTATCACCGGAATTGAGCCACGGCGGCCAAAATATCCAATCAAGGCCGAGCGCTTACCCGATCGACAGGGCTTCAAGTTCAGTGCTGAGAATGTGGCCATGTTTCTCAAGGCCGTAAAGGCAAAGATTTGACCCCCATTTGTTCTCGAAAAAGCCCAAATATGCAGCTTCGGGCCAGTTAGGCCTTTCAGGAGCTAATTCAATACCACCCGCTCAACGGGTGGATTCTTTACTCCAGCGATTGACGCGTCGCACCGATCCATCCAATTTGCGACGTATGCTTGATGCCATTGATACACCCGGGAAAACTTTGCGCATCATGTCACGAGCGACGGAACGAGCGTTTCCATATGGTGTTATCCAATCATTAAGGAACAATAGATTGCCACAGTTCCATTCATGTGGTTCCAACATTCGATCCGTTGCAAGAATATCGGCTTGCGTTTTTTGCGACAACCATGCCCATGTTACCAAGGCTGTTGGGATACCGTCAGTGTTAACATAAATGCGAATTTGCGACCACCAGATTGGCGGCAGGATATGGAACTTAATATATTCTCGGGGCTCCATCTGGCTATGGTATGGTGATAGGGATAGTAACTCCAAAGCATAACCTACATTCGCACATTTGTCTTGTGTTTCCATACCAATATATCTCCATTATTGTATAGGGCCATGGTGGTGGTGTTCAAAGCTGTTTTTCACTAGCTGATTCAGTCTGTCCTGGTAACTGCCTATGTTATCATTCATATAGTAGTCTTCATTATTGATGTGTAACAGTACTATCGTCCCTACGCTCCGATAGATATCTACAGGTGCCCCGCACTGTCCACCAGGCATTGTTTTTCCTGCCATAGCTTTGAGTGGTAGAAATTTCATTGCATTTGCACCGCTTGAAAACAGTTTGTTCAACCAATTGCTACCCTCGCTACGAAATAACTCCATGGCCGCCAGTCGTGCAATCGGATAATTTAGATTATAGTGATAGGGGGTCTGCTGATCGTTTAATGCCAATGTCAATTCGTTCCTGTAAGTGGCGAGGTAGGTCTCATTTTCCCAATCCCAAACTTGCCGAAGCTGTTCATAGAGGTTCGCGTCCCGATGGCGAGCATAATCGATGAGAAATAACTCACCGAGAAAAGCACATGTCTCGCGGGCAATTGGAGGCATAAGGGCGTGATTGGACAAGATAATCTGCAAAGCGTGTGCCGTTTCATGCGCTAGACAAATGAGATTGCCTGGGGTTCCTTCCCAATCCATCACGATGGTCGGTGGCGTGTTTTTGCCGTTATCTATGGTACAGGGGCGCGTTTGCGAGGCTCTGCTGGATCTATGAAACTGGATATCAGCACAGATGGTGCTGATGCCTTCCTGATTTTTGAAGGCATGTTCTAGGGCTGGAACTACAATTTTGTGATAGGACTGTTCGAAACA
Source organism: Hyphomicrobiales bacterium (assembly GCA_024225445.1). GTDB lineage: Bacteria > Pseudomonadota > Alphaproteobacteria > Rhizobiales > Rhizobiaceae > JAAEMP01. The sequence goes on along the minus strand of JAAEMP010000068.1, from coordinate 3,659 downwards.
GGATATCTCAACAGCCAAGTTTTCTGTTGCCGACGAGCGGGTGGCAGAATATGATGTCACAGCAGGAAAACCGGCACGTGATAATACGATGATGTCTTGAATTGTTTTTGCGGAAACTCGGTGTTTTTCCAGCCAATCGGTTATTTTGTACATCCATTTTCCTCATTTGACTTAGTACTTGATGTCATAAAATGCCGCCCGTTTACATCCAAATTTGACTCGTATCGGCTGCCGTTCGTTATTCATGTTGCACGATGCTATCAACGATACCTTGCGAAGTGGAACAAATCCTATTTTCGCCGGAAGGACCTTCTAATGATATACTAGTAGAAATCGCAAAATTGATAATGTCTGGAACATTAAGAGAGCATAAAATTCAGATGAACAAATTATGAAAGGTTGGAAATGCGCCCTGAATAGGTATCTAATGATGACTTGACATCAACATATTCAGTGTTCTCTCAGGCCATCCTGAATGGCCTTGACAATAGGTTCAAAAAAATAAGAGATCAGACGCCGTTCACCGGTGATGACATCAATTGTGCCAGTCATTCCAGAAGAAAATGAATAGGGCCTGTCTTGGAATGTTATTTGGTTTTGGTCGAGGGTAATTCGTACGGCATATACCCAACCTGGGATATCGTCGACCTTGCGGGCATCAGCTCCAACGTGCAGTACAGTTCCCGAAACAAATCCAAAGCGCTCCGCGGGAAAAGTTTCGAGCTTGATAAGCGCCTTTTGACCGGCTTCCAAAAAACCGACATCTCTGTTTTCAAAGAAAGCTTCGATCTCTAGCTTACTGTTGATGGGAACCACGGACATAATTTCTTGGCCGGCTCCTACATGGCCACCGGTGGTGTAAACTCTTAGGTTTTCAATTTTGCCAACCACAGGTGCTTTGAGTGTTGTATTTTGTAGTCGATTTCGAGCGGCTTTAAGATCGGCAACAATTTCATCAATTGTGTCTTCTGACTCTGCAACAGCATGGTGGTATTTTGCTAAAGCTTCTGCTATTATTCTAGATCTGCGCTGGCGTATCAGTTTGAGGCGAAACACTAGTTCTTCATTTTTATCGTGGGCTATTTGCGTCTCGTATGTACTTGAGCGAGTTTCGCGTAGGCGATCAAGATAAACAGCCTTGCTTATCGTACCATTCTTTAGAAGTTTTGCAATTGACTGATTTCTTTCGTTTACGATCTCAGCATCTATTTTCGCTTGCTCAATTCGTGAATTCTGAGTCTTCTGCAAAGCTAGAATTTGATCCATTTCCGCATCCATTTCCAACACCTTTTCACGGATTATGACAAGCGTTGAAAACACCAACTCTTGAACTTGGTAAGTGGAAACCCTTTTTTTTACCTTATTTTGGAAGTTAATATCAGGATTTTGCTTTATAAATGCAGCATCCGCCGGATCAACTGATAGTAATGAACGGTGAATTGATTGTGAATGAGAGAGTTCCCGCTGGTTGCGTGCCAGTTTGGCTTCCAACTGATCAATCTCGCTTCTGATTTCTGTTGGCACAAGAGTTAGAAGTATATCTCCTGCCTCGACTATATCCCCTTCCTGCACATGGAATTGTTGAATTTGTCCATCAAATTGTGGTTGAATTGATTGGGTTCGCTCAGCTGATACAATGCGCCCCTGACCTCGAGCCACAATCTCATTTTTAGCTACCCAACTTCCTGCAACAATCGATATGAACAAGATTATCAAAACCCAGGACGTAATTCGCAGTGTTGGCGAAGTGAAATTCTTTGTGTATTTATCCATTACTGGTATCACCATTGCTAGGCTCGAGATCGCCGGAGGCAAATGCGGTACCCAGATCAATGACATATTTGTTCCCATGAACCAAATCGGGTCTATGCGTGATAATGGCCACCGTAACCGTACTTGACAGTTCTTCAAGCGTTTTCATCACCGTTTTTGCGCTTGCTTCGTCGAGTGAGCTGGTTGGTTCATCAAGCACAAGAACATCAGGTTTAGTCAGCAGGCTTCGTGCAAGCGCAATTCGCTGTCTCTGCCCACCTGACAAGTCACCGCCTCTTTCACCGACTTCTGTATCAAACCCTTGTGGTAATCGATTGATGAATTGACTGGCGCTTGCCTCAACAGCTAAATGGATGTCTTCCTGGGTAGCATCCATATTAGCCATTTTAAGGTTTTCTAAAATAGTTCCAGCAAACAGAATCGGTTCTTGCGCTACGTATCCAATCCGGCGGCGAACGCTGACCGCATCGAATTTTGAAATGTCATGCTGTTCGTATTTTATCCGACCTTCCCATGGCTGATATAAACCGCTCATAAGTTTAGCTAGGGTGGACTTACCGCAACCGCTTTCACCGATGATCAAAGTTGGCCGACCAGGTTTGCAATTAAAACAGAGATTGGTCAGTATAGGACAATCTTTTTCATATCCGAAAGTAAGGTTTTTGATAGCAAGGGTGACATTTGAAACTGCGGGCAGTTTAGGAAGCTCTGGTTCATTTTCAGCAGTGGGGTTCAAAATATCTCCCAGACGCAACCGTGCAATTCGCAGACCTTGCCATTGTTCCCAAATTGTTCCTAGCGAAAAAACAGGGCCTGAAACTTTCTCCGCAAGAAGATGAAATGCTATTAGTTGTCCGAGAGTTAGTTCAGACAAAAAAACTTGCTGTGCGCCGAAATAGATGACCAGGATAACAGACAATCCGTTCAGCAGTTCTCCAATAGCACCATTAGCCACATTGAGCTTGGCGACCCGCCACCGCTGGAAAAGGGAAGCATCAAGTGTTTCTGACACCCGGTCTTTCTGAAGTTCCTCCGATCCCAGAGATTTGACGGTAATAGTGTTACCGTAAGCCTCCACTATTCGAGATTGATGCTTTGCACCTGCCTTAAAACTGTCCTGCAAACGCTCCCTTAAAAACGGCCCTATGATACCGAACATCATCATTTGAAGCGGTAGCATTATAAGAACGATCATTGTAAGAAATGGGCTCAGGGCCAAGAGAGCGGCAACATAAACCATCACGAACAACAGGTCGAGAATAAGCCCCGAAACAGTGTTGGTGAGAAATACACGTACCTTGTCGATTTCGTTTATACGCGCTAGTGTTTCGCCGACATGGAAACGTTGGAGTATCCACAGAGGAAGTTTCAGTGAGTGATTAAATATTCTTCCGCCCATTTCGGAAGTCAGGCGGTTAGCCATCAAGGTTCCAAGAAGACCTGACAACACACCTAGGATGGTGGAAAATATAGTTATCCCCACAAGAATATAAAGGATCAATTCAAGGCTGGAAATCCGTTGGAATGGAAGCACTCGATCAATTAATGCCTGAAATACAAATGGTTGCACAAGACCTAACAAACGGATCACTATAGCAATGATTATTAGTTCAACAATCAAATAGGTGTAGCGACTGGTCGATTTTAGAAACCATGATAAAGAGGCCGGTCTATTTGACTTTAGATTGTTATCAATCATTTAGCCGACATCCCTCAGATGGGAATGATTGATGTTGTGATGGCGACATATTGACCTCCTTTGTTCAAGTTTGCGGTTCTCTGGCGCTCGCTCTGGCTGGCTTTTTCAACTTTTGGCGACATTCGGGACAATTGTTGGCCATTTTGCCGAACTTTGAACGCAATTCGACGTCTGCGCATAATATGCC
>JAAEMP010000067.1 GCA_024225445.1 Hyphomicrobiales bacterium | reverse complement strand
TTGATTGCCGCATTCAAACTCGTCTTCGGCCATGCCCATGATGTTCGTTTGCGCCTGTTGATTACCAATTCCCATCAATACCCGCAGGACATTGAGGCCATCAACAAACAGGTAGAAACCCACGATAAGATTGAGACTAAAGCGATCTATGCAAATGCGCTTGGTGAAGAGCAACAGCAAATCGCGGAGCGAATGTGGAAGTAGTTGTGACAGGGGTTGAAATTACCCGGTTTGGGTTTATTCGTGCAAGATTAGGTGCGATTATAGCCTAATACTTTCAAAGCGCGGCCGAAAAAACTTCCTGAGGCAGCTCCAACCAAGAGTGCTAACAGTGCTATGAATTCCCATGTTGAATAGACTTCAGAGTTAATCGCTTTCATCATGCCGCTCGCAAAATTCATCCAGAAAACAACCATTAAAACCAGCATTGTGAACCATTCGCCTGTTAGCGAAATAGTTCTCCCCTGCTTGCCAAGCAGCCACTTATTTTGCAGTTCATATCCACCGACTACGCCAGCGATATATCCAGTTCCAAAGCAAGCCCATGCTATTGTCTGAAATGGCAGTTGCGATACGCTGTTTATTGGCATCAAGCCGAGCAACGGCAGAAAATAATACACAATGACGGAGGTTTGCCGTGTCTTTGAAGCTTTGTAACCAATGAACAACAGCAAAATCAGTAAGGGCCAGACCCAGATCGGCGCTCCACTCAAAATACCCTTGATTATCCTTTCAATCATTTTCGGCCCAGTCGCCGTTCAATTTGACGTTTCTCCCAGTCGTCCCCGAAAAAATTGATGATTTCAAAAACGCTAAGACCCTGGGCTGCAAGACCAATCCCCCAGCCAAGGGCAGGCCAGATAGCCCAAAAATAGCCGGGACTTGTAACAATGTTCAAAATGACTAATCCAACTATGACCACGCCATAAATAATGGCGTGCGAATAAAACGCCTTAATATCACGAACATATTCCATAGCCTCTCGTTCATCAGTTTGTAATTCCGGGAGTATCGGAGCGTTTTCTGCAGGCATTGTCTGTTCCTTTCTCAAACTTGTGAAATCAGTTTCCAGTACTGCGGCCAGACATTTGAGCGTTTCAGGACTCGCATTTGCACCCCTCTCGATGCGCTGCAATGTTCGCGTGCTCACGCCAGCCATATCCGCAAGCTGTTCCTGCGAGAAACCTTTGTCCACACGAAGTTTTCTAATGATCACCGAATTTCTTTCCACTGCTTATGAGCAATCATTACCACTTGAATAATTAGTGCGCCACGACACGGCCACGACATTTCCCTGACATTTATACAGTTTTCACGAAGTAATTTCACTGCAAAGTTTTGCGACAGCTAACCCACTGAAATCATAGAGCACGAAAATACGTTGCAAAAAGGATGGATAGTCGGGCGGCGAGCGAATGACTGCTTGGAGCCCTTCTCAAGACCCTGGGTGTTTGTCGCAACTCGACCAGAACGATAAACGGATTCAGTTAAATGATGCCCTTGAGCGGCCATTACCCGCTACAGCTTCATCCCGCCTGGAGGGCATCACGGCCCATCTCGCTACGGGTTCATCAAACACCGTGGCAGGAGTTGTAGCAAATCTCTGATGGGTGATGG
>JAAEMP010000066.1 GCA_024225445.1 Hyphomicrobiales bacterium | reverse complement strand
CAACGCTCACCCCGCTGAAAGTTTTCTGAATTTCTTCAACCATCACAAACTGTTGGGTTTTCGCAGGCACAAATGACCGACGGTTGCTGGCAGCGCTTCACAATATTTCAATCTGCTGGCGGCTTCGCTGTCTGATGAAGCAAAAACAAATTGTGCCGTTGTCAAAGTTACCCGCAATGCTGAAGAGGTAGTCGTGAAAGATGCCCGGGGCAATTCCGCGCCATTTGACTAGACGGTATTGCCTGCCACCCGGACCAGACTCTGGCAGTCCACGCCACTGCCATAGCAAGGGAAAAACAACTTTTAAGCGCCTTTTACTATAGGAAAAAACCGGCCCGTCGGTCACCGTGACAGGACGCTTAGGGAAATTTAGGTCGGCAATTTGCCTTTGGGACTATACCCTTCATTTGCCTCGATCACACCGTATATGTATTTTAGAGCAGGCAAGTATTTGTTTTTAGGGGGTAAAATACCTACTGCGGAAGCAATATCCGAAGCGAAGTGATTGCAGTTATAGGCAAATAATGCATAAGCGGGAGTTTTGGTTCGGACTTTCTGGATACGCAACAACAATTGCTCATATTGTTGGGCAGTCAGGGTAATGCGGTAGGCGGCGATAGGCTTAAGTTTGCAGTCATCGAAAACAGGTTTCAATACTCCGGGCATTGGTAGAGCTGCAGCAATTGCAGCTCCGCCGTAACCACCCACAGGTGACAGCATTATCAAACGTTCTTCCAGCGGTTTACCTGATGGTGATAATCGGCCATAGGCGATATAGGTATGTCCTACCGGCAACAGCGGCGTGTGACGTAGCCGCATTTCCATATAATAGCGATGACCTTCTGTTATTCTGCTGGAATCGAGTTTATCGGGAGGAGTTGCCCATCCGCCTTTGCAGGTTTCATGTTTCATCTGGGCATCAAGTATCTTCACCCTTTCGCCAGCCTGTATTTCCTTTTCCATACCAAACACACTGGAAGAGTTTGAATATAGCGAGGCAATTTTTGTTTGCTCATCGGTTTGCACAGGTGCGTATAATGAGCGCGTCTTCAACTCCGCATCATTTTGATAAATCACACCTGAACGCGCAGGTTCAGCATATTTGACATTGTCCTGTAATATCTGGCTATTTTTTTCAATAACAGTGTCGTTTCTTACTAAGCTGGATGATGGTTCATTGCTGGCAATTACCTGCTCATCCTGATTGACAACAATCGGCTGCGTCTGAACTGAAGATTTTGGAGCGTCATTATGAATGGAGGAGGCTGTCAGGTCATCGATCCGGCTGCTGGTACAGCCCGCTATCAAAATGCCAACAAACGTTGCCAGCAAAATATTTGTTATGACATTTCCAGATTTCTGGTTTTGAATTTCCAACAATTTGTGCTTTCAAAAGAAATTCTATCCGGCATTCACATATCCGCAATATTTCATCATCGCATCAATGTGTAAAGAAACTATATCTGGCAGAGCTTGACCCAGACTGGACTAGGTCACAGACTCATAAACCAGCTCCACCCAGTTGGTACCATTATGGTCCGACCCAACCATTACAAACTCACATTTTGGTGGGAATATGATTAACTCAGGCTTCGGTTCCGCCATTTTGTGCGATGCCCCTGGCTGCCAAATGGGATTGCAATTCGCCTGCCTGAAACATTTCGCGTACAATGTCGCAACCACCGACAAACTCGCCTTTTACGTAAAGTTGCGGAACGGTCGGCCAGTCTGAATAATCTTTGATACCCTGGCGCAAATCATCACTGGCCAGAACATTGTGTCCTTTATATTCAATACCCAGATAATCCAGCATTTGAACAACCTGGCTCGAAAATCCACATTGGGGTTGGTCCGGAGTACCCTTCATAAACAGAACGACACCATTATTCTTAACTTCACTATCTATGAAGTCATTAATTGCAGTCATGATTTAACCTTTCCAGGATTCAATATTTGTTGCAGGAAAGATATGTTTTAAGCCGATGCAGTTCAAGAGCTTTTCAAAAGAAGAAATAGCTGATTATCAATGCCCAAAAACAGATTGTCACAATGAGCAGCCAAAAAAAACGATCTCTCCAAAGTGGCCGGGAGAAAATTGGTGGAATTTTGTCCAATCCTGATGATTGTTTGCTGTTTTGCATTCGAGAGTCTATTCCGGTGCACTGGTTTGTAAGGCCAATGCGTGTAATTCGCTGTCCATACTGCCTTTCAGGGCTTGATATACCATTTGATGTTGTTGAACACGGGATTTACCGGCAAATTGGCTTGAAACCACTTCAGCCGCATAGTGGTTACCATCCCCTGCCAAATCACGAATGGTCACTTTTGCATCTGGTATCGCTGCCAATATCAGAGATTCAATTTCGTCTGCTTGCATTGCCATTTTCTAGTTCTCCTGCTTGGCGGTTCGCTAAATTTACGCCATGTAATCGGGAAACCACGCTTCGTGTGTTTTTCGCAATTCGTCAAGGGAAATTGAAATTAGTTTCCCAATTTTTAGCATATTTCCACCAACTATCCCAACTCTGGTAAAGGCAATTGCCGAACCTTCTGAATTGGCGGCAAACATATCCGCCCATTCATCATCTACGGTTAATAGGTATCTTGCCTGATCTTCGCCAAATAGTACGGCATGAGGATGTTCGGTTAGTAGGTTGATTTCTGCGCCCAAACCATTGGCCAGAGACATTTCAGCCAGTGCGATGGCGAGACCTCCATCGGAAATATCATGACAGGATGTAGCGTATCCAGAGTTGATCGCCGCACGAACAAATTCTCCGTGTTGGCGTTCTGCATACAAATCTACAATCGGGGGAGGGCCGTCTTCGCGACCCAGGCATTCGCGCATATAGCTGGATTGCCCCAGGTGGCTGCCATTTCTACCAATGAGAAAAATAATATCGCCCGTATCTGCGCCTCCAATAGCGCAATGCTTGGAATGGTCGCCAATGAGACCCACAGCTCCTATTGTCGGGGTCGGGAGAATGGCTTTGCCATTGGTTTCGTTGTACAAAGACACATTGCCGGAGACGATTGGCATATCAAGTGCGCTGCAAGCCTCACCAATTCCTTTGACTGCAGCAACAAACTGGCCCATGACCTCCGGCTTTTCCGGATTTCCAAAATTCAGATTGTCAGTGGTTGCCAGTGGTGTTGCACCGCAGGCAGACAAATTTCTATAACTTTCCGCAACTGCCTGTTTTCCACCTTCATAGGGATCAGCCTCGCAATAACGCGGATTGACATCACTGGTAAATGCCAACGCTTTGCCAGTATCATTCCCATTTTCATCACACACACGCACGACACCGGCATCACCGCCCGGAATTTGCAATGTGTTTGCCTGTATCAAACTGTCATATTGTTCCCAAACCCATCTGCGGGAAGCCAGATTGGGAGAACCAAGCATTGTGATCAGAGCCTTGTTGTAATCTTTCGGAGGTTCAATATCTGCAATGTTGAGATCAGAATATTTTCCGGGTTCGAGGTAAGGGCGATCATATTCAGGTGCTTCATCTCCCAATTCCCTGATTGGTAGATTTGCCACTTCCTCACCCTGATGCAGAACACGAAAGCGAAGGTCATCGGTAGTTTTGCCAACGATGGCAAAATCCAGACCCCATTTAGAAAATATAGCATTCGCTTCAGTTTCAAGTTCCGGCCGCAATACCATCAGCATGCGTTCCTGACTTTCGGAGAGCATCATTTCATAGGCGCTCATATGTTCCTCGCGTACCGGAACTTTATCGAGATCAAGCTCAACTCCCAGGGATCCGCGTGCGCCCATTTCAACAGCAGAACAGGTGAGGCCGGCTGCACCCATATCCTGAATAGCAATAACCGCCCCGGTTTTCATCAACTCCATACAGGCTTCAAGCAGGCATTTTTCGGTAAATGGGTCTCCGACTTGAACTGTTGGCCGTTTTTGCTCGATATTTTCGTCAAATTCTGCCGATGCCATGGTGGCACCGCCGACCCCGTCGCGACCAGTTTTAGCGCCCAGATAGACAACAGGAAGGCCGACGCCTTTTGCTTCAGACCTAAAGATTCCATCAATACGTGCAATTCCGGCAGCAAAGGCGTTAACAAGGTTGTTTTGATTATATCGCGGGTGAAACTGAACTTCTCCACCAACTGTTGGAACGCCAAAGCAATTGCCATATCCACCAATTCCGGCCACCACACCAGAAACCAGATGTCTGGTTTTATGATGTTCAGGATCACCAAAACGAAGCGCATTCATTGCGGCCACTGGTCGAGCTCCCATGGTAAATACATCCCGCAAAATACCACCAACCCCGGTTGCGGCACCCTGGTAGGGCTCAATGAAGGAAGGATGATTGTGGCTCTCCATTTTAAATACCACACACCAACCGTCACCTATGTCGACCACTCCGGCATTTTCTCCGGGTCCTTCGATCACCTGTGGTCCTTCGGTCGGAAGTGTTTTCAGCCATTTTTTTGAGGATTTATACGAACAGTGTTCATTCCACATCGCTGACCAGATGCCCAGTTCGGTGTAAGATGGTTCACGACCGGTCAGTTCCAGAATTCGATCATATTCATCTCCAGAAAGGCCGTGACTTGCAACAAGTTCTGGAGTTATTTCGATACTGTTTTTGATATTCATGATATTTTGCTTGCACAGGCCGTTTTGCCTGATGTCCAGTTTTTCAAATCCGTTGAAATAGCTTTTCCTACATTGGATGACAGAAGCGGTCCAAAAGCCTGCAGGTGTGTAAATCTCTTTTGTTTTTCCGCCTGTACAACAAGTGATGGAAGCCCGGCTGGATTGGATTTAGGCACCAGCAACAGCCTTGGCCTGCCGACAAAGGAATTAATCTCACTGGCCATTCGGTATTTTCTGAATGCCGGAATAGCGTTTTTGAACCAGCAACGTTGCATTGTTTTTGCAATTGTTACCATTAGTTCTTGAGGATTCACATTTGAGGATAATTCGATGCCCTGGCTTGGCTCGCCTGACTGGCAGGCGGTGAGGGAACATAAGGCCAGCATTAAGCAAAGGTTTTGAATGTGTCCATTCATGCGGCAATTATCCGCACCGCACCGATTACCGATTCAAAAATACCTCGCCCGTCTTTACCTCCGTGAAAATCCTCAATCAGATTTTCCGGATGTGGCATCATGCCAAGTACATTACCCTGTTTGTTGATAATGCCGGCAATGTCGTTGATTGATCCATTCGGATTGGTATTTTCAGCATATCTGAATACAACCTGACCTTCAGCTTCAATACGCTTCAAGGTATTTGCCTCTGCAAAAAAATTTCCGTCATGATGGGCAATTGGGCACCGTATTACCTGATTTTCAAAATATGCAGTACTGAACAATGTATTGGCATTTGCCACCTGCAACTTAACTTCGCGACAAACAAATTTTAACCCGCTATTTCGCATCATTGCACCTGGTAACAACCCGGCTTCTGTTAATATCTGGAATCCGTTGCACACCCCCATTACCGGCACTCCCTGATCGGCTCGGTTGCGTATCGCATCCATAACCGGTGAACGCGCAGCAATCGCTCCTGATCGCAGATAATCGCCGTATGAAAAGCCACCTGGAATGACAATCAAATCGGTCGATGGAATTTCGGTTTCGGTATGCCAGACAAGTTGTGGGGCACTGTCGCAAATTTTGGTAAGTGCACTAATCATGTCTGCATCTCGATTGGAACCGGGAAACTGTATGATTGTTGTCGTCATAATTCAGATATACGTTCCTGCATTAACAGATCCTGTTTATTGATCTATGGCCTGGATGATAGTCACGGAAAAATCTTCTATCACAGTGTTAGCCAGCAACTGGTCACACATGGCTTTCAAGCTTTGTTCAGCGTCTGATTTGCTCGTATTCTTCAATTCCACATCAAACACTTTGCCCTGCCGTACTGAGTCCACATTTTCGAAGCCAAGAGCAGAAAGACTGCCTTCGATTGCTTTTCCCTGGGGATCAAGGACACCGTTTTTCAAAGTTACTGTTATTCTGGCCCTGATCACATTTTTATTCCTGATTTGCATTTTTGATTTTGGCTGGCAATTGAACCGTTTGTCAGATTTCAGTTTGGTCACTGTCTACATTCTACTGCACTAGTCACTTTTTACCAGAACCGGCCCCTTGCCTCTGGGAGGTTCATTTTCGTGTAGCAGTCCCAATCGGTCGGCTACTTCACGATAAGCTTCCAGCATGCCTCCAAGCTCCTGGCGAAAACGATCCTTGTCCAGTTTCTTTTTGGATTTGATATCCCATAATCGGCAGGAATCAGGGGAAATCTCATCGGCGACAACGATACGCATAACATCGTTTTCCCAGAGCCTGCCCAATTCAATTTTGAAATCCACCAGTTGAATGCCCACGCCCAAAAACAGTCCGGACAGAAAATCATTCACCCGGATTGCCAGCGTCATGATGTCGTCTATCTCGGCGGGCGTTGCCCAGCCAAATCCGGTGATATGCTCCTCACTTACCATTGGATCATCCAGTTCGTCCGCCTTGTAGAAAAATTCGATGATTGAACGCGGTAGAACCTCACCTTCTTCAAGCCCCAGGCGTTTTGCAATTGAGCCGGCTGCAATATTACGAACAACGACTTCGAGGGGAACAATATCCACCTGCTTGATCAGTTGCTCTCGCATATTGAGGCGTTTGATAAAATGAGTAGGAATACCAATCTGGTTCAGATGGCTGAAAATATATTCAGATATCCGGTTGTTGAGAACACCTTTCCCATCCAGAATTTCGTGCTTTTTCTTGTTAAATGCCGTGGCATCATCCTTGAAAAATTGAATGAGAGTGCCTGCTTCGGGACCTTCATAGAGAATTTTGGCTTTGCCCTCGTAAATCCGGCGACGTCGGCTCATCTTCACCTCAGTTTGCTTTTGATAATTGCTCATCACTTAAAGCAAATAGCGATGATTCTCAATTGCACACTGGCGCGTATTTCATTCAAAGTGTGGATAATTTGGACATTAAAGGATAAATTGCATGGGGCTATTACAAATTTGCAAATAACACCCTATATGTCGGTTAACTAACAACCGGGTTTTAACACAGCATATTGCGGAGAACACGATGAGTGGAATTGATAATCGCGGCGAGGCGTTTGAAAACAAATTCGCCCATGATGAGGCGCTGAAATTCAAGGCGGAGGCTCGCAGAAACAAGCTTTTGGGTTTGTGGGCTGCGGAAAAAATCGGAAAGAACGAAAACCAGGCCGAAGAATATGCCAAGGAAGTCATCAGGTCGGATTTTGAAGAACCTGGTGATGAAGATGTATTTCGCAAAATTCGAGAGGATTTTGACAATGCCGGAGTGGAACAATCAGATCACCAAATCAGACGTACCATGGATGATCTGATGGCTGAGGCAATTGAACAAATTCAACAGGAAGGTTGAGTTTCCTCGTTTTGATCTGATCAATTTCCAGGTATTTTATCTCGCTCGATGTTATTCCGACTGGATAATGTGTATCACAATCTCGACAAAAATTTTGAAAATACCATCAATCCTTCCGGCCATGGTCCATGACCGCTACTGTCGTCGATATGGCCGGATTCACCGGCATCCACCAGGAACGATCCCCAACATGCTGCCATTTCTTCAGCTTTTTCATAACTGCAAAACTGGTCGTTTCTGCTGGCAATAGTAAACGAAGGAAATGGCAGGGGGTCGCGAGAAAAAGGCCCGAAAGTCAGTAGATGACGGGGTCGTATCGTTTCATTCTCCACATCGGGTGGAGCAACCAGAAAAGCGCCAGCGACCTTGTCTTCGAATTCCTTTGACGCATGCACGATTACCTGGACACCAATTGAGTGGCCAACAAATACCACCGGCTTTTTCGCCGTTTTCACCGCGCTGATCAGGTTTTGCCGCCAATCTTCAAATACTGGCTTGTGCCAATCACCCATTTGAACACGTCTGGCAGTTTTCAGATTATTTTCCCAGCGTGTTTGCCAATGATTTTCACCTGAACCCTTGTATCCCGGTACAATAAAAATATCTGATTCAGAGGTCTTCATAAGGTTTTTTCACTAGCTTCATCAAAAATGGTTTATTCATGATCGGCAAAACCTGAATTCAGCAAAATTCACTAGAGCAACTTTCGACCACATTGAATCATATGACCGCTTCGATTTTGTTTGCCAACTAGGCGGGCTGTGCGCGATGATACCGGGGTATCATAATAAGCACAGGCCAACGACGGTGGCGAGCAAAATCGACCGGCCCCTTTCATCACTGTTATCAATACTATAGTCCTTTCCTGGGGTGGGATAAATCGGCCCATCAGCGTCCCCATTGGTGTTTGGGCGGCGCTTGCGCGATGCGCCACATCGCGCTGCGCACCGCGCCTAGCCGAGTGAACCGATTTATCCCATCAAATGCTTTAATGTGGTCGAAAGTTGCCCTAGATCGATGCATCCGCAAGCTCGTCCAATTTTTCCACATAGGCTTTTTCAAAATTCTCTATCAGAATTTCAGGTTTTTGCGCCCCCATTACTGCATATTTATTCTCAATTATGAAACAGGGGACACCGCTTATTCCCATTTTCCCTGCCACCGAAAGCTGTTCGCGGATTGCATCTACGTCACGATCTCCGGATAATAGTTCAGACACCAGCTGGGTATTCATTCCCAGGCTGCCGGCAACCTCAACCAGAACTTCGTGACTGCCCAAGTCCCCACCTTGTTCAAAATAGACTTCAAACAACATTGTCACCAGTTCGCTTTGGCATCCCGCATTGTTTGAAGAATTGCTTTGCCCGTCCGCGCTGCCACTGGCCCAATGTATCAATCGGTGCGCATCAAACGTATTTGGTGCAAATTTGATAGCCTGGAAATCAAACTTGATATCAAGATCCTCTCCGATATCTTCAAGCTGCTTGAAAAAATTCTTTGTTGGCCCGCCTTTGCCAAATTTCTTTTCCATGTATTGCTGGCGGTCCATGCCTTCCCTGGGCATTTGAGGATTGAGTTGGAAAGGTCTCCATCGAATATCAAATTCCATCTCCGGCAATGCATCTATTGCTTTATCCAGATGTCTTTTACCAACATAACACCAGGGACAAACGATGTCTGAAACTACATCAATATTCAGTTTGTCTGATCTATTTTTTCCAACTTCAGCCATTTGACGGATCCGGAGCTTAGATTGCTGACCTTTGATATATGGGAGCGCTAATTCTGTTTTTCAGCATTTCCATCCCACCATGTGATATTTTGTGGCCCGTAAAGGGGTGTATATGTCGGGCGCCGGAGGTTTTTGCTTATCGCAAACCACTGTTTATCAAGGTGATAAAGAGGCATCAGATAATTGCCATTCATCAGCAAGCGATCATAGGCTCTAATGGCTGTACGAAAGTTTTCTGATGTTCTCGCCATTATCAGATTGTCAATCATGGCATCTATCGCCGGATTACTGGCACCGGCCAGATTAAAGCTTCCTTCAATATCGCGGGCAGGGCTCGACCAGCGGCCATTCTGTTCTGCACCTGGTGAGAATGAGGCATAATATGCCATATGGGTTACATCAAAATCAAATCCGATTTTTCTGCGTTCCAATTGGGCGGAATCGACAACTCTGATAGACATTCCAATTCCCAGTTTTTCGATATTCTGTTGCCAGGTCAGTCCCAGACGTTCCATCAATTTCGAATTCTGGATAAGCAGCTCAAACTCAAACGGTTTACCCTGATTGTCGACAAGTTTTTTGTTTTTGAAAGAATAGCCAGCCTGCTTGAATAATTCGAGCGCTTTGCGCAACATCTTTCGATCAAAACCACTACCATCAGAAACGGGTAATTTGAATGTTCCGGACAATATGTTGCTGTCAATATTTTCAAGATATGGTTTCAGAAGTTTCAATTCATCCGCTGTTGCAGGTTTACCAAAAGAAGATAATGAAGATCCGTGCCAGAAGCTCTGGGTGCGCTGGAAACCATTGCCAAACAGATTTTTGTTTACCCAGCGGAAATCAAACAATATTGTCAGCGCCTGGCGAACTTTTTTACTCTTGAACTCTTCTCGCCTGGTGTTGAAAATAAACCCTTTCATGATTGCAGGGGTTTTCTTGTCAACTTCAATTTTTATTATGTCACCGCGTTTGACTGCCGGAAAATCATATGATTTTTGCCAGTGTCTTGGATCAAATTCCCGGTATAAATCGAACAGTCCTTTTTTAAAAGCATCAAACAGCGTGTTCTGATCACGATAATATTCAAATTGCAATGTATCAAAATTATCAAATCCACGCTTGACCGGCAGATCCTTCGCCCAGTAATCATTCCGTCGTGCAAGTACTAACTTGGACCCGCCAACTACCTGTGATACTTTATAGGGCCCGCTACCAATCATCGGGGTAAGGCTGGATTTGGAAAATTTACCGACATCCGTTGCATGTTTTGCAAAAATTGGCATCATGCCCAATATCAAAGGTGCCTCACGATCTGCATCTTCATCAAATGTGAATCTTACGCGATTGCCAGTGAGAATTTTTGCGTCTGCGATTTTTTTCCAGAGATTGCGATAATTGGGCCGGCCTTTTTCACCGAGTAGTCTGATGGAAAACAATACATCTTCGGCGGTTACCGGCATATTATCTGAAAACCTGGCCATGGGATTAATTTGAAACTCGACAAATGTTCGATCCTCATCAATCAATATCTTTTCAGCGAGCAATCCGTAGAGCGAAAAAGGCTCGTCCCGATTCCGGTGCAGGAGTGATTCAAATACGTTGTGGCCGGCGTAGAAGTCCCATATTCCGCGTGCTGATACACCTTTGACAATAAATGGATTGAGGCTGTCGAATGTACCGAATACGCCATAACGCATCGTTCCGCCCTTGGGAGCCTGTGGATTTACATAGGGGAAATATTCAAACTCCGGGGGCAAAGCAGGAACTCCATGCATGGCAATTGCATGGGAGGGCATCAGCTTTCCCGGGTTTTCCGAAGTTTGAGCTGCAGCAGACAAATTTATTACAAACCCCACCACCAGTGCCAATAGTGATATCCGTGTTGCAGGGGCTGATTTGTTAGGTCGCATTATTATCTTTCCATTTATGATATGTGGGTATTCCAACTGCCAATCCAGAATCGATGCAAATTTTAGCACATAAAGACAATATATTCCTGAATGATGGGGTGGAAATTAGGCTCTCATGTGTGTAAAGAAAGTTTCAATCAGCTTCTGGTCAATTTAACGCCACAATAATTGTGTTTGAAAAACACCCGTGTGCAGACAATTCGATCAATGACAAGTTACTGAATAAATGACAAACAACTGCAATATTGATTCAACAGAAAACAAAGGGCTATGCATGGCTCACGCTATTAATAAAATTATCACCACCTCGACTACCGTTTCAGTAGTCCTGGCGATTTCCGCTTTAACACATATGTCTTCTGCTACTACTGCAAGTGCACAGCAGGTGCCAGCTCAAAAATGGTTTAAAATTTGCGCCAAACAGGCGGATAACGACGTTTGCAATGTTCAATATCGTGTCGTAGCTGGCACAGGTCAGATCATCACATCTGTTAATCTGTTCACGGTAACAGGCAAGATTAATCGTCGAATATTTCAGGTTACGGTGCCAACAAACCGTCTGATCCCGGCTGGTGTTGCTGTCAAAATTGATGCAAAAAAGGAAAACCGAATTCCCTATTCGAATTGTTTTCGTGACCGGTGCACCGCCGAAGTCAAAATGGACGACAATCTGATAAAATTGCTGAAGTCAGGCGGAGAAATGTTGCTGACGTCAATCAATTATCAAAACAAACCGTCACCGATCAAGATATCCTTGAATGGTTTTACCGCGGCCTTTGATGGTCCTTCTATGAAAAAATCAGATGTTGATGCGAAAAATCTGGAGTTACAGAAGCAGCTTGAAAAGAAAGCCATAGCGGCTCGGGAAAAGTTGGAAAAGGCCCAGAACAAAGCTACTGAATAGCTTCAATATCTTGCATAGTGCAGAAAAACCCACTCAAATGAGTGGTTTTTTTGTCATACAGGTACCAAAAATTATTAATGATGGATGGATTGACGTGATTTATAACTGCCGTCTGCGCCGCGTTCGAATATCTCATCCACCTGCGGGTGGCTAACCGGTTCGCCACTATCATCTACCAACAGATTTTGCTCAGACACATAGGCGACATATTCAGATTCTTCATTTTCCGCAAATAGATGATAAAACGGTTGATCCTTGACGGGACGCACGTCTTCAGGGATGGAATCATACCATTCGTCGGTATTGTCAAACTCTGGATCGATATCAAAAATAACACCACGAAACGGATAAATTTTGTGACGTACAACCTGTCCAATAGTGTATTTTGCAATTCTAATCATCATTTACTCAATTGCCGGTATTTCACATAAGAGCCAGAACACAAAGTCCTGATGGATTTGATACCAGCATAACACTTCCTCATTATAATTCCCAACTAAATTGGCAGTATAGGCGCAAAGTATTGAGATATTATGAGTGTGTGCTGGACGGGGTTGGGTATTATCGGGCAGTCATCGGGATCAATCAGGTGTTTTTGTCTTTTGTTTGATGCAAATCATATAAACCTCACATATCTGGCACATATACATCGCCTTGGTATAACTGGCAAAATATTAGCATGATTCAGATATTTGGACTGATCGCACCCCTCTTTGGGATTATGGCTTTGGGATATTTGGCAGGGAGAATTGCCAAATTGCCATTAGAAGGTTTAGCCTGGGCCAATTTTTTTGTCATATACATCGCCTTGCCGGCCATGTTCTTCAAATTGCTATCGCAGACATCCCTAACTGAATTTGCCGGTTACCGCTTTATTGCGATTACGACGATGGCAACCCTGATAATATTTTGCCTTTGTTTTTTTATTGCTTGCGGACGAAATTACTATAAAGACGGTGACGCAAATGTGAGTGTGGCCACAATACAGGGATTTGCCGGAGCTTATGGCAATATCGGTTATATGGGCCCGCCTATGGTACTGGTTGCTTTTGGTCCTGCCGGTATTGCGCCTGCTGCATTGATATTCAGTTTTGACAATGCTTTACATTTTATTCTTGCACCCTTGCTGATGTCACTGAATGAGCAGGGCGAGAAAGGGGAAGAAACCAGATTAATTCCAGTGTTTGTCAATATTGGATGGAAAATCATCACTCACCCATTTATCCTGGCAACCATTGCAGGATTTACCGCGGCCGCGCTTTCATACGTTCCTCCAGAACCGGTAACAACAATTCTTGATCTGCTGGCAGGTGCCGCAGCACCTTGTGCATTATTCATTATGGGTGTCACAGCTGCTCTGCGCCCACTAAAACGTGTCCCAGATGAGCTGTTCTATCTGGTTCCTGTTAAACTGTTGGTACATCCCTTGCTGGCATTCTGGATGGTGACAAGTTTGGGAGATTTTCCGCCAATTTTGGTGAAAACTGCTGTTTTGATGGCTGCGTTACCATCAGCAACCAATGTTTTCGTTCTGGCAGAACAGTATGGTGTATGGCAGGAAAGGGCATCCAGTGCAGTCATTGTTTCCACTGTTGCCAGCGTCCTCACCCTGTCAATAGTGTTGTATTATCTGACTATGATCTATTGATCATTTTGAAATATCCGGCCAAAATCCCGCAGACCATCTCCCAGCGCCCTGATACCCAGTCCCGGGGATACGCCCTCGCGCATCATTAGTTTGCGGATAGGCGCAATCTCGCTGATTGCCAAGATTGTGGCGCTTCTAAATGCCTGAACTGGCAGGAATACAGACAGCAGGGAACGGTTGAATAGATCGACTGATACAGTACGGCTGATAACGTCTCGTTTTCTGTTTGAATCATATTTTTTGGCAATATCTGCAAGATTGCTCAGGTGACTCGAGATGAGGAGTTGCAATTCCTGAATATCCCGGATTCCCAGATTATAGCCCTGCGCGCCGATAGGCGGGAATACGTGCCCGGCCTCGCCAACCAGTAAAAATCTTTCTTGGGCCATTTGATAGGCATTCATTCCGCTCAATGGAAATGACTGGATATCCGTAATAACCTTTGTTTTACCTAAAATAGAATGCATCTGATCTTCAATTTCGCGATCCAGAAGTTCAGGTTGCAGGCGCTTGATTTCTTCTTCTGCTCTCGGCGTGACGACCCAAACCAGGCTGGAAACACCTTTCTTTAGAGGGACAACGGTAAAAGGACCGGAAGTATTATGAAATTCAGTACTGGTATCGAAGTGGGGCAATGTGTGCGAAAAATTCAAGACTATTGCAGTTTGAGGATAACTCCACTTGCGCACTTTGATGCCTTCACCATTGTTGGCATATTGACGTACGGTTGAATTCCTCCCGTCAGCGCCGATGAGTAACCGGCCGGATAATTCAACTCCTGAATCAAGTCTGACGATTACCTTGCCATCGCGTTGTACAGCTCTGGCTATCTTATCGTTTATTCTATGATAATTACTATAATTTTTCAGTGAGCTGGAAAGAGCCGCGCTCAGGTCCGAATTCAGGATATTATATCCAAAAGCATCCAGTCCAATTTCCATTGATTTAAATGCTACTTCCGGAGAGTGAAGTAGGCGTTTTGTATTATCGATAATTCGCATCGCCGACATTATTGCGGCCTTTGGTAATGCCTTCTTCCAGACATCAATTTCCTTCAGATAATCGATACTGTGTGCTAGCAGTGCTGTTGTTCTGCCGTCTGGTTCAACAAACTGTGGAGAAATCAATGCGATTTTTAGACTTGTTTTTGCGGGATCACCGGAATTGATTCTGGCTAATGCATTTGCTGCAGTCAGACCAATCAGGCCACCTCCGGCAATAATAGTATCAAATTTGTCTGGACTTTTCATATATCTTTATCTGTTCCGGGTCGCTTTTGAGAACATATTATAAATTACACCGGTTAAAATGGACAGCCGCTTGCCTAACATTTTCATAGGTGCCAAAATGTATTTGAGGACTTAATAGTATAGGTAATTGCGGTCTTGTTTGGATTGTCAAAAAATGCACTGTGGGCGTTTGGTGTCCATATTCTGACAGCTTCGGGAGCATTTTTTGCGTTTTTAGCACTTGTTGCTGCGGCCGAATTCCGGTTTCCGGAAATGTTTTTATGGATGGGGGTTGCTTTGCTGGTAGACGGGGTAGATGGTCCCCTGGCGCGAAAACTCGAGGTCAAGAAATGGTGGCCTTATTGGTCCGGTGAAATTCTGGATGCAGTCATCGACTATTTCACCTATGTGATGCTACCGGCCTTTGCCCTGTATCAAAGCGGTTTGATGGGTAGATATGCTTCTTTTGCTTGTGCTGCGGTAATTGTCGTCACCAGCGCGATTTATTATGCCGATACCCGCATGAAAAGCAGGGATTATGGCTTTATCGGATTTCCTGTTACCTGGAACATGGTGGTATTTACATTGTTTATCGTCTCTCCAGGGCCGATTTTTTCAGTAGTAATTGTGATTGCTTCAGCAGTGCTGACTTTTGTGCCGGTGATTTTTGTTCACCCGGTCAGGGTTAAGGTATGGCGCACAGCGACAATGGCAGTTTTTGTGACATGGTGCATTTCTGGAGCAATTGCGATCTGGTATGAACTTGATGCACCATTTGTAGTCGATGCCGTAATTATGACAACCAGCATTTACCTGTTCTGCATTGGATTTGCACTTCAGATGATGGGTAAATTGAACTGATTATCAACGAGATAACAGTGATTTTTTATGATTTGCATTACAATATCTTCAAAAATTTATTGATAAATCAACAAATTATATTGCTAAAACATTGCAATATTTGACTGGATTTCTTTAACGAAACCTGCGCCAATTCTAACGATGAACAATTCTAATTCTATACCTATGCTGGAAGTTCAGGCAATCACCAAGAAGTTCGGTGATCTTGTTGCCAATGACAGCGTCAGCCTTGAGGTCTCAAAAGGTGAAATCCATGCGCTGCTTGGTGAAAATGGTGCCGGCAAATCCACCCTGGTGAAAATGCTGTATGGATCGCTCCAGCCAGATGGAGGTGAAATCCTCTGGCATGGAAAGCCGATTGAAATTCCATCTCCTTCCCAGGCCAGAAGCACTGGCATCGGGATGGTGTTCCAGCATTTTTCATTGTTTGATTCATTGTCGGTGGCAGAAAATATAGCTCTTTCTCTGGGGAAAGAAAATGACATCAGGGATATTGGCGAGAAAGCCAGGCAGGTATCTGAGGAATATGGCCTGCCGTTGCAGCCTGATACCATCATTGGCGACATGTCGGTGGGAGAGCGTCAACGCGTCGAGATTGTACGTTGCCTGTTACAGGATCCCGAACTGATCATTCTGGATGAACCAACATCAGTTTTGACGCCGCAGGAGGCTGACGCCCTGTTTGAGACCCTGGAAAGGTTAAGGTCTGAAGGTCGTTCGATATTATATATATCTCACCGGCTGGATGAAGTGCAAAAAATGTGTGACCACGCAACCATTCTGCGCCATGGCAAGGTTGTCGGTGAATGCACACCGGCGGATGAGACTGCGGCATCGCTGGCCAATTTGATGGTTGGTGCTGATGTAGGTGATGTGACCCGCACCGGTAGGGGTGAAGTAACCGGTGAAGCATTGCTGGAATTACACAATGTAAATCAGGAAGCCGCATCACCATTCGCCATGGAATTAACTGATATCAACCTTAGTGTCAGGGCAGGGGAAGTTGTTGGTGTTGCTGGCGTGGCCGGTAACGGACAGAGTGAGTTTTTTGATGTCTTGTCTGGTGAAACAACCTCCAGTGACAATGCCAGTGTGCGCTATAACGGGCATGAATGTGGATCAATGGGAATTACCGCTCGGCGCAGACTCGGTGGTGCATTTGTAGCCGAAGAACGGCTGGGCCATAGTGCTGTACCAGATTTAAGCCTCAGCGAAAATCTGATCCTTGCCCGTCACGGGTCTGACTCAAAGTCCTTTCTGGGTATGGGCCCGCTCGGCGTTATCCAGAACGGGGTAATCAAATCGGTTACCAAACGTATCTGTGAGGAAATGGATGTGCGCAAATCAGGCGAAGACCCCGATGCTTCGGCCTTGTCAGGTGGTAATCTGCAGAAATTTATCATGGGCCGGGAACTGGATCGCAAACCGTCAATACTGGTTGTCAATCAGCCGACCTGGGGTGTGGATGCCGGAGCGGCACAAAAGATTCGTCAGGCTGTTATTGATCTTGCCCGGGCGGGTTCAGCTGTGGTTGTGATTTCCCAGGATCTGGATGAAATTATGGAAATATCCGACCGCATAGCAGTGATGAGTGACGGCCATCTGTCAAAACCTGAGGACGCCGAATCAATCACAAGGGAGGAAATTGGATTGAAAATGGGGGGCCTTCATGATGGCTGACAAAAATGCGCATTGAGCTTGAGCGCCGCGCGGCCCACTCTGTGGTATTTTCGGCTTTGTCACCCTTTATCGCATTGGGCCTGACGCTGGTTGCGGGAATCATACTGTTTTCCGCGTTGGGATTAAATCCGGCAACTGCACTTTTTACCTATTTTATTGAACCGCTGACCGAAGTCTGGTCCTTGCATGAATTGATAATCAAGGCGACACCGCTGATACTGATTGCGGTCGGATTGTCGGTCTGTTTTTCTTCCGGCAACTGGAATATCGGAGCTGAGGGTCAGTTGGTGATGGGCGCTATTGCCGGCTCCATCCTGCCGATATTGTTTCCCGACCAGGCAGGTTTTTGGGTATTGCCATTGATGTTGGTCATGGCAATGGCCGGGGGCGCGGGATGGGCTGCAATACCCGCTTATTTGAAAAACCGGTTCGGCGCCAATGAAATCCTGACATCCCTGATGCTGGTTTATGTGGCTCAGTTGTTTTTGGACTGGCTTGTCAGAGGCCATTGGCGCAACCCCGCAGGCTATAATTTCCCCGAAAGCCGTACTTATACCGACGGTCAGATTCTGCCGGAAATGTTTTCCTCCGGCCCGGCCCACTACGGCGCGTTACTGGCTTTGATTGCTGTGATCATCGCCTGGTTCATGATGGGCAAGACGATCAAGGGATTTCAGGTGAAAGTCATCGGCCAGGCACCACGTGCCGGCAGGTTCGCCGGTTTTAGCGCCAGAAAAATGACGTTGGCTGCCTTCCTGATATCTGGAGCACTGGCCGGACTTGCCGGAATTTCTGAAGTAGCCGGAGCAATTCAGCAATTGCGCCCGGTAGTTTCTCCCGGATATGGATTTGCAGCGATTATTGTTGCTTTTCTGGGGCGTCTTAATCCGCTCGGTGTGATGGCCGCTGGCCTTATTCTGGCACTTTCCTATCTGGGTGGCGAGGCGGCTCAAATCTCGCTTGGCATTTCTGACAAGGTCGGGCGGGTATTTCAGGGCGTACTGCTGTTCTTTGTTTTGGCAAGCGACACACTTATTCATTATCGGATCAAATTTATCAGCTCGAGAAAGCACGCCTAGTGCGCAATCGATCTAGAAAGGAGGCAGATTCATGGAAATGACAGAAGCTATTTTGCTGACAATCTTCACTGCTGCCACCCCGTTGATGATTGCGGCTCTGGGTGAACTGGTCACCGAGCGCTCCGGTGTCCTCAACCTTGGGGTCGAAGGCATGATGATCATGGGGGCGGTAGCCGGCTTCGCAAGTGCGCAAATTACCGGAGACCCTTATCTGGGTGCTCTTGGCGGGATAGTGGCAGGTATGCTGTTTTCGCTACTGTTTGCATTTTTGACAATCAACCTGGTGGCAAATCAGGTGGCAACCGGTCTGGCGCTGACCATATTGGGGCTTGGATTATCCGGGCTTATCGGGGAAGCCTATGTTGGCCAGCCCGGTGTCAAAATGCTGCCGATTGTCATTCCCGGCCTGTCGCAACTGCCACTAGTCGGCAAATTGCTGTTTTCCCAGGATGCGATATTCTATTTTTCAATTGCCTTGTTGATCGCTATTAACTGGTTCCTGTTCAAAACCAGGGCTGGACTGACTTTGCGCTCTGTTGGTGATAATCACACCTCGGCTCATTCGCTGGGTATTGATGTCATCAAGATCAGGTATCTGGCGGTGATGTTTGGTGGGGCCTGCTCCGGATTGGCTGGCGCGCATCTGGCGCTGGTCTATGTGCCGCAATGGGTAGAAGGCATGACAGCTGGCAGGGGATGGATTGCGCTGGCGCTGGTGGTGTTCGCCTCATGGCGTCCATGGAGAATATTGATGGGCGCCTATCTGTTTGGCGCGGTGACAATTGCCCAGTTGCACATCCAGGCAATAGATATCAATTCTTTGTCATTTCTGCCCTCCGGGCTGTTTTACCTGACAGGATTGATCAAATCGATCCCATCGCAATTTTTGTCAGCATTGCCCTATGTTGCGACAATTGTAGTTCTGGTTATTATATCCAAAAACCGCCGATTGACACTGATCAATACACCCGCTTCTTTGGGTAAAGGATTCGTGCCGGATCGGTAAAAAAACACGGGAATGAAAACTCGAAATTAACTTCAAAATGAAAGGGAATGAAATGAAAAAATCTACATCAATATTAGGTGCCATTGGTTTGGTGACCGCCTTGGGAACTGCAATGGTTGCGCCCGTTTCTGCAGCGACAAAAGCCTGTTTTGTCTATGTCGGTCCTACTGGCGATTTCGGTTGGAGTTACCAGCATGATGAGGGTCGCAAGGCTGCCGAAAAAGCCCTGGGAATTGAAACCGCATTCCTGGAAAGTGTGCCAGAAGGTGCCGATGCCGGACGGGCTATTGAGCGGTTTGCCCGTTCTGGGTGTAATATCATCTTTACCACATCATTTGGATATATGGATGCCACCAACAAGGTAGCCAAGAAGTTTCCGAAGGTGAAATTTGAGCACGCAACAGGATACAAACGGGATTCCGACAACGTCTCAACCTATTCATCAAAGTTTTACGAAGGCCGTTATGTTATCGGTCAGATTGCTGCAAAGATGTCGAAGACCGGAGTTGCCGGTTATATCGCTTCCTTCCCGATTCCCGAAGTCGTGCGTGGCATTAATGCCTTTACTTTGGGCGCACAATCGGTCAATCCCGATTTCAAGCTGAAAGTGATCTGGGTCAATACCTGGTTTGACCCGGGTAAAGAATCCGATGCAGCCAAGACCCTGATTGACCAGGGTGCTGATATCCTGACCCAGCACACTGATTCCACCGCTCCGATGCAGGTTGCTGCTGAACGTGGTGTGCACGCCTTTGGTCAGGCATCAGACCAGATCAAATTTGGTCCCAAAACACAGATGACGGCGATCATCGATAACTGGGCTGATTATTACATCCGACGCATCAAGGCGGCGATGGATGGAACATGGGAATCGAAAGACACCTGGGGTGGAATGGACGCCGAAATGGTTCACATGGCGCCAATTACCAATGTTCCCGGCGATGTGAAATCGATGGCGGAAGCAACTATGGCCAAAATCAAGGCAGGTGACCTCAATCCATTTGCCGGCCCGATCACCAAACAGGATGGCAGCGTCTGGTTGAAAGCCGGAGAAAGCGCTGAAATCGGTACGCTTCTGGGCATGAACTTCTATGTCAAAGGCGTCGATGACAAACTGCCTCAGTAGAAATATCGAACTGAATTTACCGCGACTACGGGATCGGCAAACTGCCGGTCCCGCCTGTTTTTGTAACACACCCGTAAAAACTCAATTCCTCGCAAAATTTCCTCTTGAATTACGCCTTCAAATAGCGCATCTAGGCGCTGCATGGCCCACTATAGCGGAGAGGTGGCAGAGTGGTCGAATGCACCGGTCTTGAAAACCGGCGT
>JAAEMP010000065.1 GCA_024225445.1 Hyphomicrobiales bacterium | reverse complement strand
GTTTGATTTTGCAGAAATTGTTCAATATCAAGGAGCTTTTCGCAGTACAGGGTGGTGCCCTTTGCAAGAAAAACTCCACCGATAGTGGGCAATTTATGCAAAACCCTGCGGGCGAACCTGATTTTGGCTCTTTTTGCCGGATTAACGACAGTTTAAATGCACTCAATTATTTCCAAATTTCCCCAGTGCGCAATTTTTGTACCCGGATCAATTAACAAATTCCGGCAAAAAAACACTGCAAACTAACGACACCCCGTTCGCCACGAGGGTGTTACCTATGTCTTGGGCACAAACTGTTACCTATGTCTCCGGGTCGGACCCGGGACCAAATGGTACGGTTGGGTGGATTTGAACCACCGACCTCTGGAGCCACAATCCAGCGCTCTAACCAACTGAGCTACAACCGCAAAACCCAACCGGAATGCATCAACCAACGCCGGTTGATAATTCCGGGCAAAAGTTACTTGTTCCGGCAATATTAACTGCAGCCATCAGATACTTATAACTTTCAGGTTTTGCAAGGAGGTCTGTGAAATTACTGAAAAATTGTGTAATATTTGCCCCGAGATCACAAAAATTAACCCTGCCATCAGGATATTGGCTGGATTTCGTAAAAATAATGGACCCGTCCACCTCAGCGTATTATTAATAGAAAGTTAATGCTGTTGCACGGTATTCAGAATTTCAGGTAAATTCGCCGTGCAAACAGATAACAGCACAGGGTTCGAGTAATGAGCAGTAATATTAAATCACCAAATCTGGAATGGCTGGGCCATCTGGGCCACAAGAAACTATTGCGCAAAATGCTGAGCCGGGATGCAGTAATTGTCTATTCACCCGGACTGGACAAAATTATCTGGGCCAATACTTCAGGGGCCGGTCTTTTTGGCGGGACATCAATCCAAGAATTTATGGCAGCCAGCATTCAACCCGACCACCCGTTCCTGGGCCAGGTGAAAGCGGCTGTGCGTCAATTGGACAAGGAAAGGATTTATCGCGGATTTAGGGTGGTCAACGAGGGCCATTCAAGATTTCTGCAATGTGAAATCGGATTTATTAAACTAAAAGGCACCGGCAAGCAAAGCGGTGGCAATAAGGCCATAATTATCACCTGCGCAAACCCGGTTCTGGAAGATTTGCGTGAACATGAATTCACAAATCTGGTATTGGAAAATATTGCGGATATTGGTTCCGCCAGAGCAATTTGCGATGAGTTTGGTCTGGTGATTTCAGCAACTGAGGAATTTGCCGAGGTTGGAATTCTACCAGATATAATGGAAAAGTCATGTTTGAAAATACGTAGCAAATCCATGGCATCCATGGAGGTATCGGGGGAAAATAAAGCCAGGGTTTCACTGAACCTGTATCTGCTTGCGACCAGTCCAAAGAGAATATTGGTGCTGGCTGGTGATAATCCGCAGATATCTGAGCAATCAGACAAAACTGAAATTATCGACGAACCGGAGGTGCCAGAAAAATTGGCGATGCCCCTGTCAATGGAATCTCCTATTGCCGGATTGAAAAATGAAGATGAGAGAGAAGATGAAAAACCATCTGATGTTTCAGACAAATCCAGTAGCAATCTGAAGGGCGAAGAAGAGGCCGGTGATGGTGGAGACAGGATTGATGAAGAGATTTCCCCGGTTGACAATAAATTAGATACCGCATTATTCGGTGATCAATCTGACAAGTCTGATGATTTTTCAGAAAATGAAACAACTGCTAGCCTGGAAGAAGAAATTTCCATGCTAGTGAAAATAGTTGAAAATGGTAATGAAAACCTGGACAACAAGACCGGATTTGATGAACGGCAAGATGAGTTTGAATTTTCCAACAATACGGATCCGGTTCGTTTCGCCTGGATTACGAATACCGATCAGGTTTTTACATCTGTCTCAGAAGAACTTGCCGAGGCGGTTGGACCAAATGCGGCTGATATAGTCGGTCGAAAATGGAGTGATGTTGCAACCGTTTTTGGTTTTGACGGTAGTGGAGAAATTCTCTCACTTTTGAAAAATCAGGACACCTGGTCAGGAAAATCCGTATTTTGGCCTGTGCAGGGGACTGATTTGCAGGTTCCCATTGATCTGGCCGCTTTACCGACCTTCAGCAGCGGGAGAAATTTCGATGGATTTCGTGGATTTGGCATTGTTCGACTGCTCGACACAATAGTTGATCCCGATGAAACCGGGATGGCTTTGGCGGGCGCCGATGCCTCAATCCTGGAGCATGATGAAGCTGCAAATAGTGCGATTCGGCACGAGCTGGAAAATGAGAATAATGGCGGGAAGCAAATTACTGCGAATCGGGACCAAAAATCAAAACTGACGAATATAGTAGATATTAGCTCGCGAAGAGGGAGTACACGGGAAAAATCCCGGCAGCAACAGGATGATGATCCTGAATTAACCAATAAAGAAAATCGTGCATTTCATGAAATCGGACAAAAACTGCGCGACACCTCCAAATATGGAGTTTCCCGTCTGCATCGCAATCATGACATCCAGCAAAATGAAAACAATTCTGAAGATCAAACATATAGCCTGGTGTCCGAAAATGATTTGGCCAAAACTGACCAATCGGATGACCATATCCAGGACAAGAACCCGAATCTCTTAAATAATGATAGTCATGCTGAGACTGACCCTGAAAAAATTGATGAAAGCATATCCCCGCGCGTTGACACGTCTTTACTGGAACGCCTGCCTGTACCGGTACTGATTTTTCGTGATGAGAAAATGCTTTTTGCAAATCAGGAATTACTGACATTAACCGGTTATGACAATTTTCAGGAATTGAGGGACGCTGGCGATATCCATGCTTTGTTTGGTTATGATGATTCAGCCGAGATAAGAGATAATAACGAAGTGATCCTGAATGATCGCGATGGCGGCCAAATGCGTGTGAAGGCCCTGTTGCAGAGTGTGCCCTGGGATGCCGGTAGTGCAATGCTATTATCATTCAGGCAACCCAGACACGACAAATTGGCGGAGAATGAAAAAATTGTTCTCGACATGATGAGAGTGTCAGAACTTCACAATGTCCTGGATACAGCAACAGACGGAATTATTATTCTGGACAAGGATGGTATTGTTCAGTCAATCAATCAGTCAGCCGAAGCATTATTCGGGCGTGCCGATAAAGATGTCAGTGAAAAATCAGTAAACCTGTTATTTGCCAGTGAGAGCCACGATCGCATCAGTGAATATCTGGCAAATCTTGCGGAAACCAATTCCCAAAGCCTGCTGAATGACGGATGTGAAGTTATTGGCGTTGAAGCCAACGGTGGATTGATTCCGCTTTATGTAACCATTGGCAATATCGGCTCTTCAGACAAATTTTGCGCAATTTTGCGCGATATGACGCCCTGGAAAAAAACGCGTGAGGAACTGGTTGAAGCCAGAAAACAGGCTGAAAGTGCCAACGAACAGAAAACGGAATTCCTGGCTCGCATAAGCCATGAAATTCGCACGCCGCTAAATGCTATTATCGGCTTTAGTGATGTAATGATAGAAGAACGTTTTGGTCCTGTTGATAACGAACGTTACCGCGAGTACCTGCGCGATATTAATCGTTCCGGAATCCATGTTCTCGATTTGATTAATGACCTGCTGGATATTTCCAAAATTGAAGCGGGCAAAATGGAGCTTTCCTTCGAAGCCGTCGACCTCAATCTGGTTGTTGGAGAGACTGTCGCGTTATTACAACCACAGGCGAATGGAAACAGGGTATTGATCCGCACATCACTGTCTCGTGCCGTACCGAAGGTGGTTGCCGATGCGCGTTCAATCCGGCAAATAGTTCTTAACCTCGTTTCCAATGCGATTAAATTTACTGAATCGAATGGCCAGGTAATTATTTCTACCGTTTATGAGGGAAATGGTGAAGTGGCGCTTAGGGTGCGCGATACGGGCCGCGGAATGAGCAAAGAAGAAGTCACAATTGCGTTGAAGCCGTTCCGCCAGGTAAATGTTGTCAGCGAAACGCGAGGACAGGGTACCGGTTTGGGATTGCCGCTTGCCAAGGCATTGGTTGAGGCAAACAAAGCCTATTTTGATATCGAAAGTGAGCCGGGTGAGGGAACGATTGTATTGATCCAGTTTCCAACCCAGCGTGTATTGGCCGACTAGAGTATCCGGCTTAGATTGAATCATTTGATGTGAGCCATAAACTAAATCGACGCGGTCAAGGGATCCAACGTGGTTGAGATTTGCTTCAACAAAAAAAAAGCGGACCCGAAGGTCCGCAGTTAAAAGTGTGGGGCACATGTGCAACTCAAAAACCAAAATCGTTTTCAAGGAGTGAAACCAGTACTAAAATTCTCCCGTAACGATGCCCTCAATTTCTTAACAAACCCTTAATTTTGGTGTTTCAGCTACCTTTTCCGTCTCAATTACCACAAACGCAGTTAATTTCCTGTTTACAATTTGTTAACCATGCTGAATTTTCACAATTCATTCAACTCTGGTAGATCTTTAAATAAATCAAGTGCTTGCGGATTAGCCAGGGCTTCCTTGTTTTTTACCTCGCTGCCATGAACTACTTCTCTGACAGCCAGCTCAGTAATTTTTCCCGATTTCGTACGCGGTATATCAGAAACACTTATTATAACAGCCGGAACATGCCTGGGCGAGGCACCAACACGAATTTTGTGTTTGATTTTTTTGGTAACTGTTTCATCCAACTTAACTCCCTTTGCCATCACCACGAACAGGACAACCCTCACATCGCCGTGGCCTCCTGCCCATTTTTGTCCAATGCAAATCGCTTCATCAACTTCTTCCAACTGTTCAACCTGATTATAGATTTCAGCCGTGCCAATGCGCACACCTCCCGGATTTAGTGTGGCATCAGATCGGCCATGGATTATCATTCCGCCATTTGCAGTCCATTCGGCAAAATCGCCATGACACCACACATTTTCAAACTGATCAAAATATGCATCATGGTATTTCGATCCATCCGGATCATTCCAGAATTTTATCGGCATGGATGGAAATGGCTTGTAGCAAACCAGTTCACCCTTTTCCTGCCTCAAAGGCTTGGCATCATCACTCCAGACATCTGTTGCCATTGCCAGTGCCGGACCTTGTATTTCACCTAAAAATACCGGTTTGACCGGTATGCCAAGCACCAGACAAGCTGCAAGATCCGTCCCGCCTGACATTGAGGCCAAATGGATATCATTTTTGATATTTGAATAAACATACCGAAAATTTTCATCAGCCAGTGGTGACCCGGTAGAGGTTATTGTTCTTATGCTGGAAAGGTCATTGGTATCTTTGGGGGACAAACCGGCATTGCGCAGGGCATCAATGAATTTTGCCGATGTTCCGAAGAAAGTGAATTTCTCCCGCTCTGCATAATCAAACAAAATATTGCCGCTGGGAGAGAATGGTGATCCGTCATACAACATCAATGTTGCTTCGCTGGCCAAAGCTGTGACCAGCCAATTCCACATCATCCAGCCACAGGTGGTGAAATAGAATACCCGATCACCAGGCCTGATATCACAATGCAATTGATGCTCTTTGAGATGCTGGAGCAAAACTCCACCCTGGGAGTGCACAATACATTTGGGGATACCGGTGGTGCCGGAGGAAAACAGAATATAGAGAGGATAATTGAACGGCAACGAAGCAAATTCGATCGGGCCAGGTCTATACCGGCCAAGAAGATCGTCGAATACATAAGCGTCTTTGATGTTTTTCGCCAGAAGTTCTGCATCTCCGGCATAGGATATGATTAAGTTTGTGTCGGCCTGCAATTTACTGCAAATTATTTTGACCTTGTCGGCCACATCGACTTTCTTCCCGTTATACCAATAGCCGTCACAGGCGATAAATAGTTTGGGTTCAATCTGGCTAAAGCGATCCAGTACGCCCTGTTCGCCAAAATCGGGAGAACAGGATGACCAAATGGCGCCCAGAGCAGAAGCAGCCAGCATTGCAATGACACTTTCAGGTCGATTTGGCATCATTGCAGCAATACGGTCGCCTTTGGTTATGCCAAAATCTGTAAATGCCTGCTGTAACTGAGAGACCTGATGATGCAATTCATCCCAGCTGAGTCTGGATTCAACTTTATCCTCTCCCCAGAATACAATCGCATCCCGGGTCCCCTTTTGCCTGAGAAGATTTTCTGCAAAATTCAATTTGCCCTTCGGAAAGAATTTGCAACCGGGCATCTGGTTCTCATTTTCAAGCACCGGGCCGGATTTTTCTCCCTTGACGTCGCAATATTCCCACAGATTTTCCCAGAATCCTTCCAGATTATTAATGGAGTAATAGTGCAATGCACTGTAATCGGTAAAACTTTTCCCCGTCTTTTTTTCCATAAATTTTGAAAACCTGGTTATACCGGAGGCCTTCACGTTTTGTGGCGACGGGGTCCAGATCGGTGTTTGAGTTGACTGGTTCAAAATAACTTCCCTTTATCTGAAAATGACTTGCCATGAAGCAAAAAAACACTCCTGTGCCAAACCGCTACTTGCACAGGATTTATATCATCTGTAGATTTGGGTACAATCAGAATGGTATCAACTCCGACCAAAAAACAGGTTTGCAAGAATTTCAGGTTGAACATGAAAAGAATTATCATAGCTGCAGCAGTGGTTATTTGTCTTGGGTTGGCGGGCCTGGCAGCGTTACCTTTTGTTGTTTCCAACCAGAGCATCAAACAACATCTTGCAAAACGTATCCAGGAGTTAACCGCCAATCGAATATCCTACCAGGGTGAACCGAATCTGACCTTCAGTCCTTATTTGGGCGTGGAACTTGTCAATGTGGTTATGAGTGGTGAGAACCAGGTTGAGAATGAGCCCGATTTACTTCGAGTTGAAAAACTACAATTTGGCCTGAAAATTCTGCCGCTCATTTTTGGCAAAACTCGATTTTCTGATTTCAAGATGATTCGGCCAAGGTTTAGTCTTCTTGTACGCCAAAACGGTACAACCAACTGGGCAGATACCCGACAACCGGAAGACTTGCAAGAATCCCAGCAGGCGGAATCTGTGGAAAAACAAGTTACGGAAAATGTCGAGCAAAAGGACCCCCTGCCAATAGCTGATATCAAGCTGGGGCAATTTGAGATAATAGACGGTATTGTCGAATCAAATGTTGGCGATGCGGAAACGGCGTTCCGGCTCAGTAACCTGCACGCAATTGTCAACTGGCCAAGCCTGGCTTCATCCTGGAAAATAGCCGGCCGGGGCATATGGCGTGGGGAGGCCTTTGAATTTTCCAACAGTGCAGAAAATCCTCTCGCGTTATTTACTTCAGGCAAATCAGGACTAAACCTGAAATTTGATTCGCCAACGCTGACGGCATCATTTAACGGTCAGGCGATCATGGTTTCTGACATTCAACTGGTCGGTGATGCGAGCATGGCCACTCCATCAATACCACGCTTGTATGAGTTGCTATTTGAAAATCAACCTGTTGATTTGCCACCGTTCGGGAAATTTCTGGTCAGGGGAAAAGTATCAGCAAATGCCCATGAAATTCAATTTGATGAATCAGAGATTGAATTGGGACTCAATGCGGCAACCGGAAATCTTATCCTGCGCAGAAATGAAAACAAAAAACCGAAAATCAGTGGAACACTGGCTTTTTCTTCCCTGGATATCACTCCGCTGGTTGAAATCGTATCAAGCAAACCACCGACAAAAGCGATATCAGGCAATCGTATGTTGAAAGAAAATCTGTTTGATTTCGATGTCAGATTTTCCGCTAAGAATTACAGATTTCATGAAAACAGTTTTGGTGCTCTTGCGGCAACAGCTATGCTAACAGATAATGAATGGGTGTTTGATATCGGCGAAGCCGACTTTTTTGACGGGGTGATTATTG
The DNA here is from genome assembly GCA_024225445.1 of Hyphomicrobiales bacterium. Classification (GTDB taxonomy): domain Bacteria; phylum Pseudomonadota; class Alphaproteobacteria; order Rhizobiales; family Rhizobiaceae; genus JAAEMP01. The sequence continues at coordinate 21,577 of JAAEMP010000065.1, read as the reverse complement.
CGACCATTTCATCAAAAACAGTAAAAAATACCGAAGAGATCGAATTGAAGGGTATCATGCGCAATGTCTCCATGGGAAAGATTGCCCGTGACTGGTATGGCGGCGAATTTGTTGCTACCGGCAATACGGATATAAACTTCAGTTTAAAAGCGCCCGGAGTGGCAAACCTGGGCAATTTCAGAGAATTCTACGGAAGCATGAAGGTTTCTCTGACGGATGGCCGGATTGAAGGAGTAGACCTGGTCAAGGCGATACCGGCGCTGATCAAGAATAACGGATTTGTCACAATCGACGAAATCAAGGGAGTAACACCATTTAATGACCTTTCACTAGATTTGCTTATCTATAACGGGGTGGGCTGGATCACGAAAGGCAAGGCAACGGGTAACAAAAATGAATTCCGCCTGTCTGGAAAAGCCGACTTATTACGCGGATCCCTGGCAATCTATACCGATATCAGCCGGAAAACCTCGGGTAACGTCCCCGCGCAGCTGGCACGAATATTCATTGGTGGAACGGTCAAAAATCCTTTGGTAACACGTTCTCCTTTAGCCAAACTGCGACCGGATGAAAGGGTGCAAAACGGCGGTTAGGGATAAATACAGTCTGGTGATGCATTGTTGGGGATTTCCGGCTATAATATCATTACGGGTTTACAGCCCTGTAACCTGTTACATTGGATACCGGCTCAAATTTTGATATGAAGGGGCGGAGTTTGATCAAACTGATTTCTACGGTCGTCAAGATCGCCGTTGCGTCCCTGATAACAGGTGCGATTTTAACCAGACTCAATTTATCTGCTGAGGAAATATTGCTGGAATTGGGCCTTACTCCCGAAATAGTAATTGCCTGGGTCGAGAAAGGCATGCGCTGGGCAACGCCCAATATTATTTTGGGCTCAATGGTTATCGTGCCAGTCTGGATTGTGGTTTATTTGTTTCGCCCTCCGCGTCCCTGATTATTGCATCAAAAATTTTATTATTGAAAGTCAAAGACACTGAGACCGGTGACCATTTCATCCAATCCCAAAGGCCTGGTCATCGGTGGATGGGCCCGCGCGATACAACCCTGGCGCTCACATAAACGGCAGGAGGGACCTATTTCAGTGGCTTTTTTAGCATCTCTACCTACTAATCCGGTACCGTAAACCACTTCATTTGCGTGAGCGATATCAAACCCGACCAACAAAGCGGTTCTCTGCGGGCGATCTTCATAGCCCGATCGAAGACCTTCGATAGTCCTGCCCAGAACAATAAATCTTGCATCATCGGGTGAAATAACCTGCTCGGCAAATATCTGTCCTGGACTGGTAAACGCCTGATGGACAATCAGTTTCGCACAATCTCCACCAAATCGTGTCAATGGAAATCCATTGGTGCCGCCGCGCCGCAACCGGTTTCCTGCGGCATCAATCTCCATGACAAAAAATGGAACAGCGCTTTGTCCATGCTTTGCCAACATAATCAAACGCCATGTTGCCTGGGCAAATGTCACTGAAAACCTGGATCTTAATATGTTGATATCATAGTTGACGCGTCGGGCTGAAGACAGAAAATTGTCATAAGGCATCATGATGGCAAATGCCAATAAGCGGGCAAATTCAAATCGTGCCAGCCTTCGCGCTTCATTGGTTGTCAAATTCAGAAACTCAACCTCATCACCAATCAATTTCCCCTCGGCCAGAAATGCCACCTCCATTGCCACTTCCTGCACCTGGTCAGCTGGAGACAATCGTTCCGAGATCAGTAACCGGTTGGAATGTTTATCAAATCTGCGTCGCCACAACGGCATCGTTTCTACGGGCAGAACTTGAACGGCAATGTGATGTTCGCTATGCAGCCAGTGTTGCAGGGAAGCCATCATATCCGGACCCTTGGGCAGGCTTTGCAACAGTTTTGCCGCTGCGCGCTCGATTGCAGGGAAGTAGGGCGATATCTTCTCAAAGGTTTCATGCATTTCGACACTTGGCAGGCGTGCGGTGCCGCTAATACCCTCGCCACCTTCTTTGGCCATCAGTCGGGATAGACCTGACAACCGGTCAAGTGACTCACGATAGGCCCGATACAGCTTTATCATCGCGGCTGAAGTGTTGGGGGCCGCATCACTGATTTCAATTAATTCAGAATGATCCGGCAAGTCACTGGCCAGCAACGGGTCAGCAAATACTTCGCGCAGCTGACTGATGGTGTCAGCTTCGCCTTTGCCCTGCAGGTCTTCCAGGTCAAAATCATAGGCAGACGCAAGTTTGATCAGCAATTGTACGGTAAGCGGGCGCTGGTTGCCTTCAATAAGATTTAGATAACTTGCTGAAATGCCTAAGGACTGGGCCATTGCAGTCTGGGTTTCTGCTCGAGCCAAACGCGCACGTCGAATTTTTGGACCTGCGAAAATCTTTTTTTGCTGCGCCATCGCGAATTCCAAAAAAGTCGGTATTGAGTTTTACAGAATTTCAAATTTCTGATCAAATTCTTTTACAAATTTGACATTTTTACAATCAAGCTTGACAGATCGTAACCAATTTACCTTTTTCTATAACGTTTTCAAGAATTATTTCTGGATTATTTTGTGAATTTGTCAATTTATGACATTAACATTGTAATTGTTGATAACTGATCATGACCGATTTCTACAATCTCGTTCCCGGCGCACCGGAAGGCCGCTATGACGGTATCAAACGCCCTTACAGTGTAGAAGACGTGCAGCGCCTGCGTGGTTCCATTGATATCAAATATACCCTGGCTGAAATGGGGGCAAACCGGTTGTGGAAACTGGTCAATGAAGAAGATTATGTCAACTCTCTTGGTGCATTATCAGGCAATCAGGCTATGCAAATGGTCCGCGCCGGTCTGAAGGCGATCTACCTCTCCGGCTGGCAGGTGGCAGCTGATGCGAATACCGCAGGAGCCATGTATCCCGACCAGTCTTTATATCCTGCCAATGCCGGACCGGAACTGGCAAGACGCATTAACCGAACCCTGCAAAGAGCGGACCAGATCGAGACTGCCGAAGCAAAGCACTCGGTTGAAACCTGGTTTGCACCGATAGTCGCCGATGCGGAAGCCGGATTCGGCGGACCGCTTAATTCATTTGAATTAATGAAAGCCTATATCGAGGCAGGTGTTGCAGGTGTCCACTATGAGGACCAGCTTGCGTCTGAAAAGAAATGTGGTCATCTGGGCGGTAAAGTCCTGATTCCAACGGGTCAACATATCCACAATCTGAATGCCGCCCGCCTTGCTGCCGATGTAATGGGTACTCCAACCCTGGTGATCGCAAGAACTGACGCGGAAGCCGCAAGACTGTTGACCTCTGATATTGATGAAAACGACAAACCATTTGTCGACTATGATGCCGGACGCACAGCGGAAGGTTTCTATCAGGTTAGTAACGGACTGGAATGCTGCATCGCCCGTGGTGTTGCCTATGCTGATTATTGTGATCTCCTTTGGTGCGAAACCTCAAAACCGGACCTTGAACAGGCGAAGAGATTTGCCGAAGGTATTCTTAGACAACATCCAGACCAGATGCTGGCATATAATTGTTCGCCAGGCTTCAACTGGAAGGCTAATCTGGATGATGCAACCATTGCCAAATTCCAACGCGAATTGGGTGCTATGGGTTATAAATTCCAGTTTGTCACTTTGGCTGGCTTTCACCAGTTAAACCATGGTATGTTTGAGCTTGCACGCAACTACAAGGAATATCAAATGGCTGCATATTCAGATTTACAGGCAGCAGAATTTGATAGTGAGGAGAGCGGTTATACGGCGACCAGACACCAGCGCGAAGTAGGTGCCGGTTATTATGATGCGGTATCAATGACAATTTGCGGCGGCAGTTCTTCGACCATTACCAGGGGTGAATCAACAGAATTCGAGCAAATTTAGCAACGCAGCCGAATAGACCGCTGCACAAGTGAAGCAATAAAACTTGCAATATGGAGAAATTAAATGAGTGCCAAACCACCCGTCAAGGAAAGAAGCGAGGAAATGGCTTCATCCATGAATACAGATCAGCAGTCAGCCATTCGCATGGTGGCCAACGATCTGCATAGGCTGAACCAATCGGTGATGAAAGCGGTGGAATCAGGCGTGTCAGTGGAACTGATTCGCTCGGCTCGTCATCATTGTGGTGATGGTAATTTTGGTGACCTGTTGACACCGATCATTGTGAAACAATCTTAGGCTCAGGATTCATTCATTAACACCATTCTGCGACACTGATAGAAACAACCAGGGCTTTTCCGGCTTGGATTGAATCATCTGACTTGATTTTCACGCCGACTGCCAAGGCATGCTTGCGCGGTGGTCTATATACCATAAGCGAAGCATAACGCAGTCCAGCGGGCGTGAAAAACAAGCCTTCGCCATATTCCTGGGGCGGCCCAAATCAGCCCCCAGAATCTTGTTGGGGCTGCGTTGCGAACCTTGCCCGATATACAAATCGCCCAGATACATTTTCGGGTTCCGCGCCTAGCCGAGTGAACTGATTTGACTCCATCAAATGGTTTAATCCAAGCCGGAAGTGCTCTAACTTTGTCCGATACCGATACCGATACCGATACCGATACCGATATCGCCCAAAGACTTTTCGGGTTTTCGCCTGGCAGAGTGAACTGATTCGGCTCCATCAAATGGTTAAATCCAAGCCGGAAAGACCCTGACCAAAAGGCCCGATCCTGAAATCGGGCCTAATTTTAGGGCTCGTAGAAACTTGTTCTAATCAGTCGCTTTCCTGCCAATGATGATGTCTGCGGCCACGACGATGTGAAAAACCACCTTTTTCCATACGTTCGGACATTTTGTCCAGGCGGGAGGTAATCCTGGCGCGCTGGTTCTGATCCAGCCCGTTATAGAAAGCCACCAGTTCGGGAACCAGTTGGTTGGTTCTCCGGTCGATTTCGGCTTTAACCTTGTCGCGCAGGGCATTCAGTTGCTCCACCGAAAGATCTTCTCCGCTGGCCAGGTTCTTGACTTCGTCAATCATTGATTTGCGGAAAGATTTCATGGTGCCGGCACTAGCTACCCAGCTTGCGGCCAATTTGTCGAGAGATGCCTCCTGGCTGTCATTGAGTTCCAGCTTCCTGGTAATCATATAGGTGGCAAAATCAACCCGGTCTTCAACAGAGCGGCCGTGAATGCGTGAGGCGACTGCACCGGTGGCAATCAATGTGGCAACAACTCCACCGATAATCCAGGTTCGTTTTCTTAATCCAAACATCAGGCTTTCCTTTGTGGCTGGAATTCTACTTGTTACTTAATGAATCCAACATGATGGTTGATCACCAAAAATTCAAATTAAAGCTATGTAATGAACAACTTGTAATGTTTGGGGAAATTCAGGATCAAGCCAGATAAATCCAGACCATACCAGCCGACCCGACTATCATTCTCCACCAGGCAAAAAGTGCAAAGCCGTTACGTGAGATATAATCCAGCAATTTCCGCACTACAGCAAAAGCGGAGATAAAAGCCATGACGAATCCGACCATGATGTAATTCAGATCATCGGCGCTCAGATGATTGATATTCTTGTATAGATCATAGGCAAACGCGCCAGCCATCGTTGGCATGGCAAGAAAAAATGAAAATTCTGCTGCGGAACGCTTATCTGTTCCCATTATCAATGATCCGACAATTGTTGCACCCGAGCGTGAAGTTCCCGGAATCATCGCCAGACACTGGAAAAGTCCAATTTTGAAGCAAAGGGACAAAGGATAATCCATTACGTCAAAATATTTTGGCTTCAGTTGCAAGCGATCAATAAACAGCAAAATCAATCCGCCAATGATCAGCATGGTACAAATAACAACCGGGGTTTCAAACAATATTGTTTTGATAAAGCTGTAGCCGGCAATTCCCACTATAGCGGCGGGAAGAAATGCCAGCACTATTCCGCCGACAAAATGTCGGGAACGGTTACTGCTGGGTAAACTTACGACAAGCGACCATAACCGATAAAAATATACAGACAAAAGAGCAAGAATAGCTCCCAGCTGAATCAGTATTTCAAAAGTTTTTTCAGTTGATTCAAATCCGATTAGTTCTCCCAGAAGCAATATGTGCCCGGTTGAAGATACCGGAAGAAACTCGGTAAGCCCTTCGGTGATACCCAGAATAACCGCACTCGCTATCGTTTGTCCCGCCATCTATTTTCCTGTTCCCAATTCAAAATTTTCGGTATTGGCCAGCCGTAATAACTGGACCCACCCAATGGAATAGTTGGTGTTAATATGCACAATAGGTTAAGTAAACCAGATAAATTTTCAGATTTGAATTTTACCACAGGACCAATCAGTGTGAGCAGCAATCCGGAACCCGCTAAACCGAGCGGACAAATTTTAAAACTGGTCCATCATCCAGTATCTGCAGGATGTCGTTATATTCGTTTGATATTGGGCGAATATGACCAGAATGCAGATTTAATTGAAGAAAAATACTGGCAGCGGCGACCACAGTTACTGGCATTGAATCCAGCTGGAACGGTTCCCATTATGGTTGATAACAGCGTCGAGTCAATCTCTGGTGCGATCGTTATTGGTGAATATCTGGATGAAACACGCGGTGCCCTGATGAGGGAAAGGCGTCTGATGCCTGAAAACCCGCATACCAGAGCCGAAGTACGCCGTCTGGTCGAGTGGTTCCTGACCAAAATGGAAGATGAAGTGGTACGCCATCTGACAGGAGAGCGGATACTGAAACTTCTGATGAGGCAACAGGAGGGAGGCGGATCACCTGATGCGGCGGCCCTGAGGGCAGGACGTATAAACCTGAAAAATCATATGCGTTATATCTCCCATCTGACTGCCACCCGAAACTGGCTGGCGGGAACGCGAATTTCTCACGCGGATATGGCAGGCGCTGCGGTTATTTCAATACTGGATTATCTGGGTGAAATTTCCTGGAATGACGAGCCCGCCTTGAAGGAATGGTATGCCAGGATGAAATCACGGCCGTCATTCAGACCACTTCTGGCGGATAAAATCATAGGGCTGGCCCCGGTTTCCCACTATGTTGATCTGGATTTCTGACAGGCTTTGCATAAACATGCCAATCCGGTTCACACTCTGCTAAATGGTTCTTTATGAACAATGTTACCGCTGAAAAGCTGAATCTCAAAATCTCGAAAGCCGCCATCGACCTGGGTTTCGATTTATGCAGGATAACTTCAGCAAAACTGCCACAAGACGCGGAATACAATCTGCGTAATTATATTGGCAAAGGCTATCATGGTTCGATGGGATGGATGGAAGATACGTTATTGCGCCGAAGCAATCCGCGTGAGCTCTGGCATGAAGCCAATTCTGTAATTATGCTGGCAATGAACTACGGTCCGAAAACAAATCCCCTTGATGGACTGAAAGACCACAATTGCGGGATGGTTTCTGTCTATGCCCGCAACCGTGATTATCATGATATTATCAAAGGCAAATTGAAGATACTGGCCGGGAAACTGGCTTCCTGGCGTGCTTGCGATGTAAAAGTATTCGTTGATACCGCACCGGTAATGGAAAAACCGCTGGCATACAAAGCCGGTATAGGCTGGCAAGGCAAACATACTAATCTGGTTTCACGCGAATTTGGTTCCTGGCTGTTTCTCGGGTCAATTTTTACCAGTGCCGAGCTTGAGCCCGACAAGGAAGAAATTGATCATTGCGGCAATTGCCACTCCTGTCTGGATATTTGTCCGACAAATGCCTTTCCGGCCCCCTATCAGATCAATGCACGCCGGTGTATTTCCTATTTGACCATCGAAAACAAAGGGCCAATACCACTTGAATACAGAAAGTCTGTCGGCAATCGAATTTTTGGCTGTGATGACTGTCTGGCCATTTGTCCCTGGAACAAATTTGCAAAAACCGCCAGTGAAACAAAATTACAGGCGCGTGAAGACCTGCGATATCCGGGCCTTGATTTTCTAATGAGACTTGATGATACAGAATTCAGAAGGTTTTTTTCCGCATCGCCGGTAAAACGAATCGGCCGCGATCGCTTCATTCGAAATGTTTTGATTGCGGCGGGCAACAGTGGCAATAAAGATCTGGCCGGTTTGCTGATTGACCATATCAAGGATGTCAATCCGGTAATACGCGGGGCGGCCGTATGGGCTTTTCGCATGATAGCTGATGACCAGCAGATTGCCCAACAACGCGATTGTTTCCTTGTCCGGGAAACCGATGATAAGGTTCGAACAGAGTGGAGCTGCAACTTCAGTGACAAATAACCCTGAAATAGATGGCAAAGCAAAAACACATTTGCTGATCTTCGGATTTGGATATTCTGCAACGGCTATTGGACAAAAAGTGCTTGGGCAATTTGACCAAATCTCCGTTACCAACCGTTCAAATGGGGAGAAGCGTGATGACCGGTTCCGCCATTTGGTATTTGACGGTATTCATTCAAGTAGCGCGATTGATGAAGCAATTCACGCTGCAACCCATATTTTGGTCTCCGTCGGCCCGGATGATAAAGGTGATCCGGTTATCAATGCCTGTCTGCAGGCGGTGAAGTCTGCCACAGGGACAAAATGGATTGGATATCTGTCGACGGTTGGTGTCTATGGCAATCATGACGGGGCATGGGTGGATGAAAACACCGTTTGCAAACCGGTATCCGCACGTTCAATCCAGCGGCTGGAAGCTGAAGCGGGCTGGCAGAATATTGCCAGGCAAAAAAAAATTCCACTGGCAATATTCCGTCTGTCAGGAATTTATGGCCCCGGCCGCAATGCGCTTGTCAATATTGAAAAGGGCCGCTCGCGCCGCCTGGTAAAAAAAGGACAGGTATTCAACCGGATTCATCGTGATGACATTGCAATTGCAGTGCAAAAAGCCATTGAACTGAAAGCTGACGGCATTTTCAACATCACCGATGATGAACCGGCCCCACCACAGGATGTGGTTACCTATGTCCACCAGTTGAGGGGTAGCGAACCACCGGCAGAAATTGACTTCGAAACCGCTGATCTGACCCCGATGGCTCGTTCATTTTACGGTGAGAACAAGAAAGTCTCGAATGCCAAATCAAAAGCAATCCTTAAAATGCGTTATATCTGGCCAGATTATCGCCAGGCTTTTGATGCAATGTGGAAATATGGTAAGTGGAAATAGTATCAGGTGCTGTGCTTTCTCCACCGCGGCACCAAAGAAATCTGATACTATTCTGTCACAAACCATTCAGGTTCGGTATATTTTGCCGCACAATTCAAGCATGCGAATCAGCTTTTAAAGATACGAGGCCCAGGTGACAACCGACCAGATTATTCTATTTTCGATATTTGTTATTGTATTTGCCCTCTTTTTGTGGGGCCGCTGGCGCTATGACCTTGTCGCTTTTTCCGCATTACTGTTTGGCGTGATTTCAGGCGTGGTTCCAACCAAGGACGCATTTTCAGGTTTTGGCCACCCGGCAACGGTGGTTGTTGCCCTGGTTCTGGTGGTTTCAGCCGGGCTGGTTAAATCCGGCGCGGTTCACCTGATAACCCGTACCCTGATCGATGCCTCGAGGGGGTTGGCTGCCCATATCGCAATCATGGGCGGTATCGGAGCTATTTTGTCTGCATTCATGAACAATGTCGCCGCACTGGCATTATTGATGCCGGTTGACATGCAAACTGCACGTAAATCCGGGCGCAGTCCGGGATTATCCCTGATGCCTTTGTCTTTTGCCACCATTTTGGGGGGAATGGTCACCCTGATCGGTACCCCGCCCAATATCATTATTGCCACCTATCGCGAACAGGAACTGGGTTCCCCTTTCCTGATGTTTGATTTTCTGCCGGTTGGACTTGTTTGTGCACTGGTCGGGTTGTTGTTTGTAGCAATTATTGGCTGGCGAATGATTCCGACCGGCAATCTGGGCAATGGTGACAACAGCAATTATTTTGAACTGGCCGATTATATTGCGGAAATGACTGTGCCGGAAAAATCCTCACTGATCGGCCGGCGTGTTCGTGACATGGACGAGGAAACAGACAAGGCGGATGTGCTTATCATTGGCCTTATTCGCAATGGCCGGCGCGTGTTTGGCAATGTTCATGACCGCGAAATCCAGGCGGGTGATACACTGGTGATAGAGGCCAGCCCCGATGCTCTGGATGAATTTCGTACTGCTCTAAAACTGGTATTGGGTGATGCCGATACTGGCGAAAATCACCAGCTCGCCGGCGCCGGGCAGGGGCTGATGGAGGTCGTGGTACGTTCGGATTCACGAATTGCCGGGAAAACCGCACTGTCGCTTGGCCTGTTATGGCGCCATGGGGTAAATTTGCTTGGCATATCGCGTGGCGGCAAACGCATAAACAAGCGTGTGCGACGCACGACCATCAGGCCGGGCGACATATTGCTTTTACATGGCCCGACAGAGGAATTGCATGGCGTTGCCCAGTGGCTGGGTGGCCTGCCTCTGGCCGAACGCGGCCTTTCAATTACACTCAACAACAAAACCTGGATTGCCGCCGCGATATTCATTGGTGCTATTACAGCATCATCTTTTGGCCTGGTATATTTGCCAATCGCCCTGGGCACTGTCGTCGCGCTGTATGTGCTTTCGGGAATCATGCCGTTGCGCGAAGTCTATGACCATATCGAATGGCCGGTCGTGGTGTTGCTTGGTTCAATGATACCCCTGGGTGCAGCGCTGGACAGCGCCGGGGGGACCGCATTGATTGCTGGCATGATTGTCGATATTACCCGGGGCATGCCTGCATGGGCTATTCTGGCGGTGTTGATGGCGGTCACCATGACGTTGTCGGATGTGCTGAATAATACCGCCACGACCATCGTTGCGGCACCAATTGCCTTGTCTATAGCCAATTCCATTGGCGTTAGTGCGGACCCGTTTCTAATGGCGGTGGCGGTGGCCGCATCCTGCGCATTCCTGACGCCAATCGGGCACAAGAATAACACGCTGATACTGGGACCCGGTGGTTATACATTTGGAGATTACTGGCGTATGGGACTGCCACTGGAAATCATAATTCTGGCAGTCAGTATTCCGGCAATTCTGGTGTTCTGGCCCTTATAGAGACTTTCATGAGTTGGTCATATCAACCACAACCCTGCCCTTGATTTTGCCGTCAATGATATCGGTTGCGGTACTGACAATATCTTCAAATCCAATTTTTGTCGTAATTTTTTCCAGTTTCGCCATATCCAGATCTTTTTCGATGCGCTGCCAGGCTTCACTGCGCAATTGTTTGGCTGCCATTACAGAATCCACACCCAACAGTGCCACCCCGCGCAAAATGAAGGGCATTACGGTTGCCGGCAGATCAAATCCCTGAGCCAATCCACATGCGGCGACCGCTCCGCCATATCGGGTCTGGGCAAGTACATTGGCCAGTGTATGCGAGCCCACTGCGTCGACACCTGCTGCCCAGCGCTCCTTGCCCATTGGCCTGCCGGGTTCAGACAATTCGTTACGGTCAATAATCTCTGCTGCGCCCAGGCTTTTCAGAAATTCCGCTTCGCTGGCCCGGCCAGTGGATGCGATGACATGATAGCCAAGTCTGGATAATATGGCGATGGCGATTGAGCCGACACCGCCATTGGCGCCTGTTACAATCACCGGCCCATGATCAGGGGTAATACCATAACGTTCAAGTGCCATCACACATAGCATGGAGGTGTATCCGGCGGTTCCAACGCTCATTGCCTGCAGGGGAGAAATACCTGATGGCAGTTTGATCAGCCAGTCGGACTTCAGTCTTGCCATGCCGGCATAACCACCCCAATGCGCCTCACCAACGCCGAAACCATTGAGCAGCACCTTGTCACCAGCCGAAAATTCATCGCTTTGACTATCAACCACACTGCCCACCAGATCAATTCCGGGAACCATTGGCCAATGGCGAATGACCGGGCTTTTGCCGGTAATTGCCAAACCATCCTTGTAATTGACCGTAGTTGCCTCGACTTTGATGGTCACATCACCATCCATCAGGTCGGAAATTCCCAATTGGACAATATCAACGCTTTGCTTTTTGTCTTCATCACGCGACACCAAAATTGCCCTGAATTTATCACTCATTTATAGACTCCTGATTTGATTTTTTAATCTGGATAATTTCATCCAGGATAAGTAGAACTGCACCGATGGTGACGAAACTGTCTGCAAGGTTAAATACGGCAAATGACCAATTTTGCGTGTGAAACTGGATAAAATCGACGACATGACCCAGGGTAACCCGGTCAATCAGATTACCTATCGCACCAGCCAGAATAAAAGCAAAGGCAATTTGTGAGAAAATTCGATCTTTCTTCGCCTGTGACCACATCCAGAGAACAAAAATGATTACCACCACAATCAGAACAGTCAAAACTCCATTATCAATGAAACTGAGCATGGAAAAGGCGATGCCCTGGTTATAGGTTCGATAAAAGGAAATAAAAGGTACAAAAACTTCACTTTGCTGAAACGGCAGATTCTCTTCCACCAGATATTTGGATAACTGGTCAAGTCCTGTCAGAAAAATAATAAGAATGGTGCCACTAATGCGATTCATCAGACCCGCTCCCATCCTTGTTCCCGGCTATTTTCAACATTGACCTTTTTACTTCAAATACCATGATCCCGGTGGCAATTGCCAGGTTCAGTGAATCTGCCTGCCCTGCCATGGGAATAAGAGCCTTGTGGGTGCAGATATCGACCAGATTGTCAGGCAGTCCCTGTTGTTCATTGCCCATCAGCACCAGTACGGGTTTGTTATCATAATCTATGGCACGATAATCAGTGCTACCTTCCAGATGCGTTGCCACCACCAGGCCGGTCCAGCCGCCTCTCCAGCTCAAGAATTCATCCTGTGAACACTGAACAAGTACAATATTGAATATCGACCCCATGGTTGCACGTACGGCTTCCAGTGACCAGGGGTCTGTCGTCTCGCCAATCAACATCACTCCTTTTGCCCCCACACAATCAGCTGTGCGGATGATGGTACCCAGATTGCCGGGATCTCGCACCCTGTCCAGACCTATCCACAAATCCACATCACCAGCCCTGACACTGCTCAGTTCGGTGGTTTTCTGGCGAAACACACCGACCGCCAATTGGGGATTATCCCGGCGGGTAATCGAGCCCAGAACTTTCTCGCTGACCTCAAGCAAGTTTGTCCCGTTGGCCCGGGACTTTACCGCAATATTCTGTAAATGAGGCTGGTTTGCTATATTTTTGGCGTAAATGAGGGTTGATATTTCCCATCCATTATCGATCGCATCCGTTATCAATTTCAAGCCTTCGGCAACAAACAGGCCATCTGAATCACGGTTTTTCTTCAGTTGAAGTCCCTTGATCGCCTTGATTATCGGATTGGACACAGATGTAACCTGTTTGATGTGCCCGGCAATTTTTCGTTCAGTTTTCATTTTTCCCAGCCTTAGTACCCAGCCCGAAACTCTGAGTAGGGTTTGATTTTGCAATCCACCGGGAGAACAGTGATGTTGACAGGACACGTCGGGAATCCTGTGTCCGGATAATCAACTCACCCGACTGCAATTCGCCTCCGCAATCACCAAACACCTCCTGCATCAATTCATGCATGGCGTAAAATGACGAGCGGATAGAATAAGATGTCAAAATTACAAATGCCGGATCGGTTGAAATAAGCTCCCGGCACAAGTCGATCATATGGGGCAGGCTTTCAAACAATTGCCAGACCTCCCCCTTCGGTCCGCGCCCATATTTAGGCGGATCAAGTATAATCGCGTCATATCGATTGTTGCGCCTGATTTCACGCTCACAAAATTTCACCGCATCATCGCAAATCCAGCGTATCGGTTTATCCTGTAATCTGGCTAAAAGCTGATTTTCCCTGGCCCAGCCAATGGCTTTTTTGGAAGCGTCCACATGGGTAACGGTGGCTCCGGCACGGGCGGCAACCAGCGAAGCTATTCCGGTATACCCGAACAGATTGAGCAGTTTAAGCCCGCCCGGTTTGGCGGATCGGGTGATAATCTGTTGCTCGATAAATTGCCAGTGAGCGGCCTGCTCTGGAAATACACCAACATGGCGAAAAGAAGTGAAGCGTCCATGAAAATCCAGCCGACCTTTCTCGCCCTCCCAGGACAAAGGCCAGGTTTCACCCATAAGCGCATGTGGAAATTGCCATCGACCAGTTCCATCCTCATCCCTGTCACCGTTAAAAATGGCATCGGCTTTTCCCCAGGCTTTGCTATCGCGTTCACATTGCCAAAATGCCTGGGCTTCAGGACGCTCGATTACAACCGGTCCGTAACGCTCCAGTTTCCGCCCGTTACCGCTGTCAAGCAGCGCATATTCGCTACTGGCTCCGGTTTCCAGTATCAACGGAATAGTTTCCTTTAGACGTATCCCGACAGGTTTTCTGCGAGAAACAGCAATATTGATATCTGTGTTTGATGATTTTACGGTAGTTGATCGAATTTTGCCGGATGAGGTATCGCCATTTTGCCGATTACTGGTTTGCCTGGATCCAGGTGTAAAACTTTTGCTCTTTTTGCGACTGGCTGATCCGATCTTGTGTTTGTCTCGCCTTGGGGTGTTGTTTTTGTCGTCCTGTGCCATTAATCACTTTTTCAAATGGTAGAGTTGTTGCTCATTCACTTCCTAACTTACTTTGGGATAAGAAGAAAACATAATCGGGATTATTGGAAAATACGGCGGGTCTGTGACCTGATACGGCAACTCATTTGGCAACGTTTCAAATCGCCAGTAAAATCCGCACCGGTGCTTAAGCGGCCTTATGGGGCAGAGACAGGGTATTCTTCGCAGATTTCTGAGAATCTGCGGTCTCATTATTCAAACCTGCAGCCTGGTCTGCACGCTGTTTTTGTTCCTCAGCCTCATTCTGCCACTTGACAGCCTCGCGCTTTTCCTCGCGAGCCAGTTTACGATGTTTTGATTGGGTGAACCAAGTTGAAATACTGCCAATCAGTAATCCTGCAAACAAAGCAACAAACAGGAAAACAAAAAATGGTAGTGTGACTGCCAGGAACGGTTGTTCAGGATTAATCGGATCCAGATTAAAGGTGACCGGGTGGCGATTGGCCACCGAAAGCACAATTAACACTATCGCAATCGGTGCAAAAATGACCAGTGAAATCAATTTTCTCATTCCGGAATCCTGTTATTTGCTTGCTTGTACCATTGTGCACGCTGTCGTGATGATAAATCTTCGACATCGACGCCAATCGTCAAATTCCAGCCAGCTTGTTGATTTTCGTTGAACCGGTCGCCGTTTGCCGGTTTGTACCGGCTATTTACGATTGGCGTTAAGGCGTTGGCGAAGCTCTTTACCGGTTTTAAAAAATGGCACCCATTTTTCGCCAACTTGAACACTTTCGCCAGTTCTGGGATTTCGCCCAATGCGTGGTTTTCGGTTTTTGACGGAAAACGCGCCAAATCCCCTTAACTCTACCCGGTTACCATTTGCCAGAGCCTCGGTTATTTCATTTAGTATGGCATTAACGATATTTTCCACATCCCGTTGGTAAAGATGTGGATTTTTGTCCGCAATATGTTGAACAATTTCCGATTTGATCATCGCATCACCGCCTCTTAATCAATCAAGTTCTCTGGATTTAGCCACATTGAAACCAAACCGTCAAGAAACAGTCTTCTAGGAATGCGTTTACTTAGCTCATTTGCAGCATTTGGAGAGATATTCAGGCCGAATTGTTTAAAAACCCATATCAGACTCGCCGGATTTTCAAAAATACGATCCTTGGAGCGCTCCGGTTTCCAGGTGAAAATTTTCAGATCTTCTTCAATGCTCTTTTCTTTGACCAGCCAGTTTTTGGCTGTCGTCTCATCTCCGATTGCATCAACAAGTTTGTTTTCCAGGCCCTGTGAACCTGAAAATACGCTGCCGTCTGCCAGAGTAAGAGCCTCAGATTTGCTGATATTTCTGCGTTTGGCAACCAGTTCCACGAACCAGTCATAAGAATTGCGCACCAGCCTGTCTATCATATCCCTGGCCTCCTGGCTTGTCGTGTGAAAGGGAGATGGCTCCGCTTTCATCGGTGAAGATTTGATTTCTTTCACCGCGACTCCGATTTTTTCCAGTAAAACCGAAGCATCCGCATATTGAAAAATCACACCAATCGATCCGACAATTGACGATCGACGGGCAACAATGTGATCGCTGGCTGATGCAATCATATAACCGGCGGATGCTGCAAGCGTTCCAACGCTGGTTGCCACCGGTTTCTTTTCGGCAATTTGTCGCACTGCTTCATAAATTGCCTCTCCACCAACCGTTGAACCTCCCGGTGAGGAAATATCCAGGATAACCGCCTTGATGTTGTCTTTTTTCTTCAGCTCACCCAATAATTTCAGCAACGGTCGATCATTGGTGATTACACCGCTGATTTTTACGCGTGCGATATGATCCTGGTTTTTTTTACTCAGCAATTCACCAACACCGGTGGCTTTCACCAGGGCGAGAATAAGGACTGCCAGCACCAGAAAGGTGACAATGCGCCAGAAAGTAAGTTTTCTGCGCAATCGTTTGCGATCAATAATGGTTTCGGCATCAATAACCATCGTAAATTTCTCCTGCGGTCGAAAGTTGCTCTATTTTAAGTTACGCTAATGGAAATTCAAACCAAAAAAACCCGCGCCAATCAGCGCGGGTTTGACTTCATTCATCAGGGATGATTTCCGGTTCAGCTCTCATCGTCATCACGATTTTTAAGTGCAGCACCCAGGATATCACCCAGTGAGGCACCAGAATCGGTAGAGCCATACTGAGCCACGGCTTCTTTTTCCTCGGCAATTTCAAGCGCCTTGATGGAAACCGCTACGCGTCGGGATTTTTTGTCGAACTGGGTAATACGTGCATCAACTTTCTGACCGACAGAAAAGCGCTCGGGACGCTGTTCGTCACGGTCACGTGAAAGATCTGCACGTTTGATGAAGGAATTGATGTCTCCATCAGCCAGAGTGACTTCCAGCCCGCCGTCTTTAACCGCAACCACCTCACAGGTAACAACCTTGCCTTTGCGAAGCGCCCCTGATTGAGCGCCTTCAGCAATCGGATCGCCACCAACCTGTTTGATACCCAGCGAGATACGACCTTTTTCGACATCAACTTCAAGCACAACGGCTTTTACAATATCGCCCTTGTTGTAGTCCTCGATGGCTTCTTCGCCGGAACGGTTCCAGTCAAGATCAGACAGGTGAACCATTCCGTCGACGTCGCCTTCGAGGCCAATGAACAGTCCAAATTCAGTCTTGTTTTTGACTTCACCCTCAACTTCGGTACCCTTGACGAATTTTTCGGCAAATTCGACCCATGGATTTTCCAGAGTCTGTTTCAAACCAAGTGAAATGCGCCGTTTTGAAGGATCAACCTCAAGCACCACCACTTCAACTTCCTGAGAAGTCGATACGATTTTGCCCGGATGAATGTTTTTCTTGGTCCAGGACATTTCGGAGACGTGGATAAGGCCTTCAATACCCGGTTCAATTTCAACAAAAGCACCGTAATCGGTAATGTTGGTGACACGTCCGGTGACTTTTGATTGCAGCGGATATTTGGTTTCCACCAGAGACCAGGGATCGCTTTCCAGTTGTTTCATGCCAAGGGAAATACGGTGGGTGTCCTGGTTAACACGGATAATCTGAACTTTTACAGATTCTCCGATGGTCAGGATTTCACTTGGATGATTGACACGACGCCAGGCCATATCTGTAACATGCAAAAGCCCGTCAATGCCACCAAGGTCAACAAATGCACCATAATCGGTAACATTTTTCACCACACCTTCAACAACCTGACCTTCTTCAAGGTTCTGGACAATTTCCGAACGCTGCTCCGCACGGCTTTCTTCCAGGACAGAACGACGGGAAACAACAATGTTGCCACGGCGTTTGTCCATTTTCAAAATCAGGAAAGGTTGCGGTGTGTTCATCAATGGTGTCACATCGCGAACCGGGCGGATATCCACCTGAGAACGCGGGAGGAACGCTGTAGCGCCATCAAGATCAACTGTGAAGCCGCCCTTCACCTGATTGAAGATGATGCCTTCAACTTTTTCTTCATTGTTGAACTGGACTTCCAGGTTGATCCAGCTTTCTTCCCGACGCGCATCCTCGCGTGAGAGTACAGCTTCGCCCATTGCATTTTCAATGCGCTTCACCATGACTTCGACGACATCGCCGGGCTTCATGGTTCCGTCTTTGGCTTTCGCCCCAAATTCTCTTAGCGGTACGCGGCCCTCAACCTTGAGGCCCACATCAATCACAGCAAGATCTTTTTCAATTCCTGTGATGGTTCCCTTTACGACAGCGCCCTCTAAAACGTCATTGTCACCAAAGGATTCTTCGAGAAGAGCGGCAAACTCATCCCGTGTTGGATTTGCAGTTGTCATTAATACTCCTGATGGGTCCGAGCAATTCAGATCCCGCACGCCAATGGTTCGTGTTTCATTCTGGTTTTATGCAGCTTTCGCGGAATGTTCCGCTGGGCAATAATTAGGCCTTCTGGTCAAATCATCGCTTTTGGCGTGAAAAACTGCACTAACCGGTTGTTGAATTCAAAGTTACGATACTCAAAAAATAAAAAAACCAGCGCTGATCGAACAATCAGCACTGCATGGCTCAATATATTCTTGAATCTGGTTCGCAATGCCTATTTGCAAAGCTGATGCTAACTTCAAATTCACGCTTCAAACGGCTTTTGCCTTGATAATAATAGCCTTGGCTGTCTGAAACGCTGTTTCTATATCCATTTTTGATGTATCAATCAAGTGGGCATCTTCAGCCGGCTTTAAGGGACTGTCTTCACGCCCCTGGTCCCGTTCGTCGCGCTTTCGGATATCCTGCAAAATATCATCGAATATTGCCTGTTTACCCCGATTGACGATTTCCTCAAACCGGCGCCCTGCACGAACTCCGGCACTGGCGGTTACATAAAATTTGACGTCTGCATCCGGGCAGACAACAGTGCCAATATCCCGCCCGTCAAGAATGGTGCCGGGTAATTGGGTGGCAAATCTTCTCTGGGCCTCGACCAGTGCCCGGCGCACTCCACCGATAACCGCGACAACGGACGCGGCTTCCCCGATTTCATGGGCCGACAACAAGGAGCGATCAAGGTTTGACAAATCGAGGTTTTCAGCGACTTTGACGGCCAGTGAAGGATCATCCAGTGGCAGGTTGTTCTGCAATAATGCATGACCAACTGCGCGATAGGTTAATCCGGTATCAAGATGGGCATAGCCAAATTCCCTGGCGAGCCGGCGAGCTAGCGTACCCTTGCCGGATGCCGCCGGACCATCAATGGCAATGACAAAGGGTTTGTCCGGCATGTTGTTGGGGGGGGTGAGCATAATCAGGCGGGCTCCATATTGGCACCCAGATCACCCATCAACTGGAGAAATTGCGGAAAACTGGTTGCGATGATATTGCAGTCATCAATGCAAACCGGCTCACCCGCCGCCATTCCCATGACAAGAAAACTCATGGCAATACGGTGGTCATGACTGGTTTCAACCCTGCCTCCGCCCAAACCATGCCTTTGCGGATTTCCCTCGACAATCAGAAAATCCCGGCCTTCAACAAGTTTCACGCCATTGGCTTTCAGGCCATTGGCGACAGCACTCAAACGGTCGGATTCCTTGACCCTTAATTCGGCCACATCCAGCATCGTTGTTTCACCCTCAGCAAATGCGGCTGCGACAGCAAGAATCGGATATTCATCAATCATCGAGGCAGAACGCTCACCAGGTACGATCACACCTTTGAGTTCGGAAGTGCTGACAACAAGATCAGCCAGCTTTTCCCCGCCGCTGACACGCTGGTTGATGATTTCAATCTTTGCCTCCATCTCCAGCAGGGTTGTGATCAGCCCGGTGCGGGTTGGATTCATCAATACATCGCGAATGGTAATCTTGCTGTCTGGCACAATCAGGCCGGCAACGATGAGAAATGCGGCAGAAGACGGATCGCCTGGAACATGTATTTCACCGCCCGTTAAAGTACACTGCCCCTCCAGGGCGATGGTACGAACCCCGTCCGCACCGGTTGAAATCTCAACAGAAGCACCAAAACCGGTCAACATTTTTTCAGTATGATCGCGGGTCATTACCGGTTCAATAACACTGGTGATACCCGGTGCATTCAATCCGGCAAGCAAAACAGCCGATTTCACCTGGGCTGATGCCATGGGTACACGATATTCAACAGGTGCGGCAAATTCCGGCCCGCGTATGGTTATCGGCAATCTGCCATCTGCCTGCTGGCTTATGATCTGGGTACCGAACAATTGCAGCGGATCAAGAATCCGGTTCATCGGGCGCGAAGACAATGACGCATCACCGATAAAGGTCGAAGGAAAATCATAGGTGCCGAGTAATCCCATGAACAGTCGGCATCCGGTACCCGAGTTGCCAAAATCCAGATCTTTTTCCGGTTCCAGCAACGCACCGTTTCCGGCACCTTTGATAATCCATTGATCTCCATCCCGGCGAACCAGCGCGCCCAGAGCCCTGGCTGCGTAAAGTGAATTCAGCACATCTTCGGATTCCAGCAAATGGGTTATTTTCGTCTCGCCAACTGCCAGCAGGCCAAATATTGCAGAGCGGTGTGATATCGATTTGTCACCGGGAATTTCGACATCGCCGGCAAGTGCGCCAACGGGATTTGATTTTAGCGGGCACTTTTTGGCTGCTGGGTTCATTTTTGACTTTCTGACCGACTGCAGGATAACTTGAGCGTATCACTTGTTTCCATATTTACCGCACGGCAAATAACATCAATACCGGCACGCGTCATCATTGGACAACAAATTTTCATCCGTTTTTTGCAATTGGGTTTTGACACGGGCCATTAACCGGTTTATGGGAAGCAAAAATTTTGATATTTTTGTTGACTCCCCGCGACAAGCGGTAGAATTTTCAACATCAGATAAATATGACCAGCAAACGAGGTAAATCGTGGCCAAGCCAGAATTAGGCACCAAAAGAACCTGCCCGGAAACCGGCAAGAATTTTTATGATCTGAACAAGGATCCCATTGTCTCACCATATACAGACAAGGAATACCCGCTGACATTCTTCAATGTTGAAGTAGAGCAGAAAAAACCCAAGGCAGAGCCTGTTAAAACCGCCGATGCGCCTGAGGAAAAATCAGATAGTGATGAAGAAGAAGCCATCGAAGATGGGGGCCCGGAAATCATTTCACTGGAGGATGCTGATGAGGCAGCCGATGATGATGATGATGATCTCGATGATGATGAGGAGGCAATTGCCGATCTTCCAAGTGTTGATCTGGATGATGATGATGATGATGACATCAAACCCGATGATGACTCGTTCCTGGAAGAAGAGGATGAAGACACAGACCTGTCTGATGTAATTGGCACCCAGGACGGCAACGACAAAGACGAAGTATAATTTGAATTTATGTGATCTTTGTTCTTGATTTCGCGAACATTGATCTTTACTAGATCGCCAAAGAATTCCCGCCGCATCACATTGTTGGTGTCTGTCATTTAAGGCAAAAGAACGAAAATGCGGCAAGGGGGCTATAGCTCAGTTGGGAGAGCGCTTGCATGGCATGCAAGAGGTCGTCGGTTCGATTCCGTCTAGCTCCACCAT
>JAAEMP010000064.1 GCA_024225445.1 Hyphomicrobiales bacterium | reverse complement strand
TGTTGCACGTCCGCCAGCGCATGTTCGTGGCGCTTCTTCGTTTGCGCGCTGTATTGCTTGGACCCCTACCGCTGGTACCATGCCCGAGAGCGCAGCGACTTGGCAGTGTGTCGCACGTCCGTGTCCTCGGTCAACAGGTCGATCGACGTGTAAACGCGCAGCACGCCCGGATCAACTGCGCGCACCGTCCACCCGTCGAGGGCCTTGAATCCTTGCACACGGAGCGTCTTGTGGGGGTAGTGGTACGCGATGCCTTTGGCCAGCGAAGTGACGGGTGCTTCGGTTTCCTTCTTCGATTGGCTCGGCACGTAGCGGTGCCAGCGCCCGAAGCCCAACGCAACCCCGACACCATCCGTTCGAAAGGAGAAACGAAAGTGGTGCGTTCGGCGCAGACGCCGTATGCCCTTTAGGTCGAACAGGTAATCAAAGGTTTCTTCCGCATGCAGCGCGACCACATCGCTGATCTTCATAACGCCCGTTTTCCCTGGTCGCTTTCCTTCTTCGTGGAAGCTGTGCGGGTGTAGAATCCGGTACAGGTACCCCACACACGTTGCGTCCAAGGTGACGTAGGGGGTGCGGCTGGCGGGGGCCTCGGGGAATAGCACAAAGCCCTTGGGTGGGTTGGGCAGCGCTTCCAGATCCCTACGCATGCGCCACGCGCCACGGACCAGGTCGGCGAGCTCGGCGGTGTCGGGGTCAAGGAAGTTCTCGTTGTCGTGCTCCTCGCCCTCGTCATCGTCTTGCTCGGTCCACTTGTACCATTTGCGGTAGAACTTCTCG
>JAAEMP010000063.1 GCA_024225445.1 Hyphomicrobiales bacterium | reverse complement strand
AGAACCATCTTCTCCTGAGGTTCCGTTTGTTCCATCTGCTCCTGATTGTCCACCTGCTCCGTTTGAGCCTTGAGAACCATCTTCACCGCTTGTACCATTAGTACCATCTGCTCCTGATTCGCCTGCATCACCATTTGATCCTGTTGAACCATCTTCTCCAGAAGTACCATTTGTTCCGTCTGCACCACTTTGTCCGCCATCACCATTTGTACCTTGAGAACCATCTTCACCACTTGTACCATTAGTACCATCTGCTCCTGATTGTCCACCTGCTCCGTTTGAGCCTTGAGAACCATCTTCACCACTTGTTCCGTTTGTTCCGTCTGCACCTGATTGTCCGCCTGCTCCATTTGAGCCTTGAGAACCATCTTCACCGCTTGTTCCATTTGTTCCATCAGCACCTGATTGACCTGCGTCTCCATTTGTACCTGTTGAGCCGTCTTCACCACTTGTTCCATTTGTACCATCTGCTCCTGATTGACCTGCATCTCCATTTGTACCTTGAGAACCATCTTCTCCAGAAGTACCATTTGTTCCATCTGAACCACTTGCTCCTGCTGCTCCGTTTGAACCTGTTGAACCATTTTCACCTGAAGTTCCGTTTGTACCATCAGCTCCTGATTGACCTGCATCTCCAGTTGTACCTGTAGAGCCATCTTCACCACTTGTTCCGTTTGTTCCGTCTGCTCCTGATTGTCCGCCTGCTCCGTTAGAACCTTGAGAACCATCTTCTCCAGAAGTTCCATTTGTTCCGTCTGCACCTGATTGTCCACCTGCTCCGTTAGAACCTTGAGAACCATCTTCTCCTGAAGTACCATTTGTACCATCAGCACCACTTTGACCGCCATCACCATTTGTACCTTGAGAACCATCTTCTCCAGATGTTCCATTTGTACCATCTGAACCTGATGCACCTGCATCACCGTTTGATCCTACTGAACCATCTTCTCCAGAAGTACCATTTGTACCATCTGAACCTGATTGACCTGCGTCTCCATTTGTACCTTGAGAACCATCTTCTCCTGAAGTTCCATTAGTACCATCTGAACCTGATGCACCTGCTGCTCCATTAGATCCTGTTGAGCCGTTTTCACCACTTGTTCCGTTTGTACCATCTGCTCCTGATTGACCTGCTTCTCCGTTTGTACCTGTTGAACCATCTTCTCCTGATGT
>JAAEMP010000062.1 GCA_024225445.1 Hyphomicrobiales bacterium | reverse complement strand
TATAGCCATGAAAATCCATATTTCATCAAATATGACCTAGGTAGAATGATCTAAATTCCAGACTGGCCGTCGCTTGAAATATAGGCAATGCGCAGGGAGTTTGTTGAACCAGGGGTCCGTAGTGGCACACCGGCAATTATCACCACCCGATCGCCTGGATTGGCAATATGCTCGCGGTGGGCGATGCGGCAAGCCCGGTCGACCATATCGTCAAGATCGCGGGCATCCTCGGTTACGACACAATGCAATCCCCAGACAAGTGCCAGCCTTCGAGCTGTTGTGGGGACCGGTGAAAGCGCGATGATAGGTTTTGAAGGGCGCTCACGTGCAGCTCTTAATCCGGTTGTTCCCGAGGCGGTGTAACATACGATGGCAGCAAGATCGAGGGTTTCGACGATTTGTCGGGATGCTGCAGAAATTGCATCCGCTCCAGTTGGCTCGGGATCGGACCGTTGTGCATTAATAATGCCTTCATATGTAGGGTCCTGTTCCACTTTTTTTGCGATGGAATTCATCATTGATACAGCTTCAACAGGATAATTTCCTACCGCAGACTCTGCCGATAACATGACAGCGTCGACGCCCTCGAACACTGCGGTGGCAACGTCGGATACTTCGGCTCTGGTGGGAACCGGTGCATTAATCATTGATTCCAGCATTTGGGTTGCAACAATTACGGGTTTGCCGGATTTACGGCAGGCTCGCACAATGCGTTTTTGCAGACCAGGTACTGTTTCAATCGGCAACTCAACACCAAGATCACCCCGTGCCACCATTACCGCATCAGACAATTCAATAATCTCGTCCAGTTTCGACACAGCCTGGGGTTTTTCGATTTTTGACATTATACCCGCCCGCCCGCGTACAATCTTGCGGATCGCCGCCAAATCGTCTGGTCTTTGAACAAAAGACAGGGCGATCCAGTCGGCCTTTACTTCGAGAGCCGCATGAAGGTCAGCTATGTCCTTGTCAGTCATGGCACTGAGAGGCAAATCTGTATCGGGCAGAGATACGCCCTTGCGATTTGACAATGTGGTGCCGCTGACTACTTCGAGCAGGGCGGAATTGCCATCGCATTCAATTGTATTCAGCAATACTTTGCCATCATCGACTATTACCCGGTGACCGGGGGAAATGGACTCGAGGATCTCCGGATGCGGCAGGTGGACACGAGAATTATCGCCAGGGGAGGGATCAGAATCAAATACAATACGATCTCCCTGATTGATTGAAACCCTCTCATCCTTGAATTTACCGAGTCGAAGTTTCGGTCCTTGCAGATCCGCCAATATGCCGATCGGCCGTTCGACATCTGTTTCAATTTCGCGAATTGTTGAGACTAATTGCGCCAGCATTTCATGAGATGAATGAGACATGTTGATGCGAAATACATCAGCGCCAGCATCAAACAGGCTTTTGATTTGTTCTTTTGTGTTGGAAGACGGGCCAAGGGTTGCAAGAATTTTTGCACATCGGGAGCGTTGCATTATTTGGAACTTCCTGTTTGTCCGGATTCGGTCAGACGGACCATCCAACTGCCTTTGTCACCGGTGTCAACTTCAAAAAAACCGGTTTTCTGATACCCGCGGGTGAAACATTCCTGAGTTCCAGTAATACGAAATTCACGGTCATCGGTACACATGAAAATATCACCTCTCCATTGCCCGCCATGATCAGCATCCTCTGCATAGATATAGAAAAATCTGGAAGAAAGATTGCCCTCAATCAGTGATGAACAAGTCTCAGACGGGATTTGCCACCAACCTTCGGTGATCCATTTTTCCTTTTCACGAAATCCGAGTGCGATACCAACAAGACTCTTGGTATCATTGCACATGCGAAAATCCGCTTTGGCAGTTATCGGATTCACCAATATCATTTTCAATGAAACAATAACGATTGCAAAGACCTGCAGGAATGAAAGGGATATTCCGCCCAAATTCAATTTTATTCCTTTCCATTCAGCCTGAAATGAAATCAAAAGTGATTCCCCTGGTTTTTTGCACCGTTTTGGCCCGTCAGCAATTACCTGTCAATGAAGACATGAAAAAGGCGGTAAAAACCAGAGTTTCAAAAAAATGATTCAATGTGGTCGAAAGTTGCTTTAGTGCAAATAATGGCACCAATAAACCACAGATGAACTATTTATTTTTGGCATTATCAATTATTAAAGCTGGTGCATTGTGCTTTATGTTTGACGAGGTCTGGCAATCCATATGCCTAATAATATTGCGATTGCACCGGTGAATTGAGTTGATGTCAGCTTTTCATCGAAAACCAGCCAACCAAAAAAAGCTCCGGCTATGGCTTCGATAAAAATCACCAGGGATGAAAATACAGCCGACAATGATCCCAATGCAATGGACAGCAGACCCTGTCCGCCAGCATGGCTGATTGTTCCCAGCATGAGCAATGAAGTTATTCCCTTAACCGAGGAAGGGAAAAATTGCTGATTCAGAATAATAACCGCACCAGCCGCTACCAGCAGTAAACAGGCTGCGGTGATAATCGTCAAAAGCAAGGTCAGTTCGCCACTTTCCTTACTGCGCCGGGCAACACGTACCGAAAGAAAATAAAGGCCAAAAAACAATGATGTAACCAGACCGAACAGGTCGCCTTTGATGCGAGAAGGATCGACATTGTAACTTGAACCGATCAGCATTGCCGCGCCAACCAGGCACAGCGCCAGTCCAAAATATGAATTGCGACCAACCGATTCGCCAATAAAGGCACCTGAAAACATGATTACCCATACCGGAGCTAGGCAGGCCATAAAAGTTGCATTTGCCATTGTTGTGTTGACAATTGCCAGATGCCAAAAAATCAGATCACCGGCGAAAAACAGTCCTGACCACAGCACGGCTGAAGGAAATGCCAATCTTAGGCGGGCGTTTTTCCGGCGCAGTTCCAGCCAGGCCCACAGGAAAAGAACAGGCAGGGCCAGAAATACCCGCCAGAATGCACTGGCAAACGGGCCTACTTCCGAAAACCTGACAAATACCGGCGATACTCCCATTGCGATGGCCCCCATGGTTAGAGCGGCAAAGGCCAATGGCGCAGAAAGAGGAGGTAATGGGCCTGTTGTGGATTTTTGGGTTGAATAAGCAGGGGAATTACTGTTCATCAGGGGACCGGAAAAAATACGAAAATTATCTCCCGGACCATTGATTGATTAATATCGTTGTGACAAGAACAATTTGATGAACTGTAATAATAATACCAATCAATCCTACTATGATATTGAGGGCGATTTATCCAAAGGATTTATCCTGCTGTGTGATCATGCCCGAAATAACCTGCCGGAAAAATATGGCAGTTTGGGATTAAGTAGAGCACAATTTGAACGCCATATTGCTTATGATATCGGGGCAGAGGCATTAACAATTGGACTGGCCAAACGCCTTGGCGTGCCGGCAATAATGACAAAATTTTCGCGCCTGTTGATTGACCCAAATCGAGGACTCGATGATCCGACACTAATTATGAAACTGTCGGATGGCACGGTTATTGACGGCAATCATCCGATTGAAGAAAGTGAAGTGGAGCATCGAAAGCGCAACTTTTATCAGCCTTACCACGATGCGGTAAGCACATTGATTGAAAAATCACTGGGTAGGGGAGTTGTTCCGATGATATTTTCAATACATAGCTTCACTGACAGCTGGAAAGGCGAAGCAAGACACTGGCACGCAGGTATATTATGGGACCAGGATGAACGCCTTCCCAATAAGCTGCTGGAACAGATGGCCAAGCAAACTGATATTATCGTCGGTAACAATGAGCCATATGATGGTGCTCTCAGCAATGATACCCTGTACACCCATTGTACGAAGCGGGGCCTTGCTCATGCATTGCTGGAAGTGCGTCAGGATCTGATTTGCCATATCGGAGGAATTAATGAATGGGTTGACAGATTGGTCAAAGTAATCGAGCCGGTTATTGGTTTGCCGGATTTGCATAAAGTGATGCACAGGGGGTCAAGAACCGGGCATGTAGATTATATTCAAAATGGGATTGATTGCTGAAGTTTTTATTTTTGGAAAAGGAACAGGATTATCGGTACCGTGGATAAAAAGACAAAAACCGGGTTGGAAGCTGCAGTATTCAGGCGTTTGATTGCGCATCTGGATAACAGGAAGGATGCCCAAAATATTGACCTGATGAATCTCGCAGGATTTTGCCGTAACTGCCTGTCGCGCTGGTATCAGGAAGCTGCTACAGATATGGGGATAGAAATGGAGAAGGAAGAGGCAAGGCAGGTAGTTTATGGAATGGCCTATGAAGACTGGAAGGCTAAGTACCAGACGGAGGCAAGTGAAAAACAGCGCACTGATTTTGAAGTATCATTCAAAAATCATGGCTAGATTATTTTATATGATGTCTGCTTGATCCTGTTTATGGGTCTATGACCCAGAGCACTTAAGCAAGATTGATTCGGAATTACTGAGGAGTGAACTGGAATATGGCGGATACAATGGTGGCACGTGAGCAATTGCGTTCAGTGGTTGAAAGAATTGAACGTCTTGAGGAAGAAAAAAAAGCAATTGCCGATGATATACGGGAAATTTATGGTGAGGCAAAAGCCAACGGCTATGACACAAAGGTTTTGCGGCAAGTAATTTCGTTGCGTAAGCAGGATTTGAGCGAGCGTCAGGAGCAGGATGCGGTGCGCGATTTGTATTTGCACGCTTTGGGCATGATTCCGGATTCTGGTGATGGTGAATAATTTACAATTCACCTGGACCGTATCTTCTTCACACGGAAGCATTTGATGGACTGGATTGGTCCAACAAATGCTTCCGTGCGAAGAAGATACGCTTTAGATTCACTTAATGTAATCATGAAAAGGTCTGGCAGTCGGGCCGCCGGTTAGCTTCAATCAATTAAACTTGGTGAAAGTTTGAAAATTGATTGCCTTACCAGAAAAGCTGGAAAAATTCTGGATTGATCCTGATGGAATAAATCCTGCAGTTAAAACGGTTTTTGGGGACTGGCGGATAGAAGCGCGACCATAGGCAGGTGCACGTATTTTATTCGTAGCATCTATGGCTAGTGTGTTGGCGAGAATAAATCTGCCTGTCTTTTTCTGTTGATACCATCCAAGTGACAATTCATCCAGGGGTTCAGGGACAGGCGGGAAAGTCAGATTTCTGTCCTGATTATCAGAGCTGCTGAATGCGGCAATTGCAATATGTGAATGCTCATTGTTACCTGCGTTCTGATTATCAGCAGGAAATGGCTGCGTCGATAATTGCTTGATTGTGCGAAGGCGTGGTGAAGGGGTAGGGATCGTTGCCAAAATTAGTTGTGAAGTTGATCTTTCAGGATGCAGTCTGGAAGTCTTCGTTGCTTTTTCGATATACAGTTCACGATTTTGCAGTTCTATCGATTCGCGCAACTTTTCAAGCGAAGCGCGATCTCTAGCAATAGTGTTATTTGACGTAGCTAAACCAACAGTGAGAAATCGCGGGTGGGGGCCTGGTGATTGCTGTTCAGGGATGGATTTGACTCTGCTGATATCGCTGTCCCTAGCCAGAAATCTGTTTGGGTTGCTGGTCACACTCTCAATTTTGTTTTTAGTACTATTCACCGTGGGAAATGAACGTGTCAGGACGGGGTTATTACTTTTTGCAAGTTCAGTTTTCGGTGCCAGCAATGCGGTTTGAAATCTTGACCCGACATTTGCCTCCGGGCGAGGCGGAGACATGAACTGGATGCGCATTTGTTTGGTTGCCTGTGCAATCAACTGGTTGCGCAAGTTATTGTTGTCGATTAACGCCAATTGATGATTACTGCTGGGTGTCCGTCCATTATTGAATCGGGTGTGACTAAATTTGGCAGGTTGCCGGGGTTCGGTAGCAATATTTTGGGCTTGGGCGGCCAATTGAGTTCTGGTCGCAGAATTGCTTCCGGGAACCGCCGCCACATCAAACGAAGGCCGTTCATATGCGAATATCTTATCCGATATTGTCCCGTTTGATGATCTGGTTGATGTGGTCAATTTCCGGATATCATTTTGGCTGTTAAATCTTGCAACTGCAAAATTGCCGTTATTTTCAATGACAGGAAGGCGATTGATATTTCTTGGTGCAATTTGTGGCACCGGAATACTGGCGATCAAAGGAAAATCGGGATTTTTGGGAATTTCATCACCGGTAACAGGATTTTTTGTTGCTGTATCTGATACATTGCCGGATTTGGTTTTGACTTTTCGCGGTGCAGGCGTGTAGTTGGATGAACGGTCATCCTCATCATCAGAGCCAAGGCTGGCAAGGCGGGCGAAAAAGCTTTTTCGTTTCTTTTCGTTTCCTTTGGCTGACGCGATCCTGGTGCTGGATGACTTACGTGCGTTATGGGATGCGACTGCCTGATTATATCCAGGTAGCGGCTTTCCATCGGTTGGGATATGCAGGGTTTTGCCATTTGGAAATATCTTTACCAGCTCCTTCCTGGACATGCGAGGCCAGTGGCGTACACTGCCGGTATCCATATGGACAAATGGGGAGCCTGAACGGGGATAATAACCAACTCCTCCATTTTGTTTGATTAGTCCAATTTTGCGAAGTTTTGCCAGTTTCACATCTGGCAGAAAGAAATCAAGCGCTTTGCCAAATGTGTGCTGGCTTTTTTTGGCAACACCGCGGCCGCGCTTTCGTAGCATGTTGTTGGTTGCCGGAGAACGATAACCGGAAATTACATGGATATAATCTCTTGAACCGGATTTCTGATAAACTTCCCAGACAAGATCCAGCAGCTTGGGGTCCATCCTGGTTGGTTCATTTCGCCGCCAGTCGCGCAGAAAATAGTTAACTTTTTTCAGGCCAGCGGGAATATAGGAGCCGTTTTTCTTGAAGGCAATCGTGGCTTTTTCACCGGTGTGAAGATAATAAATTTTCAGTTTTCGAGTTTCCGCACACGTCGTCTGCACCATCAGGTTTGAGGCAAAAATTCCAAGACACACAAGGATGCCTATCCGGAATACAAAAACCCGGTTAGCCAGACGGTCTCGCCAATTCATGTTTGCCCTGGAATTGCCCGACAATTTAGATGCCCACTCGTTTGTGTCTGTTTAACTCTGCCCCGGGTTTCACAAATTATTCCTGAGCATCCCGACTGGTCCAAATCAACCATCAATTGATTTTAAGAACAATCGTATAATGCGGCAAAATAAGGTCATTAAAAGGCAAAAATGCTTGTGAAAGACAATCAAGCCGACATTACATCAATTATTTTAGTTAAACCATAAAAATGGTAAAAGGGTTGTTAATAGGTTAAAAAATTATGAATTCCATTTTTATGACGAAAACAGTCTGGAATTGAGTGAATTCAGGCGGTTTTGCTTGATTGTGAGCCATCAGTCTGCGGATCATCGTCAATGCCAAGTTCTTTCAATCGGCGATAAAGCGTAGAGCGCCCGATTCCAAGGCGTTTGGCCACCTCGGATAATTTGCCGTTGTAAAACTCTATTGCGAATCGAATCATCTCTGCCTCGATGTCTTCCAACTCTTTTATTTCACCCTCATCTGTTGTCAGTCTGGTCGAGTGAGTGTTTTGTTGTGGATAAGTCCTGGCATTGCAGACTGGGTCAATCCGAGGATCAGGAGCAGTTGAATCAATGGTATGAACTGATGGTTCAGATATTTTCGATCTGTCGTTCGTGGTTTGTACGGTGGTGACCAGGGCCGAGGGGGATATTGCTGCGGTAATTTGCGGAAAATCATCCGCCACCAGTTCATTTCCCTCACATAATATGACAGCGCGAAAAATTGCATTTTCCAACTGCCTGATATTGCCGGGCCATTCGTTCATGGACAACAGATGCAGTGCTTGCGGACTGACAGATTTGATGTGGGTGCGACCTTCTTCCATGGAAAACCTGGCCAGGAAGTGCCGGGCCAGTTCCGGAATTTCTTCTTTTCGCTCTCGTAACGATGGCACCCGTATGGGGAAAACACTGAGACGATAATACAAATCTTCTCGAAAGTTTCCTTTGCTTGTTTCCTCCAACAAGGTGCGGTTGGTTGCGGAAATCAACCTAAAATCAGTCTTTACCGGGCGTTTTGAGCCGATTGGGTCAATTTCACCTTCCTGGAGTGCACGTAATAATTTTACCTGGGTACTTAGTGGCAGTTCGCCAACTTCGTCTAAAAACAGGGTTCCGCCATCGGCCTCTTCAAATTTGCCAATATGTCGGCTGGTAGCACCGGTAAATGCGCCTTTTTCATGCCCGAACAATACGCTTTCGATCAGGTTTTCAGGCATTGCCCCACAATTGACTGTGATAAAACTGTTTTTTGCCCGCCGGCTTGTTCCTTGAATGGCGCGAGCGATCAGTTCTTTGCCAACGCCGGATTCTCCTTCAATCAGAATCGGAATATTTGAGCGTGCGGCCTTTTTTCCCAAAGTGATGACACGTTGCATATTGGCGCTGGATGAAATGATGTCATCAAATTTCAGCTTGCCAGCAGCGGTCTTTCTCAACCGGGTAACTTCCGCTTTCATTGCGCCCAGTGACAGGGCATTTTCAATGGTGATTTTTATTCGTTCAGGAGAAACCGGTTTTACGACAAAATCGTAGGCTCCACTGCGAACGGCATTAACAACCGTATCGATGCCGCCTTTTGCAGTTTGTACGACAACGGGTATTTTTAACTGCATCTGGCGAATTTTGTCCAAAACGCCAAGTCCATCCAGTCCGGGCATTACAAGATCAAGCAAAATCAGTTGAAATGAGGCGGCAGGGTTTTCACGGAGTATCGTTATTGCCTGGTCGCCACTTTCAGCCAGCGTCGTGTGATATCCGAATTTGGAGATCATTGCGTCAAGCAGGCGGCGTTGAACCGGATCATCATCGACAATAAGAATTTTACCAACCATGTTAGATTTGTCCCGTAAATCTGAAAATCACGCATTTATTCATGCACGCGATCTAGATATGTTTAGCAAATTGGCCTAAATAGCTGTTTAAAGCGCAGGCTTAAAAAAGGACTAATTTTTGATTTAATATTCCTGAACAGACCTCAATGTTGAAAGCCAAAATGCCCATAATTAGTGAATTTTTATCTCAGACAAGTGAATCAACAACAAATGCAAATGTCTCTTTGGGTGATTTGCCGCAATGGGATCTGGGTGACCTGTATGAATCCATGGCAAGCGAGGCTTATTCCGGTGACATGGAGCGCGTACTTGTGGACGCGCAAGAGTTTGAAAATTCCTATGCGGGGAAACTGACAGAGCTGGCAAGAAATGACACTGACAGTCTTGCAAATTCCATTCAGAAGTTTGAGCAATTTCAGGATGATATGGGACGTCTCATGTCGTATGCGGTATTGAATTATTTTGGTGATACCAGCAATGCTGCCGGGGCAAAATTTTTTGGTGATGCCCAGGAAAACTTAACCAATGCAAGTGCGCATCTGTTGTTTTACACATTGGAAATCAACCAGATTGATGATGAAGTGCTGGATTTGGCGATCAAATCCAATGCAGTACTGGGAAAATATTGGCCGTGGTTTGAAGATCTGCGCAAGGACAAGCCTTATCAGCTGGAAGACCGGATCGAAAAACTGTTTCATGACAAGTCACTCACCGGTCGTTCCGCCTGGAACCGTTTGTTTGACGAAACAATGTCGTCTTTGCGCTTTGACATTGACGGAATGGAAATGACAAGCGAACTGGCTTTTAATCAGTTGCAGGATGTCGATCGAACAAAACGCCAGAATGCGGCGCTGGAAATTAGCAGAGTCCTGAAAGAAAACTCCAGGGTTTTCACATTGATCACCAACACGCTGGCCAAAGACAAGGAGATCTCGGACCGATGGCGTGGTTATGAAGATATTGCAGATTCCCGTCACCTTGACAATCGGGTTGAGCGGGCGGTTGTCAATGCGTTGGTTGATACGGTGCGAACGTCATTTCCGCGCTTGTCGCATCGTTATTATACCATGAAAGCCAAGTGGCTTGGATTTGACAAAATGCAGCATTGGGATCGCAATGCGCCACTGCCTGATCAATCCACACAGGTTTTCAAATGGGATCAGGCACGCGATATCGTGCTTGATGCCTATCGTGGTTTTGCGCCGGAAATGGCTGATATTGCCAAAAGGTTTTTTGATGAACGCTGGATTGATGCGCCTGTTCGGGAAGGGAAATCTTCCGGTGCATTTTCCCATCCCACTGTTCCTTCGGCTCATCCATATGTACTGGTAAATTATCAGGGTAAGCCAAGAGATGTGATGACACTGGCCCATGAATTGGGGCATGGTGTGCACCAGGTGCTGGCCGGAAAGCAGGGTGCTTTGATGGCGCCAACCCCGTTGACGCTGGCAGAAACAGCCAGTGTTTTTGGGGAAATGCTGACATTTAGATCATTGCTTGATCAGGCTGAAAATCCTAAAGAGCGTAAAATTTTACTGGCTCAAAAAGTCGAAGACATGCTTAATACCGTTGTGCGCCAGATTGCATTTTATCTGTTTGAGCGCGGTGTTCATGGAGAGCGGCGCAATGGTGAACTTACCAGTGAACGTATTGGGGAAATCTGGCTGGAAGTGCAAAAGGAGAGTCTGGGTCCCGCGTTCGAGTTTGAATCGGGATATTCAAGCTACTGGTCTTATATTCCTCACTTCATTCATTCACCTTTTTATGTTTATGCCTATGCTTTTGGGGATTGTCTGGTAAACTCACTTTTTGCAGTATATACATCCAGTGAAAGTGGATTTCAGAGTAAATATTTTGATATGCTGGCGGCCGGTGGAACAAAACACCATAGCCAGATGCTGGCTCCATTTGGCCTTGATGCCAGTGATCCCAAATTCTGGTATAAAGGTCTGGGGATGATTGAGGAGATGATCAGCGAGATAGAAGAACTGGAAGGTTTGGCATAGAATTTGAAAGAATTTGCTGGTAGCGGGACAATTGGTCACGTATTGGTCACGTAAAAGAATCCCGGTCGCTGTTGCAGTGGCAGCAAGGATCGTATAATCGCATTTGGAGTAATCTTTATAGATAGGGAAAGATTTGTTTTAATGGCAAAGAAATCGAAGAGTGAGGCAGTGCCTGCAATGGACTATCCAGAGCATGAACGAACGTATCAAAATTTCCTTAAATTGTTCAAATGGAGCACCATGTCTATGGTTATCCTTTTGATTTTAATGGCATTGTTCCTTTTGTAGTTGATGTGATTTATTAATATGATCTGCAAATTTACTGACAGGATTCTGTCAATACAACACAAAATATTGTCGTGTCGAAAGAGGCTGAGATGAAGCTTTTTGTACCTCGTGAGTGTGAATCAGGTGAAACACGTGTCGCCATGTCACCTGATGTTGTCAAGAAATTGACCGGACTGGGATTTGAAGTTTTGGTCGAAAAGGGAGCGGGGCATTTGTCTCGATTGCCAGATAGTGCTTTTGTTGAGGCGGGAGCAACTATCGGTAATTCCACGGAAGCTGGCGATGCAGATGTGGTTTTCAAGGTTCGTCGTCCAACACCTGAAGAATCTTCCACCTATAAAAAAGATGCTCTGGTGCTGGCCAGTATGGACCCCCATGGTAATGAACCGGATATTGAGGCAATGGCCAAAGCCGGTGTTTGCGGCTTCTGCATGGAGTTCATGCCGAGAATTTCGCGGGCGCAGGTTATGGATGTCTTGTCTTCCCAGGCAAACCTGGCAGGTTATCAGTCGGTTATCGAAGCAGGTGGAGTTTACGACAAGGCGTTGCCGATGATGATGACTGCTGCGGGTACTGTTCCTGCAGCCAAGGTGTTTGTCATGGGCGCCGGAGTTGCCGGATTGCAGGCGATTGCTACGGCCAGAAGGCTGGGTGCGATTGTCACGGCAACGGATGTGCGCCCGGCCGCCAAGGAACAGGTGGAATCACTTGGCGCGAAATTTGTTGCGGTTGAGGATGAAGAATTCAAGCAGGCAGAGACATCGGGTGGCTATGCCAAGGAGATGTCAAAAGAATACCAGGCTAAACAGGCCGAGCTTGTGTCCAATCATATTGCAAAGCAGGATATCGTGATTACTACGGCGCTCATCCCCGGAAGACCCGCGCCAAGGCTGATTTCCAGACAGATGATCGAAAAAATGACGCCTGGCTCAGTACTGGTCGACCTCGCGGTTGAACGCGGCGGTAATGTGGAAGGTGCGGTGGCGGATGAAGTAGCCAAGGTAGGTGAGGTGAGCATTATCGGTTACCAGAACATGGTTGGGCGAATTGGCGCAACCGCCTCATTGCTTTACGCCAAGAATTTATATGCATTCCTGGAAACCATGGTTGATAAGGAATCAAAGTCCCTGAATGTTGATTGGGACGATGAACTGGTGGTTGCAACCCTGCTGACCAGGGGAGGAGCAATTGTTCATCCGGCTTTTGCTCAAAATACAGATGAGGCGAATGGCGAGGGCGAAGTATCTGCTGGTGTCGAGATTGCTTCAGAAGACCAGACAGACGATATTTCGGAAGTCGAAAAAATTATTGATGCCGGAGTAGATGATTTTACCCGAATTGACGGAATTGGCCCCGCCAATGCACGTAAACTGGAAGAAGCTGGAATAACCAGTTTTGCCCAGATTGCCGCCTGGAGTTCCACGGACGAAGAGGAATATGGCGAGCGTTTGGCTTTCCCCGGCCGAATTGAGCGCGAGGAGTGGGTGAAGCAGGCAAAACAAATATTGAAGGATGGAGACTCCTGATGGCAAACGATCTGGAACAAGCGCGGGAAGCCGCTGAAAACTTTGCCAATAAGGCACAGAATATGGCTGATGAAGCACAGACTTCGGCGAACTGGGCAAAAAAAGCCGCTGAACTTTTTAATGAGGCAGCCAACAATGTGGAAACCCTGGCAGATGCAGCAAGCGTAGCCGGTCACAGTGCATCGGCGGGAGCCATTGATCCATTTGTTTTCAGGTTGGCAATATTTGTATTGGCGATATTCGTCGGATATTATGTTGTCTGGTCTGTTACCCCCGCCCTGCACACTCCGCTGATGTCGGTAACCAACGCGATTTCTTCAGTGATTGTAGTGGGGGCGTTGCTTGCAGTTGGCGTTCAGGCTGCCGGTTTGATGTCTGGTTTCTTCGGATTTGTTGCCCTGATACTGGCCTCGGTCAATATATTTGGCGGATTTCTGGTGACGCATCGAATGCTTGCCATGTACAAGAAAAAAGAACGATAGGAGCGCTTTGTCATGTCCGCTAATATAAGCGCACTTTTATATCTGGTTTCCGGTGTTTTGTTCATTATGGCCCTGAAGGGACTCTCGCATCCCGAGACGTCTCGCCGAGGCAATTTGTATGGCATGATCGGAATGGGTATTGCCATCATTACCACCTTGTTGCTTGCCTCACCGAATTTCAGTAGCTGGCTGTTGATCCTGATTGCAATTGTGATCGGTGGCGGTACAGGTGGATATATCGCCAAAACCATTCCAATGACGGCGATGCCACAACTGGTTGCGGCATTCCATTCGCTGGTTGGCCTTGCCGCTGTGATGGTGGCTGCGGGAGCTTTTTATGCGCCTGAAGCTTTTGGTCTTGGTACAGCTGATGATATCCATGCAGCCAGTCTGGTAGAAATGTCGATTGGCGTCGCCATTGGCGCAATTACATTTACCGGTTCAATTATTGCTTTTGCCAAGCTTGATGGTCGTATGTCAGGCGCACCGATAATGCTACCGGCGCGGCATATGTTGAATCTGGGCCTGGCCGTATTGCTGGTGGTCATGGTGGTGGTTTTTGTCAGTTCGGAAAGCAATTTCCTGTTCTGGGCTATCGTCGTTGTTTCACTTGTGCTGGGAGTATTGATTATTATTCCGATCGGCGGGGCTGATATGCCGGTGGTGGTGTCGATGCTTAATTCATATTCTGGATGGGCTGCGGCAGGGATCGGATTTACGCTCAGCAATATGGCGCTGATTATCACCGGTGCGCTGGTTGGATCATCCGGCGCAATTCTTTCCTACATCATGTGCAAAGGCATGAACCGTTCATTCATTTCGGTGATTTTGGGTGGTTTTGGTGGTGAAAGCGTGGCGGCATCGGGTGGCAGTGAAGAGCAGCGCCCGTACAAACAGGGCTCGGCGGATGATGCCGCATTCCTGATGAAAAACGCGGCAAAGGTGCTGATTGTACCCGGTTACGGAATGGCCGTGGCCCAGGCCCAGCATGCCTTGCGGGAAATGGCTGATAAACTAAAGGCAGAGGGTGTTGAAGTTAAATATGCCATTCACCCGGTTGCCGGGCGCATGCCAGGCCATATGAATGTGCTGCTGGCGGAAGCCAATGTGCCTTATGATGAGGTTTTTGAACTGGAAGATATCAATTCTGAATTCGCCCAGACTGATGTGGCTTTTGTTATCGGTGCCAATGACGTTACCAATCCGGCAGCGCGCGATGACCCCAGTTCGCCAATTTACGGTATGCCAATCCTTGACGTGGATAAAGCCTCAACGTGTCTGTTTATCAAACGCTCGATGGGCTCCGGCTATGCTGGTATCGACAATACATTGTTTTATAAAGATAAAACCATGATGTTATTGTCCGATGCGAAAAAGATGGTTGATAATATCGTCAAGGCGCTGGACTGATCCGGGCTTTTTTGACCGGTAATTAATACCGGAAGCACCGGCCAGGTCACAGGAGCGCCAGCGCTCTGTGACCTGGCCTTTGCACACTTCATGCCTTCTTTTGCCGGGCGACAGCTTGAATCGTGATTAACCGCGCGGGCGTATAATCTGAAGGCTCGTTTCTTGTTGCCGCAACGAAAAACGGTGACGGGTTATTCTATTCGATGAGCAAATACCCGAAATAACTATAGAACCCAAAAAGTGCGGCCCGAGGGAATGGCGGGTAATTAAGTGCATTCAGTGAAGTGTCACCGTAATTCACATTAATCAGCACCATCGCCTCATGGCCTTAACCGCTTCTGGTTCTGGCCCATTTCCTGGCGGTTTTGATCAGGCTGGTAAAGGACCTGACTATCGTTATGGGACCCAGGTTATCGCTGTCCATACCATTACCGTAATTCCAGCCATCACCTCAAAGGATGAAATCGTCAATCGTTATGTCAGATGCACTTATCTCTGACAGGGTTAGTTCGATTGTGTCGTAGGATATTTGTGTGTTTCCATTACCGTCATCTGTAATCGAAATGGTTTGGTCGAAGTTTTCCGCGGTCAATCCACTGATATATTGCATTTCAATCAGATCAATGCCGTCTTCGAAATCCATCCAGGTTGTATTGGTGGAAAATTCAACGTTGGAATAGGTGTGGAGATCGACGATATCGCTGCCCGCGCCACCATAAACAATGTCATTGTCGCCCGGACCGGGCTGGATGCTGTCGTCGCCATCACCGCCGATGAGTAAATCATCACCGACCGCGCCAAACATGCGGTCTGCGCCTGCACCACCGATCAAGGTATCATTACCGTAGCTGCCGTAAAGCCAGTCATTGCCATCTTCACCGAGGAGAAAGTCGTCACCCTCCTGGCCAAACAATGTGTCATTGCCAGCCCCGCCGAAAACCTTGTCGTCTTCTGCGGTTGCGACAATGCGGTCTGCGCCCTGGGTTCCTTCGATAACATTGAATTCCGGTTCAACGAATACAAAATCGGCACTGCTCACCATGGAAACATCAACACCGGACAATTCTATCCGGCTTTCGCCAAAGCTGATTGTTGTTGATGCCAAATCTTCGCCGGAGGCCTCGAACGAGACCAGATGATCGAACAATTCGAGGCTCAGGTTTATCTCGATTTTGTCGACTCCGAGCATGAAATCAGTCCACTGGGCAACGCCTCCATTGCCTGATACAACCAGCGTGTCGGCACCTGCTCCACCAAGGATAGTGTCTGTTCCGGCACTCATCTCAATACGGTCATCGCCTCTACCGGCCCTGATCTTGTCATCGCCGTCGCCACCATCGATAGTGTCATTACCCTTCCCGGCCCTGATTTTGTCATTCCCGTCACCACCGTCGATAATGTCATCTCCGCTGCGTGCCCTGATAACATCGGACAGATCAGTTCCTGTAAGTATGTCAGCAAAGCGGGTTCCAGTTATTGTGCTCATAAATAAAAATCCTGTATAGATGAATCGTTGCGGTAGTATTGCACGTTTGATGGTGAATAAATCCCTAACCAATAAGGTAGAATCGTAATAAAAAATATTTTTTACCAAAAATGAATTGTGGTGATACCGAAGTTCAAGCCAGTTTGAGAGGCTGAATAGCCAGGGAAAAAAGAAAAGGAGAAAAGTCAACAAACACAATAAACACGCTGCCTGCATATAGGCCAGGGGGCGAGGTAATGGTCAGGGGAACCCTCGGGTTTACCATGAGCGGGAGAAATTCTCCCACGCTCGAATTTTACAGTGAGGCAGCCCCGCGACGCACCAGGGATAATGTGGTATCCAACCCACGCATCACTGTCTGATTAACCCTCGTTAAAATCCTCGTCTCCTGACATATATGCAGGCTACATCACAAACAAAAATATCGGCAAAATCGGTGAACGGGAAATATTACCTAAAACCTTGAAAGGGGACATGAGAGTGAAGTGCCACCGTAATTCCAGCATTTTTTCCCACAGGTGTTCCTGTTTCCGGTTGATCTACTCGGTTATGATTTCTGAGCAACCAAGCTTTGATTATGGGAACTTCTGGAAATGGTTTGCCGACAGCTTCGAATTCAACAGCATCGGTGACGTATATTTGCCGCCCAAGGCTGAACAGACTATCGAGATAAAAACTATCTCTACCTGAACTCAGGCCAATTTTTGCCAGATTGATAAGAATGTTGGTATCCAGATAAAGCGCATGATCAGAATCAGACATAGTCGCCCCTTATGTTTTTCCATATGTAATCGGTATAAAATCCGCAGAAACTCGTATAGGTATCTCCAATATTGTT
>JAAEMP010000061.1 GCA_024225445.1 Hyphomicrobiales bacterium | reverse complement strand
CTCCAGTGATCGTAGCCGTCCCGCCGTCGCAGGTAGGTGCCATCGTAAAGTCAGAATCTTCCGAATCCAGGACCGTTACAATTGCTTGGGACGTCTGAGGACAGACACCAGGCGTCGTATATTCTATCGTGTAGGTCGCACCTGGCGTACCACCGGTCACTGCCCCCGTGGACAGGTCGATGACGGCTCCGTCCGTTGGCAGCGGGTTGAACGAAAACGGCCCACCAGGTGTGCCCGTTACCGTTGCCGTACCTCCATCGCAGGTGGCAGACATCGCGAAATCTGGAACATCCGATACCAGTACGACCAAATTGAAAACCGGCATCGGGGAGACGCTGAAATCCGCTGATGACTGTGCGGACAATATGACAGACGTCTGGGTCGCAAGGTCGAAACTCGACAAACCGTACTTAGTGAAATCGTCGCAGACATACATGTCCATCGCTGGATTGATTATCGGTTGGGCGGTTAAAAGATTAAATCTATCTGTTTTAATATAAGAATTGGTAATAATATCTTCAATTCTTATTTATTTTTTTTGTTTTTTTTTTTTTTTTTAGTTTGACGGATCCTGATTATTTTTTTTTTTTT
>JAAEMP010000060.1 GCA_024225445.1 Hyphomicrobiales bacterium | reverse complement strand
GTTTGATTTTGCAGAAATTGTTCAATATCAAGGAGCTTTTCGCAGTACAGGGTGGTGCCCTTTGCAAGAAAAACTCCACCGATAGTGGGCAATTTATGCAAAACCCTGCGGGCGAACCTGATTTTGGCTCTTTTTGCCGGAATTTCTGCTTGAAGGCAACCAGCCTGCGGCACAGAATTTCCAACAAAATCACCTAAAATCCGGTTCGTCAAACCCTGCTCAGAGTTTCGGGTTGGACATTTAAACCAGAAATTTTAAAATGGCATCTATTTCAGAACTTTATTTCGTTATATCAAACGAATCATGGCACTAATCGCAAATGGATTTTTCACCTCAGCAAGATCAGGCCCTTGTCGAAGTAAATCGCTGGATCAAGAGCGGAGATACTCAGTTGTTTCGGCTTTTTGGTTACGCGGGGACCGGTAAAACGACTTTAGCTCGTCATCTGGCCGATGGTGTTGACGGTGATGTATTGTTTGCGGCCTTTACCGGCAAGGCAGCCCAGGTGCTTCGATCAAAAGGGGCAACCAAAGCATCAACCATTCACTCACTGATTTATCGTCCCCGTGGCGAGGAAACAGTAGAGGATGAGGAAACCGGCAAGAAAAACGTATTGCCGATGTTCTCGTTGAACCGGCAGAGCGCGGTTTCCAAAGCCAGTTTGATTGTTATTGATGAATGTTCGATGGTCGATGAGGAGTTGGGTCGGGATCTGATGTCATTCGGCACCCCAATTCTTGTGTTGGGTGACCCGGGCCAATTGCCACCGGTATCGGGTGGTGGATTTTTTACCGAGCATGAACCGGATATCCTGTTGGAAGAGGTGCACCGTCAGGCGCGTGACAACCCGATCATAGATATTGCCCAAACGGTGCGTGAAGGCGGGGAAATCATGTATGGGGATTATGGTTCCACGGCCAAAATAATTTCGAAATCCGAAGTTACCAGTAAACATGTGCTGAACGCAGATCAGGTGTTGGTTGGAACCAACCGTACGAGGCGCAGTTATAATTTGCGCCTGCGTGAACTGAAGGGGTTTGATGGTCCATTACCTGCGGCAGGTGACAAGCTGGTTTGTCTACGAAATGACAACGCTAAAGGACTGCTCAATGGTTCTTTATGGCAGGTAACTTCCGCACCAAGAACTGTTAAGCAATCAATGAATTTGCTGGTGCGAGCGGAAGATGAGGGAATTGAGCGAAACTCAGCAAAAATCAAGTTGTTAAAAGCAGTTTTTGAAGAGCCTGGAGTGGAAATTCCATGGCAGATGCGCCGTCGTCATGATGATTTTGATTATGGTTATGCGCTTACTGTGCATAAGGCCCAGGGATCACAATGGGATGAGGTGGTTTTATTTGATGAAAGCTATGCCTTCAGAGAGCACCGCCAGAGATGGCTCTATACAGCCGTAACCAGGGCAGCAGAAAGATTGACAATCGTCAAGTAAGGAACTTTGATCCATATGGTTCAATTTGGGATTTTTTGGAAATTCGATAATATTTTCATGAATTAACCTGTTCTCCTTCATCTAAACCCAAGTTCAAATCATCAATATATTTTTTAGATGTTCTTAACCCGGTTGATTTAATTTATTTTGAAGTCGGCTTGTGTGGCCTGCGTAAATAACAAGATCACAAGGGTGCAGCGATGGGAATGCGGATAATTGAGGAGAGCACAAAAGCGCACGAACTCAGTAAATGGTTCATTCGTGTTGCATATATTGTGTCAATCGCTGTTCTCACTTTTATTTGTGTTCAGTCGTATATAGAGCAGCAGGCGAAATACCTAAGCATAATACAAATGAACAAG
This sequence comes from Hyphomicrobiales bacterium, assembly GCA_024225445.1. Lineage (GTDB taxonomy): Bacteria > Pseudomonadota > Alphaproteobacteria > Rhizobiales > Rhizobiaceae > JAAEMP01. The sequence continues at coordinate 18,958 of JAAEMP010000060.1, read as the reverse complement.
CTTGCCGACAGCTTTGACGAGCTTGAGGCTGCGATGGATGAGTTATCTGCAAAAGCCCAGCAGATTGTTAGTGATATTGAGGCAAGACAGGTACTAATCCTGTCAAAAAAGGATTCGAAGACAGCAGACTCAACTGGTAACGAGGCAGCAATTGCAACGATTGATCAAGGCGATACAGCAGCGCTTATTCCAATGCGAAAAGCATTGATATTCCATCAGAATAATTCCCGCGAATTATTAAAATCGATGATGCTGGAATGGTCACAGGCAGATGTCGAATTACGTGAACGTATTCAGTCCACCGATCGCTTTATTATGGGAAACAAGACTTTCAAAATTCATTTTGAAGTGCTTGACCCACATAGAATAAATAATGCTTCCAGCTTTGAAGACATGCTGTGGACAGCCAGGGAAATTTTTTCACTTGTCGACAATACCTCAATTTCGAATATTCATGCGATTAATGAGATCAGACAGGAAATTGAAAATGTTTCCGTCAGGCAGGGAGAACTGATTGAAAAAATCTTCCTATACAATGTTGCAGCATTGGCAGTCATTTTGATTTTAGTATTCTTCCCTGTAGATCTGATGATCAACCGGATGGTCAACAGGCTTGCCCAGGAACGCAACCGGGCAACCGCACAAAGCAACCGTGCAGCAATTGCCGACAAGGCCAAATCAGAATTTCTGGCAAATATGAGTCACGAAATCAGAACGCCTATGAATGGTGTGATGGGGATGGCAGAATTGCTCGCCAAAACCGATCTTGATGATCAGCAACGTACCTATACGGATATTGTTGTAAAATCAGGTGAGGCATTACTCACAATTATCAACGATGTGCTTGATTTTTCAAAAATTAACGCTGGCCACCTTACATTGGAGGCTGAACCATTCAGTTTTGCGGAAGTTGTTGAGGATGTTGCTGCCTTGGAAGCCGCACGGGTTGCGGAAAAAGGCCTTGAATTATCAGTGCGGGTTGCCCCTCAATTACCAACAATTTTTATCGGTGATGCCAACAGACTGCGTCAGGTGGTGACTAACCTGATCGGCAACGCCATTAAATTCACTGAAAAAGGTCAGATAAACATTGATCTGTCAGCTGAGTTGAGCGTCGATAATCAAAACAGTGACAAATATGTCGTGAATTTCAGCGTAAAGGACTCGGGTATTGGTATTCCTGAGGATAAAATCAAGAATATCTTTGAAAAATTTTCACAGGTTGACGGTTCTGCAACTCGCAAACATGAAGGAACCGGGTTGGGTTTGGCCATAGCCTCACTGCTAGTCAAGCAAATGGGCGGTGAAATTTTAGTGAGAAGTGAAGTTGACAGGGGATCGGAGTTTTCTTTTGCAATTCCTTTGATGATGCATAAAGATAACAAGGGTATAGCTCACGTTCCCACCCATATCACAGGGTCGCGTGTCGTAATTGTTGATGATAATGAAATCAACCGAGCAATTCTGAAAGAACAAATGACAGGATGGGGTCTGGATGCAGCTACATGCAACGATGGATTGGAACTGGTTTCAATTTTGCAGCATTTGAAAGAACAGCCGGTGACAATTGATCTGATAATTCTGGATTATCAGATGCCCGGAATGGATGGTGGACAAGTCGCTAAAATATTGCGGGATGATCCTGTGTTGTCGACAATTCCTTTGATAATGCTAACAAGTGTCGATCAGATGGAGGATGGATCCACATTCTCTTCACTTGGGGTGGATGGAGTCCTGACGAAACCAGCACGCTCTGCCAATTTGTTGCGCGCCATTGTCAGAGCGCTGGAAGAGAACCGCGATCAGGACGATGTTACGGAACATAATATAGGTGAGGCACTTACCGATAGTCCAAAGCCACTATTGGGCAAGCAGAATCCTGACGATACTATCATGAGTTCCGATTCTGAGGAAACTGTAGATATTTTGCTGGCGGAAGATAATGAAGTAAACCAGATTGTGTTCACTCAGATATTGAATTCACTGCCCTATTCTTATGTCATCGCCAATAATGGTAAGGAAGCGGTGGAACTTTATAAACAAATGTCACCCAGGATGATTTGTATGGATGTTTCCATGCCGATAATGAATGGATTGGAGGCGACCAGAAAAATCAGGGCTCATGAAGAGGGAAGCATTACTCACACACCAATTATTGCGGTTACAGCCCATACAATGTCAGGAGACAGGGAATCATTTGTTGCTGTGGGTATGGATGACTATTTTTCAAAGCCGGTATCAACCAACAAGTTCACCGAGATGATTGAAAAATGGATTGGCCAGGATATGGCTGTTGAAACCCGGTACGCTAGTTGATTGAACCAGGGTCCATGACCTTTATCCCTGATAGCATCAAATGGATCAGAATAGTCTGGTGGCACCCCACTTTCGCAATTTACTATCCGGTAAGAAAAACAGCGAGAAGCGGTAAAAGAATCATCGACAAGAGCGTTTGCCAGGCAAGAGTATCGGCGTAGAGCTCGGCATTTCCTCCCATTTGTTTAGCGGCGATGTAACCATTTGATGCCGCCGGAACTGCGAGAACGAGTACTCCTGCCAGGGTCTCGGTTTGCCCCAAATCCAGGTATTGTGCTGCAGTTAAAAACAATGCGGGGCACAAGATTAGACGGAGCGCAACTCCAAGGCCCAAAACGGGCGAAATTTTGAACAAGCGTGCCGGTTCGATGCCGGCACCGACAGCCAACAGTCCCACACCAAGCGCTGCGCGACCGATCAGATCTAGAGTTTGGACAGCAGGCACAGGAAGTGTGATGCCTGACAAGTTTATGGCGATTCCGATCAAGCAGGCTTGTACCAGAGGATTCTTTAATACCAGCAACGTAATCCCCCGCATATTTGTCTTGGCGGTACCGAATGTCGCCAGGACAATTATATTCACTATATTGATCAAGGGGATGAGGACTGCCATTGCCAAGGCAATCAGTGCCAAACCGTTTGTACCGATGAATAGTTCCGCCGCAGCCAAAGCGATGAATGCATTCCAGCGGGTTGTCGTTTGAAAAAGAGTGCTGAGGGTTGCGTTTGGAAGTTCGGCTTCTGTTCTAAACCATCTGAATGCTAACGTAATCAAACCGGCTAAAACCAATGTAAATGTGATTGCAAGAACCATCGGGCCGAACTCAGATAAAGCGAGATCAGAAAACGCAATGGACTTGATCAATATCACGGGGATCAAAAGGCGAAAACTCAGGGTTTCAATCCCACCCCAATTATCATGTGGTAGCATTCCGGTACGAACCAGCACGTGACCACATATGATGGTCAGGATGATTGGTAAGATCGAAAATGCGAGTGCCATACTTTATCCAAATTAATTCTTGTAAGTTATCAACGCGTTAGAATATCTGATGAACAAACACAATAGGATTTTGAGTTGGTGTGATGCATCTGAAGCCAGACGACACGGCAACTTTGTTCAAGCTCATGCTGTGGTTAGATAAACAGGCAAATTTATCACAGCTGATTCAGTAGCGGATGAACACTGACCTGTTACCGTACAATTAGGCTCCTGGTATTATTTTGGAGATTTTTACTGGCTAATGCAAATGCCGGGTTGAACTATTTGCATTTTACCTCCAAGAATTAGATCATTCGGGCGTTCAAGTAATCGGAAGTCAAATGCCAGCGAAACTGTCAGTAAATCTAAATGCCGTTGCCATGCTTCGTAATCGACGTAATCTGCCCTGGCCAGATGTCGAGCATATTGCACGCTTGGCATTGCTTGCCGGTGCCCATGGGCTGACCGTTCATCCGCGACCTGACCAGAGACACACCCGGGATAGTGATTTACCGGTTTTGCGGGCCTTGATTGACGACGAATTTCCGCAGGCGGAGTTTAATATTGAAGGATATCCAACGGCAGAATTCATCAAATTGGTTCTGGCGAATGAACCTGAACAAACAACCCTGGTTCCAGATGACCCGGCTCAGGCTACTTCAGACCATGGATGGGATTTCAAAGCGCATGGAAAAATGCTGCAGCCGATCGTCGCTGAATTGAAAAATGGCGGATGCCGTGTGTCCTTATTCTGTGACCCGGATGCGGATCGTGAATCGGTGCAGATTGCAGCAGATGTCGGCGCTGATCGCCTGGAGCTTTATACGGAACCCTATGCTGCCTGCTTGAATGATGATGAAGGAGCTAAAAAACAGGCTCAGTTGTTGGCCAGAACAGCGGATTATGCAAAAGAACTTGGCCTGCAGGTCAATGCCGGGCATGACTTGACCGTGGCAAATCTGGGGTTGGTGGTTGCTGCGATACCGGATCTGGCTGAGGTTTCCATTGGCCATGCAATGACGGCGGAGTCGCTGGAATTTGGTATGTATGGTGCTGTTAAGAGATTTCTGGAAGTACTTGGGTATTAAGCGTCGGTATCGATCCTGTTTATGAGTCTATGACTTAGCGTGGTAATGATTTCACAATTGGTTTGATCCGGACGGATTATGAGTATCTCCGCAATTCGGTCTGTGTGCCAACATGTCTGGATTTTGTGGCAGAGCCATTCAAGCACACCGGGGTTGATGACAATAGTGTCCGTTAATTTATCGGTTCACGCCAGCATGAATATGCATGATGCCAGTGAAATGCAAAAATGCAATCGGCTGGTTGCAATAGTAAACCTTAGTCGATAAAACCTGCTCTTGAAAACTGATCGAAAGCTAACCTTCGTTTGACGAAATTTCAGGATCGAGCGGCGCAGTCGTCGTGAGCCAGCATTGACAACCCTCAAGGATAAATAAATATGCGAGTGTATTATGATCGCGATGCGGATTTAAATCTCATCAAAGGCAAGAAAGTGGCAATCATCGGCTATGGCTCCCAGGGCAGAGCTCATGCGATGAACTTGAAGGATTCAGGTGCTGAGAACATGGCTGTGGCTTTGCGTGAAGGATCAGTTACTGCCAGGAAAGCAGAAGCTGATGGTTTTCAGGTGATGAATGTTGCTGAAGCTGCCGGATGGGCAGACTTGATGATGATGGCTGCTCCCGATGAATTGCAGGCGGATATCTACCGTGATCACATAGCCGGCAACATTCGTGATGGTGCAGCCATAGCTTTTGCTCACGGTCTGAATGTTCACTATGGTTTGATTGAACCTAAATCAACAATCGATGTGCTGATGGTAGCACCAAAAGGTCCCGGACATACGGTTCGCGGTGAATACCAAAAGGGTGGCGGAGTTCCCTGCCTGATTGCTGTCCATCAGGATTCGACCGGCAATGCGCATGATCTTGGACTTTCATATGCCTGCGGTGTGGGTGGCGGGCGTTCCGGCATCATTGAAACAACTTTCAAAGAGGAGTGCGAAACAGATCTGTTTGGTGAACAGGTGGTACTTTGCGGCGGTCTGGTTGAACTCATCCGCGCCGGCTTTGAAACACTTGTAGAAGCCGGATATGCGCCAGAAATGGCATATTTCGAGTGTCTGCATGAAGTAAAACTGATTGTTGATCTGATTTACGAGGGCGGGATCGCCAATATGAACTATTCGATTTCCAATACGGCAGAATGGGGTGAATATGTTTCTGGTCCGCGTGTAATTACTTCCGAGACCAAAGCTGAGATGAAACGAATTCTGGATGATATCCAGTCGGGTAAATTCACCTCAGAATGGATGCAGGAATATCGGGCTGGCGCTTCCAGATTTAAAAGTATCCGACGAAATAACGATAGCCACCAGATTGAAGAAGTTGGTGAAAAACTTCGCGCCATGATGCCCTGGATCAAATCGGGTGCACTGGTTGACAAGGAAAAAAACTAGGCAGTCTAGCTTCAACCGTCTGATGAAAAATATTACCTCCCAGCTTGATTGCCGGGAGGTTTTTTTTGATTTGTTCGTGTCAATTATGTTACTGATCAAAATATGGTATTTTGCTTCACGATATCAGAATGGCAGCCTGAATATACACCCGGAATAGAATTGAATGACCCTGCGTATAGCTACATTTAATGCTGAAAATCTGATGCACCGGTTTGACTTCTCCGGGTATCGCAATGATTTGCGGCGTGATCGTGCCTTGCACATGGTGAATGTAAAGGATGAGCAACAATATCAGCGTTTGGAAGAAGCGCGGGTAATTGCGCATACAGATGACTCCATGCAACTGACTGCATTGGCAATTGCCGAGACCATGGCTGATATTGTTTGTTTGCAGGAAGTGGAAAACATAGAAGCACTTAATGGCTTTGAATATGGCTATATGTTCAAGATGATCGGGCGTGGATATCGGCAGAAATTTTTGATTGATGGTAATGACGGGCGTGGCATTGATGTTGCGGTGATGGCTCGCGAAGAAACAGCCGATGGGCAGAAAATCGAATTTATCAACATGCAGTCTCATGCCCAATTGACTTACGCAAATGCAGGACTACATAACTCCAGACTGAAAGAGATGGGTGAAGAGGCGCACGAGAAAATTTTTCGGCGTGATTGTCTGGAGATTGATTTCAGGATTGGTGGAAAATTACTGACCCTGTTCGTTGTGCATTTCAAATCCATGGGGTCGGGAAAGAATGGTTTTGATGGAAGAGACTATACGATGCCGGTGCGCACTGCAGAAGCAAAGGCAGTGAGACAGATTATTGATCAGAAATTTGACGGAGAACCTTCAGCCAAACGCTGGCTGATTTGTGGTGATTTGAACGATTATCGCTCACGTATTGTGGTTGAAGGGGGAGTAGGAGAACCGCGTCGGTTCAAGTGGGTAAAAGCCAAAAACAGTGCAATAGATGTGTTGCTGGATCAGAATTTCAGTGTCGATCTTGTGGAGCGGCGTGAAAAAATGGATCAATGGACCCTTTATCATACCAAGGGGCCACTGGAACAGCATTTGTGTCAACTCGACTATATTCTGGCATCTCCTTCGATCGCCAATCTCAACAAGAAATCAATCCCGGAAATTATTCGTAGCGGACAACCTTACCGAACGGTTTTTCCACCTGGACAGGAAGTAAACCGCTATCCACGCGTGGGTTGGGACAGGCCAAAGTCTTCGGATCATTGTCCTGTGGTTGTCAGCTTGAATGTAGTTTAATAGCTAACATTCAAATCCTGTATGCGACGTTGGCAACAATCTTGGCCTGTTATTCATCAGGTCGTCTGATTCTGGAATGATTTCAAGGAAATAATTGTGAAAAATCAAGAAGCATATGACAATCTTGTCGCGCATTTCAAACGGACAATTGCATTAAACCAGATCGCTGGATTACTTTCCTGGGACCAGGAAACGGTAATGCCGAAAGATGGCGCGGGGGCACGGGCGGAACAGTCCGCAGCTTTGGCTGCCGTTGTACATGCACGCAATATTGACCCCGATATTGGTGAATGGTGTGCAAATATCGATGAAGTGTTACTGAATGATGAGCAGAAAGGTAATGTTCGCGAAGCCAGGCGAATCCATCGTCGAGCAATGCAAATACCAGGAAAACTGGCCGAGGAACTGGCCCGTTCTGCTGCGCTTGGTCAGGGAATTTGGGTGCAAGCGCGTGATGGGGAAGATATTGCTGCCTTTCTGCCAGCGCTGGCCAATATGGTGTCCTTGAAGAGACAGGAAGCGCAGTGCCTGAAAACCGAAGGAGCAAGTCTTTACGATGGCCTGCTTGACGAATTTGAACCGGGTATGAAAACTTTCGAATTATCGCATCTATTTGACAATATGCGCCCTCAATTAATCGCCTTGTGTGAAGAAGTAACTGCCGGAAACAAAAAAATAAAACATCTTGACGGCAAATTTGGTGAAGAAAAACAGATGGAAATGGCCCGTCGATTGACGCATGTCTTTAACTATGATTGGCATGCAGGACGGTTGGATAAGGCGGTCCATCCTTTTTCGTCAGGGTATCGAGGCGATGCGCGTATTACCACAAGAGTGGATATCAAAAACCCATTTGATTGCATGTATTCGACTATTCATGAAATAGGCCACGCCAATTACGAACAGGGTCGGTTAGAGGGTATGGATCGAACGCCAGCTGGAGGATATGCCTCAATGGGTATTCACGAAAGCCAAAGTCGAATGCTGGAAAATCAGATTGGCCGTTCGCGTCCATTTATGGATTGGCTGTATCCGCAGATGTGCGAGGTCTTCGGTGATATTGGCCTGACGTCGCCTGATGAACTTTTTGCAGTAGTTAACCAGGTTTCTACAGGATTTATCCGTACTGATGCAGATGAATTACACTATAATCTCCATGTATTGCTGAGATTTGATCTGGAAAAGGCTCTGTTTGCCGATGACCTGCGGGTCAATGATCTTGAAGCTGCCTGGAATGATCGATTTGAAGCTGATTTTGGCAAGGTGATAGACCGACCATCCAATGGCCTGTTGCAAGATGTGCACTGGTCTTGTGGTGCCTTTGGTTATTTCCCAACCTATTCGTTGGGAAACATTTATGCCGGTGAACTGTTCAAGGTGATGGGGCAACAGATCAATGGTATGGAGGATAAGATTGCATACGGGGAAATGGAATCTTTATCCTCCTGGTTGAGGATAAACATTCATAGCAGAGGAAATGTTTACAGAGCACCTGAATTGATGGAAAAAGTGTGCGGGAGAAAACCAGGAATGAATGCTTTGATGGATTATCTGCGTGACAAGTTTTCATGAGAATATAACCAGAATATAACGCGTTTTTGCACAAAGGCTGCAACAACAGTGTGTCATTTGCCAACACTGACCAATTTCCAGAAATCCACTAAAATAGATTGCCCCTGTTACCGCAAATTGATATCCAGCTTAGATACACTGCAACACCGGACCCTGTATATGCTATCAATCTTCGAAATTGCGGCGTCTTTGCTGGCGCTTTCTGCATTTTTTGGCTGGATCAATCACGTATTTGTCAAACTGCCACACACGATTGGATTGTTGGCGATGGCACTGGTTGCATCCCTTGCACTACTGGTAGCCGAATGGCTTTGGCCTAGTCTCGGGGTGACGGATGCGGTTCAGTTGGCGATTGGGCAGATCGATTTTTTCGCTACGGTGATGGAAGGTATGCTGGCTTTCTTGTTGTTTGCCGGAGCCTTGCATGTGGATTTTGATTTTCTCAAGGATCAGAAATGGGCGATCGGAGTCATGGCGAGTTTTGGCGTTGTGTTGTCTACTGTGATTGTCGGTTCAGGGTTCTGGTTACTATCCGGGATATTGGGGCTTCAGATACCTTTCGCCTGGGCTCTGGTCTTTGGAGCACTGATTTCACCAACAGATCCGGTGGCTGTTTTAAGTTTGTTGAAATCGATCAATGTTCCCCATTCACTGGAGGCAAAAATTGCCGGTGAATCCTTGTTTAATGATGGCGTTGGCGTGGTTGTATTTACCATTCTGTTGGCAGTTGCGTTGCAAACGGGCCATGATGGCGGCGGAATAGATTTTCTGCATGTGGGCGAATTGTTTTTTGTTGAAGCGCTGGGTGGGGCAGTATTGGGTCTGGCAACAGGGTGGCTGGCATACCGCGCGATGGCCTATATGGATGAATATACCTTGGAAATACTGATTTCACTGGGGGTTGTCGCCGCTACTTATGCAATTGCCATACGGTTGCACATTTCCGGACCGATTGCCGTTGTTATGACCGGGTTACTGGTGGGAAACAGGGGTGTGCGGGTTGGAATGAGCGAGATCACCCAAAAACATCTGTTCGGCTTTTGGGAACTGATTGATGAAATACTGAACTCGGTTCTGTTTTTGTTGATCGGGCTGGAAGTGCTGGTATTAACCCTGGATCCGTCATCTGGCTGGCTGGTTTTGATAACCATTCCGCTGGTCCTCAGCGCTCGTTTCATTTCTGTCCTGTTGCCGATTTCCTTATTGTCTTTCTGGCTGCAATTTACCCGGGGAGCGGTACCGGTATTGACCTGGGGCGGGCTTCGTGGCGGCATCTCGGTGGCGCTGGCACTTTCACTTCCAGATATTGAATATAAACCGGTCATTCTGAGCGCTACTTATGGTGTTGTATTATTTTCCATATTTGTACAGGGGCTGAGTGTTAAAAGCCTGATCAACCGAACAGTTGATCCGACCTTGCTGTAGGAGAACTTCAAATGACACGGCAGTATTTTACGCTTGATGTATTCACTGACAAACCGCTTGGCGGCAATCCATTAGCGGTGGTTTTGGATAGCGATGGCCTGGATGGTGAGCGGATGCAGGCAATTGCCGGGGAATTTAATCTTTCTGAAACGGTGTTTGTATCGCCACCGGCGGATAACTTGAACCGGGCCAGTATCAGGATTTTCACACCAAAGAAAGAGTTGCCATTTGCCGGGCATCCAACAGTTGGTACAGCGATTTTAGTGAGCATGCTGGATGGACTGGAAGCGGGACAGGTTAGAGATATTGTGCTTGAGGAAAAAGTCGGACCGGTGCCTTGCCAGGTGAAGTATGGAAGTGAATTATTCCACGCTCAATTTTCATTACCCAAACTGCCAAGCCTGAAAATCGTTGATCTTGATGCTGAATTGTTGGCTGAGGCGATTGGGCTTAGTCCTGATCAATTGGGAACTGGCGGTCATAAGAACACTGTTTGTGATGCAGGTGTGCCATTTCCAACTGTTCCTCTCGCCAATTTATCAGCAATTGATGCTGTAAGAATTGATGAAGCCGCTTTGGCTAGATGCTTTGCAGGACTTGGCATCGCACCTGAAATTTACGTTTATACAAAACAGTGTGTAAATAGCGACAGCGATTATCATGTGCGCTTGTTTGCACCAGCCTTGGGCATCGCTGAAGACCCGGCAACAGGCAGTGCCGCAGCGTCATTTGCAGCACAGATAATGGCATATGACAAGCCCACCGATGGGTATCATACACTTATTATTGAACAAGGAATAGAGATGGGAAGGCCATCTCGAATTGAGTTAGCGATGAAAATCAGCAATGGTATCCTGGAATCAGCCAGCATAGGCGGCTCAGCGGTTATTGTCAGCGAAGGGATATTGAGGATATAGTAGTCAGGTTGAACAGGAAAAAGTGCCGGTTGACCCATTCCGCAATTGGTCAACCGGCTCAATGCAAGATTAAATTTGGTAGGCTGGGGGAGGCTTTACCAAATTTAATGTAATGCATCACCAGAGGAATCTACACCCTGGGCCAAACGCGGGAACTGCGTTTGATGCACGAGAATTGCACCGGGATTCTGTCGAAATTTTGTGCACAATGTGTCTTTTTTCAGGAAGAATGTGGCGCACTGCCTTTTTTTGTTGGTCAGATAGCGCTAAATCTGGTTTTTCAACTTGTTTGCAAGTATAAGTTGTGAAACCTGGTAATAAGTTGCTTTTATCCAGACACATTGATAAACACCGAGGGACATTATTGTCATGGCAATGCTATACGATCTAGATACTTTGGCACTTCATGCCGGACACACGCCAGATAGCGATTTTGGTTCGCGTGCTGTTCCTATCCATCAAACGACTTCATATGTATTCAAGGACGCACGCCATGCGGCAGCGCTTTATAACATGGAAGAGGGCGGGCATTTATATACCCGAATATCCAATCCGACGGTAGCAGTGCTTGAACAACGTCTTGCTGCAATGGAGGGCGGTGCTGCATGTGTTGCAACTTCATCTGGAATGGCAGCCCTTCATTTGGTGACAACCATGCTGGTTAGCCAGGGCGATCACATCGTTTCCACTTCGGCGCTTTATGGAGCAAATATCAATCTTTTGAAAAATACGATGCCGCGATTTGGAGTGGAAACCAGCTTTGTATCCGGTCGTGATCTAAGCGGATTAAAAGATGCGATAAAGCCAAATACAAAATTTATTTTCTGCGAGTTAATTGGTAATCCCGGACTTGATGTGCTGGATGTGGATGCAGTTGCTAAAATTGCGCAGGAAGCAGGAATACCATTGGTGATGGATGCCACTTTTTGTACGCCATACCTGTTCAAGCCGCTTGAACACGGGGTTAACGTTGTAATTCATTCGGTGACAAAGTGGCTGGGGGGGCATGGTATCGCGATCGGCGGAGCGGTAATTGATGGCGGCAATTTTGACTGGGGTGCAAGTGACAAATTTCCCACGCTGACCAGCGAGCATTACGCGCTAGACGGGATCAATTTTTGGGAGGAATTCGGCCCGGTTGCACTAACCATGCGGATGCGGGCTGAGGGAATGTACAATTTTGGTCCTTCAATGGCTCCTGCCAATGCATTTCACCTGTTGCAGGGCATTGAAACTCTTGTGCTTCGCATGGAACGTCATATGAGTAATACAAAAGCCATGCTTGATTATTTGAGCAATCATCAGACTGTAAGCTGGGTACGCCATCCAGAATTACCTGATCACCCTGATCATGCACTGGCAAAACGTATTTTGCCCAAAGGTGCCGGTTCAATTATCGCGTTTGGCGTAATAGGGGGCCGTGAAGCCGGGGCAGCCTTTATCGAAAATGTACAGCTTGCTTCACATCTTGCCAATGTTGGCGATGCAAAAACCCTGGTCATTCATCCGGCATCGACCACCCATTCACATATATCCGCTGAAGATATGCTGGCAGGTGGATTAACTGATGATATGATTCGGCTATCGGTTGGACTGGAGAGCTTTGCTGATTTGAAGGCTGATTTTGATCGTGGATTAAGAGCTGCCACTAAAATTGCAGGAGCAAATTGAAATGCGGTTTGAAATCGATGGTAATCAGGTTTTTGCATCAACTGGGGGGCGGGCTCACATGCCAGGCCAACAATGGGTGATCTTTGTTCATGGGGCTGGCGGCAGCCATGTCGTGTGGAGTCAGCAAGTGCGCGCACTAGCTTATGATGGATATAATGTGCTTGCGGTCGATTTGCCTGGTCATGGAGATTCACAAGGTGAACCGCTGGATAATGTCAGTGCAATGGCTAACTGGCTGATATCTGTAATGGATTTACTGGAAATTGATCGGGCTCATTTCGTCAATCACTCAATGGGTGGTTTGATTTGCCTTGAGGTGGCAGCCAGTAATCCTGAAAGAGTAAATAGCGTGGTATTTATCGCTACCGCAATGCAGATTGCTGTAAACGATACGCTGATTGAGATGTCAAAATCAAATCCGCCAAAAGCCTATGATTTCATGAATTCGGGCTCTTATGGTAAATTTGGGCAAATGCATGACAACTCGGTACCGGGCAATTCGCTTATTGGTTCCAATTTTCAAATAATGGCTCATAATCCTCCAAATGCCCTGAACGCCGATTTGATCACCTGCGCTGCTTATGCGGATGGTGCTTTGGCGGCTTCGAGAATTTCCTGCCCGACATTGTGTTTGCTTGCCGGTCAGGACGCCATGGTGCGGTTGAGATTTGGCACGATGCTGGCCGATTCTCTTGCTGATTGCAGGATGCATATATTTGATGGTGCCGGGCATACATTGATGGGGGAAGTCCCGCGTGAAATTAACCACCATCTTCGCTGTTTTTATGATGAAAAATTTTAATGGAATATTTGCATGAGTGAACAAATTCAGTCGTCAATCCGCAAGGTCTGTGTGATTGGGGCAGGAACGATGGGTATCGGTATCGCCGCCCAAGTGGCTAATGCGGGATTGGATGTCTTGTTGCTGGATATTGCTGGCGGTGGAGAAGATCGAAACGAAGTTGTAAGAAACTCACTTCAACGTATCGAAAAATCTGATCCGCCTTCGTTGATGGCCCCGCAGAACATCGAGCGAATTGATGTTGGTAATATTGAGGATGACTTAAACAGGATATCTGATTGCGACTGGATTGTTGAGGCTATTGTTGAACGCCTTGAAATCAAGCGAACCCTTTACCGTAACCTGTTACCTCACCTGAAACAGGGTGCGCTGGTATCATCCAACACTTCCACTATTCCGATCGCATTGCTGATGGAAGGAATGCCGGACAACTTACGCCAGCGGTTTTGTGTAACGCATTTTTTTAATCCGGTTCGTTATATGCGCTTGCTGGAACTGGTGAAGGGCGAAGAGACCCGGCCTGAAGTAATCGAGACATTGGCTTATTTTTGCGAGCGCATGTTGGGCAAGGGGGTTGTTGAATGTGCTGATACTCCTGGTTTTTTGGGCAATCGGGTCGGTGTGTTTGCCATGCAAACCGCTATTTATGAGGCGACATCACTGGGTATTGGCATTGAAGAAGCTGATGCCTTGTTTGGCCGCCCTATGGGTATTCCAAAAACCGGCGTATTCGGGCTTTATGATTTGATCGGACTTGACCTGATGGCTGATGTTGTGCGTTCGCTGGTTAGTATCCTACCTGCTGGTGATCCTTTTCATGGCGTTGGCGGGGATAATCCCCTGATCAATTCTCAAATTGAAAAGGGTTATACCGGAAACAAGGGTAAGGGTGGTTTTTATTGTGAAATAGATGGGAAAAAACTGGCGCTTGATCTGGAAACCGGAAAGTGGCGCGACAGGTGCGAACAAATTCCGGAAATTGCCATTGCAGGTGAGCGGGAAGGTTTGGCTTTTCTCGTGCGGGGTGAGACCGATTTACACAAGTATTGCTGGCGGGTGCTGGCGCAGGTTCTGAATTATTCTGCCAATTTGTTACCGCAGGTTACCCGGTCACCACAGGATATCGACGATGCAATGAAGCTCGGATACAACTGGGTGCGGGGTCCATTTGAAATGATGGATGAATTAGGCCTTGATTGGTTTGTCGCACGATTGCGGAAAGAAGGCTGGGTGGTTCCTGAGTTCCTACGCAATTGTGACGGCGACCCGATTTACCGGGTTGATGAGCGCCGTTTGAAAGTTCGCCATTGGGATGGCAAATATCACGATGTAAATCTGCCTGAAGGTGTTGTTCGCTTTTCATTGATGCGGCGGACTTTGTCTCCAGTCAGTGAAAATGAAAGTGCCAGCCTGTTTCACCTTGATAACGGAGTTCGCCTTGTTGAATTTCATACCAAAGCCAATGCGCTTGATGGAAATTGCATGGCTATTATCGCCGAGGCAGCGGATGACCCGGGTCCGGGTATCATGATACATAATGATGCCCAGCATTTTTCTGCCGGGGTTAATCTTGAACGGTTTCTTGGATTCATCAAAGACGAGAACTGGACAGGTATTGATGCGTTTTTGAAGAATTTTCAATCTTCGGTAGCCGCTTTGCTTTACTGTAATGCTCCTGTCGTGGGAGCACCATCAGGTCTGGCAATTGGTGGGGGGTATGAAGTACTTGCCCATTGTGATCAGGTAATTGCTCATGCTAATTCTGTATTGGGACTGGTTGAAGCAAGTGTTGGCCTGGTGCCCGGTGGTGGTGGTGTGAAGGAAACCTACTGGCGCTGGTATCAACGTCTGGGTGACTGGGAGAAAGCCGCATGGAATACGTTTAACCAGATCGGTTATGGTCAGACGGGTTCTTCTCCAGAGCTTTCGGCGGATTTGTGTTATTTTGATCTGGATAGAGACAGTGTTGTGATGAATCGCGACCGATTAGTTGTTGCTGCCAGCGAAGCACTGGGTGAGCTGGCAGGTGGGTACAATCCCCGGTCTGCTCCAGATTTTGTTCTGACTGGTGGCGAGGTCTTTTCAGATATGGTCAAATTCCTTGAAAAGGGAAAGGCAAAGGGTTGGTTTTATGCCCATGATGTAACGGTTGCCAGTGCAATAGCTGCAATTGTAACCGGTGGGGCAGGTACGCCATTATGCGAGGTCAGTGAACAAGATATGTTCGATTCGGAACGGGCAAATTTCATCAACCTGGCCCAGACCCCACAAACACTGGAACGCATTGAAATGATGCTTGGTGGTGGTGGATTAATCAGGAACTAGTATTTTAGAATACTATTTGACAAGTAGTTCCGGCAATTTGTGTTTATTCCATCAATAACAACTTTCAAGTTATCGAAAATAATGTAATATTCAAATCGGCCGGGACCCCCACACCCACACCCGGTCCGGCTGCAGGTATTGTGGATTATGGAATATTCAATAACTCCAGGATGGTGGTTTTGGAACTTGCTGAAAATCCGCCCCCGAAACGATGCTTGCAGCCTGTTAGGGAGTGTTATTCCAAACAAGAAACGGTCTAATACCAAAGGAAGTTGATATTGACTCCGTTGACCGGAATTTACCCGGGCTTTGGTATAGTTACTTTATTTTGTTTGCAACCTGTGAGCATTTCACGTTTGCTGCCAAAACCTTTTGCTCTTTCAGTTTCAAACCCTGCAGTTTGCAGATTTCGTCGCACAACACCGGCTACTGAATAGGTGGCAAAAGTTCCGCCGGATTTGGTGGATTTATAAATCTCGCGCATCAAATTTTCATTCCACATTTCCGGATTTTTGGATGGAGAAAAACCGTCCAGATACCAGGCATCTGCAAATAATTCATGGCTGGGCAGCAGAATATTGGCATCGCCAAAATTTACCTTTAATCGTATATCTCCTGGAAATTCCATTTCAAATTTATCCCGGTTTGTTTGCCAGTTCTGACACAAAATCCTGGCAAGTTCCTCAAGTTCGATCCAGGGGGAAATTGCTCGGCGAATTTCATCGGCATCAAGCGGAAACTGTTCGAAGGATATAAAGTCCAGAGTGGCGTTAACCGGCTTTTTCTCAATCCACTGGCGAGCGGTTTCAAGGAAATTCAAGCCAGTACCAAATCCCAGTTCAGCAATCACACAATGGCTGCAATTCATCCATCGATGCGGCAATTCATTGCCTTGAATATAGACATGATTAGTTTCACCGCGACCATCGGTTCTGGTGTAGTATGTGTCGTCAAACCGGTTTGAATGCGGTAGGTTGTTTTCTAACCAGCTTGTTTTAGCTTGTTCGTTCTTCTTTAACATGATGTAAACAAAATCCAGCACATGGTCTGTGAGCTAACCTAATCAACCTTTCCACTACCTTCCCAGGATGGATTTTGCAAATGCCGGTAAAAAATCAGAATGATGTTTTTGATACGATTATTATTGGTGCTGGAGCGCTCGGCCTTTGGGCTGCGCGTCAGGTGATTTGTGAAGGACGCTCGGTTTGCGTTTTGGAAAAAAATCAGATCGGCGCCGGAGCGTCAGGCGGGGTTATGGGTGCCTTGATGAGCCATATTCCTGATGGTTGGAACATCAAAAAGGAATTTCAGTTTCATGCCCTGGATATGCTTGAAGAAGAGTTGCTGAAACTGACCAGGGACAGTGGTATGGAAACCGGGTATCGAAGATGCGGTCGGGTGATGCCTTTGGTTCATGAAGGAATGAAAGACCATGTTGAAAGCTGGCTTCTGGGAGCCAGAACAAATTGGCGCGGTCACTATGACATGAAATATCTTGAAGCAGGGAACACGTGGTTTTCTTCGACATCCTGGCCGAAATCCGACAAGGCACCTTTTGGCGCCAGTCATGATACTTTTGCTGCCCGGTGCAGCCCTCGCAAGTTAGTTGCAGCGCTTGGTACATTTGCAAAATTGCATGGTGAAGTGCGTGAGGGATGCGCGGTGGCAAGTATTGTTCCGGATAAAAACAAAGTAGTGCTGAACGATGGGACAATTTTGAGGGCCAATGAAATCATTGTGGCAAATGGTGTAGACGCATACCGTTTGCTACATCCTTTTATGGGTCCGGCAAATGAGGATGAACCATTAGGGCGTGGTGTAAAGGGGCAGGCGGTAATGATAGAATTTCCTCATGATGACACATTGCCAATTTTATATCAGGACGGCACATATATTGTTCCCCATGAAGATAATCTAATGGCGATTGGTGCAACTTCCCACAATGTACCTTTAGGCGAACTGGAAGATGTTCCTGCCCAATTTGATCATCACGATATGGATTTTTATCGCCGGGCGGTGAAATTGGTGCCAATAATCAAAGATGCACCAATCGTTGAACATTGGGCGGGTATCCGCCCGCGCAATACGCTAAAGGGCCGAGGTGCGGACCCCTGGTTTGAGACGGTGCCAGGCCATGAGAATCTAATCGCATTGATTGGTGGTTTTAAGATCACATTCGGGGTCGCCCACCGGGCGATGGACGTGGCACGCGGAAGAATTGAGGGGCCAAGACGCGAGAGGCTTAGCTGGGTTCAGTAGCCTTCATGCTTTCGCGTTGCGAAAACCTGGAATACCATTCAGCCAGCTTATTTCGGCCTGGTTGCCAGTCATCAACGATTTCCCGGAATTCGATATATGACAGTGCACAAGCAACAGTGATCTGTCCGATATCTATCGATGATGAAAAGAAATTCGAGAAATTGTTTTCGAGAAAATCCAGGGCAGTACCTATTTTTCCTGTTTGCCCATCGGTCCACTTATCCCAACGAAATTCGGCGGGGCGCAGGAATGTTTCATAGCGTGCAAGCAGGCTTGCATCCAAAATGCCATCACCCAGAGCGTGCAGGGTTTGGACAGAAATGCGGGCATCTCCATTGGCTGGAAACAAAAATGGCTCGCTACCCAGGCTGTCGATATATTCGCAGATGACACGGCTATCAAAAATTGCGCGACCGTCATCAAGCACTAAAGTTGGAATTTTGCCGATCGGATTGCAAGCAACAATATCGCCGTTTGGATCAACCGGATTTGTATTGGTGGAAATGACCTTGATTTGGTCAATGACACCGGCCTCACGCGCGGTTACATCGACTTTTCTCGCATAGGGCGAGGCTGTGGAATAAAACAATTTCATAATGGGAGTTGTGCATGTTTGGGAAAGGTGAGCAAGATTATTTTTGTTATCCGGGCTTTTCGTTCGGTCTCCAATTATCGATAAGACTGCTATAATTTGCCTGGTATTTCATAATCCGTACGGAAAGGTCGCAAATGGCATATACTTTTTTGGCGATTGAGGGTGAATTGTCTGTTATTAGGGTCAGGACCATTAATTAACGCCATTGTGTTTGACAAGGAGGGTACGAATACAGATAAGAAAGCGCAAGAACAGGCCCAAATATATCCGGGCGCCTTTTCGAGCATTTGTTATCAGGAGGCGTGCCCTCCTTGTCAAACCCTGCGGGCGGTACTG
>JAAEMP010000059.1 GCA_024225445.1 Hyphomicrobiales bacterium | reverse complement strand
TTGGAAAACCGTTTCCCTTCGCTGTTCAGCTGAAAACCGCCTTCCATCATCAGCGCCCAGCTGATCAGGATACCATGCGGGTGAGCTACCGAGCCGTGTCCCTGATAGGAGCCCAGATGCCGGGTGGCGGCACCCAGTGCCTGCCCCCATAAAATGGCATCGCCCTGGTTGCCCGGGTGGCCAAAATAAAGCGCCTCCTTCATTTCGGGTATGTATCGCTCAACCATCGCTGCATTGCCGCCAAATCCGTTGCAGGCCAGGATAATTGCCGTGCAGCCGATCGTTTCAACCGCCCCGTCCGGGCGTATCATCCGCACGCCTTTGAGCCAACCGGTGTCATCGGCATAAAGATCACTGATATGCGCTCCGCAAATGATATCAATGCCAGCATTTTGCGCCGCATTGACAAGACCACTCATCAAATCGGCACCGGCACGCGACACCGGCGCATGCATGCGCAACCGGCTGTGACCGGGATACAAAAACCCTTCCACCAGGGTCAGTTCCACACCGTGGGTCTGGTTCAGCCAGTCGATGGCCGGGCCCGAGGAACGACACATAGCTTCGACTATTTGCGGATCCGCCTGGTGGCGGCACTTGCGCATGATGTCGGCGGCCATGATGTCGATAGTATCATCAACGCCTTTTTCCCGCTGAATGCGCGTGTCACAGGCCGGGATCATTCCCGAAGACAAAGCCGTACTGCCGCGCGGCACCTGATCGCGCTCCACAACCACCCCGTCAACGCCCACATCGCTTACTGCCAGTGCGGCAGTCAGCCCGCTGGCGCCGGCGCCGATGATGACAACCGGGATTTCAATATCAAAAATCTGACCATCAGCGGGCAGAACCGGCATATCCTGACCTCTCAGGTTCAAAACAACTTGTTTACGTGTGGCGATGCGCTGATATCAGCAATTCTTGTACTGGATCAAAAGAATAATATGTGGCCGCCTGTGAACTTTGTCAAACCGTGACCGCCCGCCACCGGAGACTGATCTGTGGTTCAAAGACGGGTTTTTCCGGCCCGTCGATTGAAGTCATTGGCGCCAGCGCAATTTCCCGGCGCGCACACAATAACAAATTACAAAAAAATCCGGCTTGCCATGCACAATGTCTGCTGATTTACTTTTCATGCAGGTTCATTGCCGGTCAGGGGAAGTCATTATGCGCGCAAGTAAAATCATTCATGTTGTCTCCTGCCACGCTGAGGGGGAAGTCGGCGATGTCATCATCGGCGGTGTTGCGCCACCGCCCGGAAAAACGTTGTGGGAGCAACGCGCCTGGATTGCCCGGGACCAGAGCTTGAGAAATTTTGTCCTGAATGAGCCACGCGGCGGCGTGTTCCGCCATGTCAATTTGCTGGTGCCGCCCATTAACCCCAAGGCTCAGGCTGCCTGGATCATCATGGAGCCGGAAGACACCCCGCCGATGTCGGGATCGAACTCGATCTGTGTCTCCACCGTGCTGCTTGAATCGGGCATTATCGAAATGAACGAGCCCGAGACCCGCATCACCCTGGAAGCGCCCGGCGGTCTGGTCGAGGTGATTGCCCGCTGCAAGGACGGTAAGGCGGAACGCATCACCGTACAAAATGTCCCTTCTTTTGCAGATCGCCTCGATGTCGATCTGGAAGTCGAAGGCCTGGGTACCTTGAAGGTTGATACGGCCTATGGCGGTGACAGTTTCGTCATTGCCGATGCCCGCGCCCTTGGCTTTGCCATCACCCCGGATGAAGCGCGTGAAATTGCCGTTACCGGCAGAAAAATCACCAATGCGGCAAATGAACAACTGGGTTTTACCCATCCCGATAACGCCGACTGGTCGCATATTTCATTTTGCCAGATTGCCGCGCCGCTGGAAATTGTCGATGGGGTAAAGAGCGGCCTCAATGCGGTCTCGATCAATCCGGGCAAGCTTGACCGCTCACCCTGCGGCACTGGCGTTTCGGCACGCATGGCCGTCTTGCGGGCAAAAGGCGAGATGTCGACCGGCGAGAAATTTACCGGTCTGTCGATCATCGGCTCGCGTTTTGACGGCCAGATTGTCAGGGACACCGAAGTTGGCGGCAAAGCGGCAATCATCCCTTCAATCTCGGGCCGGGCATGGATTACCGGCACCCATCAGCATATGCTTGATCCTGATGACCCCTGGCCGGGCGGCTATAAATTAAGCGACACCTGGCCAGATTTGTGAAAACCTGCAACTGAAAGAGGGACAGCCGATGGCCTTCCAGCACATATTTTCACCAGTAACATTGCGCCACAAGACCCTGCGCAACCGCATCGTCTTTGGAGCCCACACCACCAACATGTCGGCGGAAGGCCTGCCCGGTGAACAACATGCGGCCTATTACCGTGAACGGGCAATTGGCGGCGCGGCAATGATTGTCGTCGAGCCGGTTCCGGTGCATGCGGCAGCCGTATTGACGCGCGGCAATTTCCGCCATTCGGACGATGCGGTAATTCCCCATTTCAGAAAAATCACCGAGGTGATCAAACAGCACGGCGCGGTCGCCATCCAGCAATTATACCATGTCGGACAACATGGCGATGCCGACAACTCCTTCCATGCCAACTGGTCACCCTCCGGTCAACCCAGTTACCACGACAGCGACGGCAGCCACAAAATGAACGAACGCGAGATCAACGAGACCATTGAAGGTTTCGTCAATGCGGCGCGGCGCTGCCATCAGGCCGGCTTCGACGGGGTTGAAGTATGGGCCGCCTATCACAGCATGCTCGACCAGTTCTGGACACCGTGGTCCAACCGGCGCGATGACAAATGGGGCGGCAGCCTTGAAAACCGCACCCGCATGTCGCGCGAAATCATCACCCGCATCCGCCAGGTCTGCGGCGAGGATTTCATCATCGGCTTGTCGATCAGCGACGAACCCGATGTCGACATCATGCTGTCGCGCGAGGCGCTGGCCGAGATCATCGCGCTACATGATCAGAGCCAGATGGTGGATTATGTCACCTGTGGCGTCGGCGGCTATTTCGATTTCTACAAGCTGATGCCGACCTTTCTTTACCCCGACAAGATGGGTACCGATCTCTCAAGTATCCTCAAAGGCGTGGTCAGCCACGCGCTGGTAACCGCGGAAGCCCATATCCGCACACCGGAAAATGCCGAAACTGTGCTGGGTGAAGGCCTGAGCGACCTGGTCTCGCTGGTGCGTGGCCAGATTGCCGACCCCCATCTGGTCAACAAGGCGCACGACGGACGGGCAGAGGATATTCGCGGCTGTCTGTCATGCAACCAGATGTGCTGGGGGCGACGATCGCGCGATTACTGGATATCCTGCGTCATCAATCCTTCCGCCGGCCGTGAATGGCAATGGGGCGGCGACCGGTTCAGCCCAGCCAAACTCTTGAAAAAAGTCCTTGTCGTTGGCGGTGGACCGGCCGGTCTTGAGGCAGCACGCGTGGCTGGTGAACGCGGCCATCATGTTATCCTGGCTGAGGCGGGTGCACGGCTTGGCGGAGCCTTCGCGCTGGCCGGTCGCCAGCCGCGTCGCGCTCAAATCGCCGATCTGATCGACTGGTACGAAAGGCAACTGGCGAAACTGCAGGTAGAAGTGCGCCTTAACGCCTACTTGGAATTGACCGATATTATCGCTGAAAACGCCGACGAAGTGATCCTTGCCACCGGTTCACTGCCACCGGAAACAGGATTTCAAAAGGCACTGCCGCATCTGGATACATTGCCCGGCCTTGAGCACGGCAACGTACATTCGGCCGAAGCTGTGATGGCCGGCGAAGCAAGACCCGGCAAACGGGTGATCGTGCTGGATGAAGGCGGCAACTGGAAGGGATGCGGTACCGCCTGGAAGCTGGCGGAAGAAGGCCATCAGGTAACAATTGTCACCCCGGATGCACTGATCGGCAAGGAACTTCAGCGCACCGCCGCCGATTTCCCGCTACGCAGAAATCTTGTGCAATATGGCGTTGAATTCATCGTCGAAAGCGCCGTCGCCGAATGGTCGGCGAAAGGAGCACTGATTTTCTCGCTGCTGTCGGGTGACACCCGGATGATCGGCGCCGACACCCTTGTTCTGGCAACTGCCAATGTGGCGTTTGACCAACTGGCGCGGGAACTGGAAGCAGGCGGGATTTCTTTCAGCGCAATTGGCGATAGCGTGGCGGCGCGACAGGCACCCTATGCCTTCTATGATGGACGGCGCATCGCACTGGAGATCTGAATCATGACAACGATTACCACTGATGCCCTCAATGATCTTTTGATCGATGCCCTGACGGCTCGGGGATTTTCACACCAACAAGCCACTGCACTGACCCACCAGACAATACTTTCAGAAGAACTCGGACAGCAAAGTGTCGGCATTGCCCATGTGTTCGACTATATTGATGGCCTTGACAAAGGCCGTATCGACGGCAAGGCGGTGCCATCAGTTTCCAGACCCGCACCAGCCATGATTCATGTGGACGGCAAGCGCGGCCTGCCCCAGACCGGGTTCGATCTGGTTTTCGACAACCTCGTAGCTGGCGCCCGCGATCTGGGTATGTGCGCATTTTTGCAGAAAAACACCACCACTTGCGGTTCACTCGGTACATTTGTCCTGCGGTTGGCTGAAGCCGGCCTGGTCGCCATGGCCGCGACCAACGGCCCGCCTTTGCTTGCCGGTTCGGGTGCCACCAAACCGGTTTTCTGCACCAATCCGCTGGCATTTTCCGCCCCGCAGGCCGGTGGACCGCCGTTACTCATCGACCAGTCCTCCAGCGCCACCGCCTTCGTCAATATCCGTGAAGCGGCGAGAAGCGGCAAGCCAATTCCCTCAGGCTGGGCACTCAACAGGCATGGCCAGGCAACCACGGATCCCAAGGCGGCGTTTGAGGGAGCTTTGCTGGCTTTTGGCGGAGCGCGCGGTGCCAACATTGCCCTGATGGTCGAAATGCTGGCCGCCGGTCTCACCGGGGCCAACTGGTCGCTCGATGCGCCTTCAATCTTTGAAGGCGATCAGTGCCCGGCAACCGGCCTGTTTGTGCTTGCCATTAACCCGCTCATCATTGATCCGGAATTTAACAACCGCATGGCGGAGCAGATCCGGCGGCTGACTGAAGATTACGACATGCACATCCCCGGCCTGTCCAAAGCAGACGCGCGGGAACAAATCAAATCTGCCGGATTTTTGGTCGATGAGGAGATAATTGCCCAACTCCAGCAGATGGCGGATAAATAAATTGCATATTGCAGCCTAACAAATTTCAAATCCGACAAATCCAGCGATTAGGACAATTTTAGCGGCTTGCAAATATGGTTTGGCATTACAACTGGCGATGTTGAAACGGAATATCAAGCCTGATGATTTTCGCCAAACCCACAACTGGCAAGCCACATCATGAAATATCTGACAATTTTCGCGACAATATTATTGCTGGCAACTCCAGCAATGGCCAACCAGCCCTATGGTATCTGGAAAACGCAAACCGGCAAATCCGGTGCCTATCTGCTGGTGGAAGTCATTGATTGCGCAAATGACAGCTCCAAACTCTGCGCTGAAATCAGGGAAGTTATTAATTCGGAAAACCGGGAAATTGTTGGAAAACCGATTTTCTGGAGCCTTGAATCAACCAAGGCCGGGAATTGGGTTAACGGCGAAGTCTGGGATGTGGAAAACGACAAAATCTATGCAGCAAAGGTAACTGTGGGCGAGAGCCAGTTACGGGTTGAGGGCTGCGTATCGATATTTTGCGATGGCCAGAACTGGTTACGCGCCGACTGATTTCTACCCGGTAGCCGGCACACATTCAAAAAATTCCCCAAAATACCCGCCTCAATATAAACTGTTGATCACATGGCACATATCAGTTGACTCAATTCCTGCTGGAATTAGTCTGGCGAAACTCTGAAATAATCACAATTCAACCACGCAAATTGTCATGAGCAACACTTATTCCGCATTCAGTTTATTTAAACAGGCATTCCGCGGTCACCAGGGCTGGCAGCCTGTATGGCGCAATCCCGAACCAAAACCCGAATATGACATCATCATCATCGGTGGTGGTGGCCACGGACTGGCAACAGCCTATTATCTTGCAAAAAATCATGGCATCAAAAATATCGCGGTACTGGAAAAGGGATGGCTGGGTGGTGGCAATACCGGGCGGAATACGACAGTCATCCGCTCCAACTATTTTTATCCGGAAAGTTGCGCGCTTTATGATTTGTCCGTCAGGCTTTATGAAAACCTGTCGCGGGAATTAAACTACAATGTGATGTTTTCACAACGCGGCATGATGGTGCTGATCCATTCGGAAGCCGAGATGGAAATGGCTGTACGAGGCATCAATGCGATGAAGCTGGGGGGAACAGACGCCCAGTTGCTGGATGCTGATGGAGTCAAAAAACGCGCACCTATATTAAACTTTCGCCAGGATGCCCGGTTTCCAATTCATGGCGCACTCATTCAGGAACGCGGCGGTACCGGTCGCCATGACGCGGTCGCCTGGGGTTATGCGCGCGCAGCCGACCGGCTGGGTGTCGATATCATCCAGAATTGCGAAGTTACCGGTGTAATAGTTGAGGGCGGCAGGGTTACCGGTGTCGAGACTTCGCTTGGTAAAATTCGTGCATCCCGGTTTGGTGCCGCCATCGCCGGACACTCATCGGTGCTGGCGGAAATGGCCGGTTATGACTTACCGATCCAGTCCTACGCATTGCAGGCTTTTGTCTCGGAACCACTAAAACCGGTGATCGACGTGGTTGCCTTTACGGCGGCCTATGGTGCCTATTTTTCACAATCGGACAAAGGTGGCCTGGTCATGGGCGGCGGTCTCGACCGGGTGCCGTCTTATGGCCAGAGAGGCAATATGCCCATGCAGGAGGCGGTTCTTTCCGGCCTGATTGAATTTGCCCCCGCTCTGGCCAAAGTTAAAATACTTCGCCAGTGGGCGGGTATTGTCGATGTCACCCCTGACAGTTCGCCGGTGATTGGACCATCCGGCATCGACGGGCTTTATCTGAATTGCGGCTGGGGAACCGGCGGCTTTAAAGCCATACCCGCCGGCGGCTATCTGTTTGCCCATCTTCTGGCAACCGGTGATCATCATGAAATCAGCCGTCCTTTTGACCCTGACAGATTTAAAACCGCCCGTCTGATTGACGAGGGTGCCGCTTCCGGCATAGCGCACTAGAAATAGGAATAGGAATATGCAGCAATTCCCCTGTCCATTTTGCGGATTACGCGATGAACGTGAATTTCATTTTGCCGGTGAAGCAGGCAAGATGCGTCCCGATACTTCGGGTGAAGTTACGCAAACAGACTGGTCGCGATATCTCAACAGTTATAAAAACCGCGAGGGCAAAGCCAGTGAAGTCTGGGTGCACCTGCCTTGTCAGGAATATTTCATCATGCACCGCGATACACTCAGCATGAAAGTCCTGGGAACCGAACAATTGCGCAGGCAGGAAGAAATATGAGCAGTTCCAGATTACCCGGTTATGGCCTGATTGATCACAGTAAAACGCTTGCCTTTCAATTTGACGGGAAACAATTTCAGGGCCATCCCGGCGACACACTGGCATCCGCCCTGCTTGCCAACGGTGTCAGAATTATCGCGCGCAGCTTCAAATACCATCGCCCGCGCGGTGTGTGGGGAGCCTGGTTTGATGATCCAAACGCAATATTCGACGTCTCGCTGAATGGCATCAAAATACCCAATTGTGCTGGTGCAACGACCTGTTTGCGCGATGGCATGCGGGTGCAATCCGTAAACACTTTCCCGACCGCACAATTTGACGTCAAGGCAATACTGGACTGGTTCAGCCCGTTCCTGCCGGCCGGATTTTACTACAAGACTTTCATGTGGCCAAACTGGCACCTGTTTGAACCCACCATCCGGAAAATGGCCGGACTGGGCAAACTCAGTGAAGAAATCACCGAAAACTACCAAAGCGATCAAATTCATCAAAACTGTGATTTGCTGGTTGTCGGCGGTGGTGCAGCCGGACTGGTTGCAGCAAGTGCCGCAGCCCAATCGGGACAATCTGTCCTGCTTGTTGAAGATCATAACATCGCCGGAGGTGGCCTGTACCGCCGGGGCCGGGAGATAGAAAATCAGCCACCCGGCCACTGGGTAGAACAACAAATTGATGCCATCAAATCAGCTGGTGGACAGTTGTTACTGGCAACCACTGCCTTTGGCGTCTATGACCACAATCTGGTCGCACTGGCTGAGGATCGTGGTTTTGGCAGAGCCCCGCGGCTTTGGAAAATTCGGGCGAAACGAATTGTGATGACAACCGGGGCCATCGACCGGCCGCTGACTTTTGTCAACAATGACCGGCCCGGCGTAATGTCTGTTGAGGGGGCGCTTGAATTTCTGGGTCGCTATGGTGTTCTTGCGGGCAGGCAAATTGCTTTGCTTTCCAATAACAATCGCGCAGAACCCTCGGCAAATCTGCTACGCGAGGCCGGGGCAAATGTCAGGGTATTGGATGCAACACAAGGTTCACCAGCCGCAATTGGCGGGAAAATACTGCGCGGTATTGAATTTGCCGCACAAACCATCGCCTGCGACACTATTCTTGCCTCGGGCGGATTAACACCGGTTGTTCACCTTTGGCGCCAGGCCGGCGGGAAACTTGACTGGGATGAAAAAATATCAGCCTTCATACCGGGCAAACCACCCAATAATATGGTAGCAGCGGGTAGCGTCAATGGCACTTTCGATCTGGAAGAAGCAATGGCGGAAGCTAGGGCGGCTGCACTTGATTTACCAGTTCCGCGAACCGACAGCAGTTTTCAGGTCAAAACCCTGTCACCTGACAGACATTCCACAGGCCGCCAATGGATCGATTTCCAGCATGATGTAACGCTGAAAGATATCGAACTGGCAGCGCGCGAAAACTATGCCTCTGTCGAACATCTTAAACGTTATACCACCCTTGGCATGGCCTCTGATCAGGGCAAGACCTCGAATATGGCGGGACTCGATGCCCTGGCTTCAATACAAAACCGGTCAATCCCCGAAGTTGGTACGACCACCTTTCGCCCACCTTTTATACCGGTACCGCTTGAACTTTACCGTGGTGCTCATCGCCAGCAACTGCTTCATCCCCTCAAACGTCTGATACTGGAACCCGAGCACCGTGCTGCTGGTGCAGCATTAGGTGAATATGGTGGCTGGTTGCGACCTGCCTGGTATGGAACCGGCTCTTCCCACGAAGCGATAAAACAAGAAGTCCTTGCAGCCCGCAACAACGCAGCCATCATCGACGCATCTCCACTGGGCAAGATTGAAATTTTAGGCCCGGATGCCGAAAAGTTTGTCAATTTTGTCTTCTACAACACCATTTCCACTCTGAAGCCCGGCCATATCCGTTATGGTTTCATGCTAAGTGAACGCGGTATTATATTTGACGATGGCGTCGTAACACGCATTGATGAAAACCGGTTTATCATTTCCTGCTCATCTTCCCATGTTGACAGCGTCAACAGGGCACTTGAAGGCTGGCGACAGGATGGCAATGATCCTGACAGCGTATTC
Source organism: Hyphomicrobiales bacterium (assembly GCA_024225445.1). Taxonomy (GTDB): domain Bacteria; phylum Pseudomonadota; class Alphaproteobacteria; order Rhizobiales; family Rhizobiaceae; genus JAAEMP01. The sequence continues at coordinate 12,934 of JAAEMP010000059.1, read as the reverse complement.
GTCCATGACACAACCCAAAACTGGTCCACCATAACTATCAGCGGGCCACAGGCTCGCAAAATATTGACAGTACTTGATTTGGGCGTGGATCTGTCACCGGAAGCATTTCCCCATATGAGTTTTCGTCAGGGAAATTTTGCGTCAGATCCGGCGCGCATTTCCCGGGTCAGTTTTACCGGCGATTTAAGCTATGAAATCTCCGTTCCGTTATCCAATACATCCTTACTCTGGTCTGCTGTCATTAGTTCAGGAAAACCTTTGGGAGCAGCATTGGTTGGTGTTGAAGCACTGGCAATTCTTCGCGCCGAGAAAGGTTACATTTTTGTTGGCAAGGATACCGATGGCGAGACCATGCCTCACGATTTGGGATTATCAATTCCGCGAATGAGGAAAAAAACTCCTTTTGTTGGCGACAGAGCCCTGCACACGTTGACTGCAAATTCCGAAAACAGACGCCAGCTTGTCGGGCTTTTGATTGGCAAAGATGATGAAATACTGACCACCGGAGCACATCTGATAGAAAATTCCGGTACCAGACCCCGCTCGATCGGCTATGTCACTTCAAGTTATCACAGCCCAACCCTGGGCCACCCAATCGCGCTGGCTTTGCTGGAAAAAGGCACAACTCTGACTGGAAAAACCGTCCCGGTCTGGAATCAGGGTGAAACCCGTCAGGCCAAAGTCGTTTCTCCGTGTTTGTTTGATGCAGAAGGAGGACGGTTAAATGCGTGATGACAGCACCAGATGGGCTGCCGCCAGCGGATATGACAGGCCTGACATAAATATCAACGGTCTACAGATTTCGGTTATTCGTCCCTGGCGCCAGACGCTTATCAGTGGCCCAATTTCAAAGAGCCTTGAATTGGGCTACCAGAAAAGGGCTGTTGGCTGGCCGGAAATTGCCAAAGGCAAAAATTATGCCATCAGGATGAGACGTGACCGCATAATGCTAATAAATGGTCCGGCAATTGAAGACGGATGGCATAAAGACAAGGGTCTTGCAGTCTCTGATATGAGTGATGCCTGTGCGGTAATCCAACTTGAAGGTGTTCTGGCCGATAGTGTACTCAAACGCGGAACCGAACTGGACATAGGAATTCCATCCGGCTCTGTGGTGCGCGTTTTCCATGGATTTGAAACATTTATCTATCGCTGGCAATCAAAGGATATTTTCCGCCTTCATATCCAATTCGGTTATCTGGAGTCAATTTGGCTGTTGCTACAAAATTTTTCAAACCAGGCAAGCGCACAGCCTTGCACAAATTGGCGGTAATGACAGGTTCGCATTGAAAATTTCATCGAAAATGCAATCAAAGGTGGACAGAAGTACAATGATTTATTAGGTTTCCGAAAAGATTTTTGGGGTTCACATCAGACAATAAATTATCTGCATCAAAAACAAATAACATAGATAAAAAGTCTGCATGATGAAGTAGTGCCTGGGGAGGACACCACCTAAATGAGTACAGAGCCAATTTTGCGCGTTGAATCGCTTGCCAAGCACTATGGTGGTTTGCAGGCAGTGCGAGGCGTCAGTTTTGAAGTGCCTGAAGGTTCAATTGTCGGTCTTATTGGTCCAAATGGCGCCGGGAAAACCACAACCTTTAATATGATCGCCGGTGTTGAAAAACCGACAAAAGGTAAAATTTACCTGTCCGGCAACGAAATAACCGGTATTGAAACCCATAGCCTGTATCACATGGGCCTGTTACGAACTTTCCAGCTCAGTCACGAATATGCACGAATGACCAGCAAGGAAAATTTGATGGTCGCAGCAGCTGACCAACTGGGTGAAAACATCTTCATGAACTGGCTTGCGGCTTCACGAGTAGCTGATCGTGAAAAGGAAGTGCAGGAACTTGCCGATGAAACACTTGAATTCCTCGGACTGACCCATGTCACAGATGAATTGGCAGGCAATCTCTCGGGCGGTCAGAAAAAGCTGCTGGAACTTGGCCGTACAATGATGAGCGACGCTCGGTTGATTTTACTTGATGAACCGGGAGCTGGTGTTAATCCAACCCTGATGCTGAAAGTAATCGACATGATCCGTCGTCTTAATCAGGAGCGCGGTTACACATTTTGTATCATTGAACATGACATGGATCTGATTGCGGACCTTTGCGAAAATACAATTGTGCTGGCCGAAGGGCAAATTTTGATGCAAGGCCCAATGGACCAGGTTCGTCAGGACGAGCGCGTTATCGACGCATATTTCGGGGGAGAAGTCGTTTGAGTAATCCCCAGCCAGTTTTAGAATTACGCGGACTTTTTGCCGGATATGGCGAAATGGAAATCCTGCACGATATCAACATACATGTTGATAAAGACGAAGTAGTGGCGATTATCGGGCCCAATGGCGCGGGAAAATCGACAGCAATTAAAGCGGTTTTGGGTCTTCTCAACATCCGCAATGGAAAAATATTGCTGGAAAACACGGAAATTACCGATACACCGCCGGAAAAAGTTGTCACCAAGGGCATCAGCTATGTGCCTCAGACACATAATGTATTTGTAAACCTCAGTGTTGAGGAAAACCTCGAGATGGGTGCATGGACCAGAAGCGAGGGAATCGTGGAGCGGCTGGAAGAAATGTATGTTCTGTTTCCCGACCTGAGAGAAAAACGCAAGCAGGCAGCTGGCTCCCTTTCCGGTGGACAGCGGCAAATGGTGGCAATGGCCAAAGCATTGATGGTCGATTCAAAAGTTCTGTTGCTGGATGAGCCCACGGCTGGATTGTCACCTAAATATCGCGCTGAAATATTTGAAACCATTCAAAAAATAAATGGCGAAGGTGTTCCAATACTTATTGTCGAGCAAAATGCCAAACAGGCGCTTGGCATAGCAAATCGAGGCTATGTCCTGGTCGATGGAACCAACAGATTTACCGGAACAGGTGCAGAACTTCTCGCAGACCGCGAAGTTGCCCGCATGTTCCTGGGCGGAAGGGATTAGGAATAGACAATGTGGACTAGTTTCGGCTTTGAATTTGTAAATTTCTATTTGATCCCCGGACTGGTTCTGGGATGTATTTATGCTTTGGGTGCCATCGGCATTACCCTGACATTCGGCATATTGCGTTTTGCAAATTTTGCCCATGGTGAAGTGATGATGACCGGGGCATATCTGACCTGGACGATATCAACCCTTGCTGGCTCACTGCTGGGCTGGGCATTGCATCCACTTATTGCGGCAATACCTGCTGTTCTTGCCGCCATTGGTATTTTAATTCTGATCGACCGCTATTTTTACAAACCGTTTCGCGATGCCCCCACTATTATGGTGGTTATGGCAAGTTTCGGTATGATGCTTGTCGTCCGCAGCACCGTGCAGTTTATCTGGGGCCCAAATCAGCTGACATTTGTAAAAGGCATTGACAGGCCGAATGAGGCGGTTCGCCAGTTCACAGCAGATTTTGACATGATGCTGCTTGTCCCCAACAAACATTTCTGGATTATGGCCGGCACCATTATTATCATGCTTGGTTTCACCTATCTATTGGAAAGAACCCGGATAGGAAAAGCCATGCGTGCAGTCTCAGACAGTCCTGATCTTGCCAGTGTCACCGGTATTGATGTTGAAGCTGTAGTGCGCGCCACCTGGATTGTCGGCGGATTTTGTGCTGTGGCCGCTGGGGTATTTCTTGCCATGGACATCCAGTTTCTTGAAACAACGATGGGTTTTCGAATGTTGCTGCCAATGTTCGCCGCGGCAATCCTCGGTGGTATAGGCCGACCGTTTGGCGCAGTATTCGGCGGACTGATTATTGGTTTGGCTGAAGAATTATCGGCCTATCCGTGGATCGGGGATGCGCCCTTGATCAGCCCGGGATACAAAACAGGTGTCGCGTTCTCGATCATGATAATTATGCTGATTGTGCGCCCCAGCGGACTATTTAAAGGACGGACTTTCTGATGGATCAGTTACTCGGCCTTTTACTTTACTTTTTCTCACTTCTGACAGTCGGTGGAATTTATGCTCTGCTGGCTCTGGGCCTCAACGTCCAGTGGGGCTTTGCCGGTCTGTTCAATGTCGGTATTGCCGGATTTGCCGCAGTTGGTGCCTACACCTATGCAATACTAACCACAGATACCAGTCCATTCCATTATGGCGGCCTTGGAATTCCGCTGGTCTTCGGCGGAGTGGCGGCAATGCTGCTTTCCGGTGTCATCGCCGGGATTATCGGGGTTATCTGTATTCGCCTGAGAGCGGATTATCTGGCGATTGCAACAATTGGAATCGCGGAAATAATTAAACTGTTCCTGAAAAATCAAACCGACCTCACTAATGGCCCACGAGGAATAAATAAGATTCCCCGTGCCTGGGAACATCTTTCAGAAGAACGTTTCTATACCAGCGCACCCATGACCTGGATAACGGATGCCGCTGGCTGGGAAGCATTTTTCGCCTCCCTGCCAAGGTGGTGGTGGCAACCGATGTTTACTATAACTGTATTGTTGTTTGTCTTTGGCGTTTATTTGTTGCTGGAACGTGCTAGACTGGCCCCATGGGGCCGCATGATGACGGCCATCAGGGAGAATGAACATGCAGCACAGGCGGCAGGCAAAGACGTTACTCGTCGGAGAATAGAAGCGTTTATTTTGGGCGCTGTAATAATGGGAATGGCCGGCGCATTTTTTGCCCAGCATTTACGACTGATTGATCCGACTAACACTTTTGATGCCGCCAAACTAACATTCCTGATCTGGGTTATGCTGATTGCTGGTGGATCCGGCAATAATCGCGGTGCAATCCTGGGAGCGTTTCTGATCTGGACGATCTGGTCAGGCAGTGAACTGGTGATCAATAGCTCAGTCGAGATCATTGCCAATTATCAGGACTTATTTGATGTAGGCGTTCTAAGGACACGGGCAGGATATCTTCGTATGCTTTTGATCGGAATTTTGCTTCAGTTCATTCTTCAACGCTACCCTTCGGGAATTTTGCCGGAATCGCGACCCGCCGCGATCGGCAAGCAATAACCAAACTGCGGGAAACAGGAGAGATAACACTATGAGAAAAATAATAATTAGCAGCATTGCCGCTTTGGCAATGTCGACCGCTGCTTTCGCTGAAGTGAAAGTGGGAAATCCAATGGCACTTACCGGCCCAATTCCGGATCTGGTAGCACCAATGGCCAAAGCAGTTGATCTGGCAGCAAAAAATGTCAACGATCAGGGCGGATTATTCGCTGGTGGCGAAAAATATACAGTCGTCAGAGCTGACTCGGGCTGTGATCCGGTTGCAGCGGTTGATGCGGTAACCAAACTAATCAATATCAGCCTTGTTTCTGCTATCATTGGCCCGGTTTGTTCCGGTGCTACAATTGCCCAGGCAGAATCTGTATCAATTCCCGCTGGTGTTGTAACATTGTCGGTCTCAGCCTCTTCTCCGGCAATTACAAGTATGGAAAAAAATACCGACCTTGTATTCCGGGCAGCCGCATCTGATGCTTATCAGGGTATTGCCCTGGCTGAACTTACATTGGGTAAAGGCATCAAGGAAATTGCTGTCTCATATGCAAACGACGACTACAATGCTGCTCTTGCCGCTGTATTTGCCGAATCATTTGCAAGTATGGGTGGCAAGGTAACTGCCAATGAGGCGCATGAGCCAAGTAAAGCATCCTATCGTTCAGAAGTAGCGACATTGGGTGCCGGTTCTGACAGCCTTGCACTGTTTGCCTATTATGGCTCAGGCGGAATTACAGTAATGCGCAACGCACTGGAAACATCGGCATTCAAGAACTTTATTGGAGCTGACGGAATGTTGTCTGATGAAGTTATTAAACAGCTGGGTGCTGAAAATCTTACCAATGTGACATTCACAACTTCTGCCTCCGATAGCGGTACTGCTGCCTATGGAGCATGGAAAGCCCTGGCGGATGCTGCCGGTGTCCCTGCATCAGATCCATTCGTACCCAACTCCTATGATGCCACCTTCATGATGGCACTGGCGATTGAAAAAGCAGGTTCAGGTGACCGCGACAAAATTGCTGGCGCATTGCGTTCAATTGCCAATGCTCCTGGTGAAATCATCCTTCCAGGTGAATTTGCCAAAGCCAAGAAAATCCTCGCTGGTGGCGGAGATATCCATTATATGGGTGCCGCCGGACCACAGGATTTTGATAAAAATGGCGATGTCGCCGGCAGTTTCTCAAAAAGCGTTGTAAAAGACGGTGCATGGTCTGCTGAACTCATCAAATAAGTCATAATCAGTAGCATTACTGCTTCTGTCAGGGCCCGGATTTATACGTAAATCCGGGCCTTTTTGTTTGGTTTCAACTGTTATATCAATGGAACTGAAGTAAGCGTTTGGGGAAACCCACCTAACGCCTGTTGATATTCTCAGCCGTATTGCAGATCACAAGATCAACCGCATTGACGAGTTGCTGCCCTGGAATTTCCTTGCGGATGAATAACCATAGGGGCGCTTACCATTGAAATGATTCAGATTATGATCAATTCAACACCGAGAAAATGCCTTGGATATAAAACGCCTGAGGAAATGTTCATTCAGAAACTCAATGGTGCACTTGAAATGTGAATCCAGCGGGCGCTTACACTCATGCCACACTCTCCCCAGTTTCAGCATCATCCACGACCAAACATCGATACCGGTCTATCTTACTGCTAAAACCTGTTTGCTTGAGCCTGTTCTCCAGACCAGAGGACATGAAAACTGCATCGGTAAAACGCGGATCCTGCCAGAGATCAGCCCCTTCAGCCGAAGACGCGGCAACGGCAATCTTAAAATCTTCAAAAAGATACCCCATGTTCCATCGGTCCGGCGTCTTGGTGTTGAATTGCCTGAAGCCCTTCAGTGACTTTTCCGGTACAAAGGTTTTTTTGTAACAACCCAAATCAAGAAAATAATAGTCACCCGCAATCCGCTCCACCTGATCTGTTTCATAAATTTCGATCGGAGAGAATTGCGTACCACCCAGATCAAATTGCCCCAGAAGATCAGCCACTTTCTGTGAAACGAAAAAGAATGCGCCTACACAAAAAACTTCAGGGATAGGCTTGCGAACTTTCTGGTCAATATAGCGACCAAAAATCTTGCGGGGTTTTTCATCTTCTTCCAAGGGCTCTCCGCAACTGTATTTATTTTGACCGCTGCTCAGCTTTTGCCCATGTTCACTCAGGACATACTTCTCCTTACGCCTTTTAAGCGTGCCGAAATCGGTGACCGGATAAACCGTCATACTAATATGGAGCTTTCCCCCTCCCAACATATCGGAAACCCAAATATCTGGCTTTTCATGATCAACCATTCCAACTATCTCCAATCGCGATGCCTCAAAAGCATCACCTCATTAACAAGTTTCCTCAGTTGATTCTGTCGCATTTTTCCGAACACATGCGACATAAAACAACCTTCTGACGAATCCCAATCTGAATTACGGTTTACACTTAATTACTGATGTTACGCACTGATTCAAATGAGACTCAAAGATGCGCTGCAATTGGCGCATTATGGCAAAGAATCACCTCGACATCTACACGGATTATTTGGCCGTGACATTCAACCATGCAACGGCGAGCGGTCTTTCATCCATGCTTGACGGTGCGATCAGCCATGATGGCATCACGCGCTTTTTGTCAGACAGTGAGTTTACGTCAAAAGACTTGTGGCTACATGTCAAATCCACGGTTCGCCACATCGAACGGGATGATGGCGTTCTTATCTTTGACGACACCATACAGGAAAAGCGGTGGACGGATGAAAATGAGATTATGTGTTGGCATTACGACCACAGTCTTGGCCGATCGGTGCGCGGCATTAATCTGCTCAATTGCCTCTATCACAGCCATGATGTTTCCATTCCGGTTGCCTTTGAAATTATCCATAAGCCGATCTTGTATAGTGATGTGAAAACCAGAAAGATCAAACGCAGATCAGAGGTCACAAAAAATCAGCTGATGCGACAAATGCTGACAACAACAATCAATAACCAGCTGAAATTCAAATATGTTTTGATGGATAGCTGGTTTTCATCAAAGGAGAATATGAGCTTTATCAAGCGCGAAAACAACAAAGATTTCATATGCGCCGTAAAGTCCAATCGCCTGATTGCCCTGTCGAAAGAAGACAGGCGAAACGGGCGCTTTTCGCGGATTGACACGCTTGATCTGCAAGAGGAGATTGCCACAAAAGCGTGGATCAAAGGAGTGGATTTCCCCGTTCTTCTGGTTCGCAAGACCTTTAAAAACAAGGACGGCAGCAGCGGAACACTCTATCTTGCATGCAGCGATTTGAACGTGGAGGGACCAGACATTTTGACAATCTACAAACAACGGTGGAAAGTCGAGGTATTTCATAAATCCCTGAAGCAAAATGCAGCACTGGCAAAGTCGCCAACCCGCCGCGCCAAAACCCAGTCCAACCACATTTTCGCGGCCATTATTGCTGTTTTCAAACTGGAATGCCTGAATATGAAACAGAGCCTGAACCACTTTGAATTGAAAGGGAGGCTATACCTGAAAACAACAAAAGCAGCCTTTGCCGAATGGCAAAATATGGTCAGTGCGTAACATCAGTCATTAAGGGTCTGTTCAAGAATTCCTGATTCCTTTAAAACAAGGACTGCTTGATTGACCCAGTCACAGTTCTTCCCAAATATTTGAATATTAAAGTTGATGTATTTGCTCTCTAGGTTCACTGTGAGTTGAATAGTAATGTTAAGCAAAACAAATGTCTTCCAGCGTTTCAAAAACCAAAAATGCGTTCACCACCTCCGGTCTCACCAAAATCTATGGATCCGGCGAGACCGCTGTGCATGCGCTTCGTGGCGTGGATCTTCAACTTCCGGCAGCAGAACTGGTAGTACTGCTAGGCCCATCGGGTAGCGGGAAATCGACATTACTTAATATTCTGGGCGGACTTGACCAGGCAACTGGAGGCACCGCAAAGTTTTTTGATGAAGAACTCACTTCAATGAGTGATCGCCAACTCACCTTGTATCGCCGCCATCAGGTCGGGTTTGTATTTCAATTCTATAACCTGATGCCCAGCCTGACCGCCCATGAAAATGTCGAACTTGTTACCGAAATTTCCGAAAATCCCCTTGATCCCGCCGAGGCTTTGAAATTGGTTGGCCTGAGTGACAGGGCCAACCATTTCCCGGCACAATTATCCGGTGGAGAACAACAACGTGTCGCCATTGCCAGGGCCGTGGCAAAACGACCAACCGTACTTTTTTGCGATGAGCCAACCGGCGCTCTGGACAGCACCACCGGACGGGCGGTGCTGCGGGTATTGCAGGATGTGAACAAAAATCTCGGCACTACTGTGCTGATCATTACCCATGCCGCTGCTACTGCCGACATGGCAGACCGAACCATCAACTTTTCTGATGGCACCATACGTGAGGTTGTTATCAACAGGAATAAACTGTCAGCGGAGGAGATAGAATGGTAATGATATACAGATTGGCTACATGACTCCACTTGACCGAAAACTATCACGCGATCTTTGGCGTATGAAAGGACAGGCAATCGCCATCGCGATTGTTATCGCCCTGGGTGTCATGTTGCTGGTGATGATGGACGGTTTGGTCAATTCGTTGGAAGAAACCAAACAAGCTTATTATGAACGCTACCGCCTGGCAGATGTATTTGCTCCGGTAAAAAGAGCACCCAATCACCTGCTGGCAGAAATTGCGAAAATTCCCGGCGTGTCTTCAGTTGAGGGGCGGGTCACCGGCAGTGCTTTGATCAATCTGCCTGAAATTGCAGTGCCGCTGCGGGCACAAACCGTATCGTTACCCGATTTTGGCATTCCGCATCTCAATGATATCTATCTTGCCGCCGGGCGGAAATTAGATTCAAATCACAAGGATGAAATTATTCTGCTAGAGGGGTTTGCCAAGCTTCACGGCCTGAAACCCGGCGACAAATTGTCCGCCACAATGAATGGAGCACGCAGGTCTTTCCAGATTGTCGGGCTGGCACAATCCCCGGAATTCCTCTTCTCGGCACCGCCCGGTGAGTTCTTGCCGGATGATTCACGATATGCAGTTATCTGGATGAGTGAATCCACCCTGGCCGCCACTTATGATATGAAAGGCGCGTTCAGCGAAGCATTACTGTCATTATCACGCGGCAGCAATTTGGATGAGGTGATCAACGCAGTGGACCGCCTGCTGGCCTCATCCGGTGGAGTTGGCGCATATGGGCTTCGCGATCATGTGTCAAATCGCTTTATCTACGAAGAAATAAGAGGTCTGGAATTATCCAGTCGCGGCGTTCCACCAGTGTTTTTGGCAGTCGCCGCGTTCCTGCTCAATATCGTCGTTTCACGGATGCTTCAATCCGAGCGTGAGCAGATAGGCTTGCTCAAGGCTTTTGGTTATTCCAGTCTCGAAATCGGAGTTCATTACTTCAAGTTCATACTGACTATCGCGATAGGAGGGGCAATTCTTGGATGTTTCCTGGGTGTGATTTCAGGGCGCAGTATGCTGGTGGTTTATCAGGTCTACTACAAATTCCCATTTTTGCTTTTTCAGGTGGATTCAGGCGCATTCTTTATCGGCTTCATTGTCAGCGTACTTTCAGCCTCTGCCGGCGGTGTATTTGTGCTGCGAAAGATTTTTGCATTAACCCCGGCTGTCGCCATGCGTCCACCCGCACCTGCTGATTACAGTCGATCAGCAAATCTCAACAAAACACTGAAATTCCTGCTTGATCAACCCACCAGAATGGTTATCCGCCAACTGGCAAGACAACCGTTGAAGGCCACCGGAGCAATTATCGGAATTTCTTCCGGAATGGCCCTGTCCGTTGGCATGCTCAGTGTACTAAACTCGTTTGATCGAACGCTTGATCTGAATTTTAATATCATTGACCGAAGCGATGTCACTGTCAGTTTCAACCATGCTCTGTCGAATAAAATCCACTATGAATTGCTAAGTATGGATGGTGTAATTGAGGTAGAACAATTTCGCTATGTTCCCGCCATTATGCGAAACGGCCTTGAATCTTATCGCGGCGGGATAAACGGATTGCTGGAGTTTCCGCGCCTCAATCGGGCGGTGGATAAAGGCATGAACACGATCCATCTGGCAAAAGGCGGGATAATTCTGGGTGCCGGGCTTGCTGCAACTCTGAAAATCAAATCTAATGATGTTCTGACCGTCGAGGTGCGTGAGGGCCGCAGACCGGTGCTGCAAGTGCCGGTGATCGGCGTCGCTGAAACCCTTATTGGTTCACCAGCCTATATGGAAATATCCACACTCAACAAGTCTTTAGGCGAACCCAATCGAATCTCGGGAGCCCATCTTCGCATCGACCGCAAAAAAGGTCCGGCAATTTATCAAGCCATCAAGAATATGCCATCGGTGGCGGGCGTATCTCTAAAAAGCGAAGCGCGCGCCGCCTTTAAGAAGGTAATTGATTCCGGCGCAGGTGCCATCAGATATATCATGGCTGCAATCGCTGGAATTATTACCTTTGGCATCGTTTATAATAGCGCACGTATTGCCTTCGCCGAACGCGCACGTGACCTGGCAAGCCTTCGCGTAATAGGATTTACCAGGGGTGAAACCGCGTTCGTATTGCTGGCAGAACTGGCCGTCATCACACTGATTGCCCTGCCCGTTGGTTCAGTCCTGGGCTATTATCTATCTTTTGTTATCTCAAAAGGTTTTAGTACAGATCTCTACCAGATCCCGGCCACTTTTGTGCCGGAAAGTTTTGGATTTGCAGCATTGGCAGTGCTTGGCGCGACGGCAATTTCCGGCTGGCTGGTAAAACGTGATATTGACACTATTGATTTGGTTACTGCACTGAAAACACGAGAGTAAGATGACAAAAGCAAAATCCCGATCATGGATCACTATTACCGTTGTTATTTTGATTATTGCTGCAATGACCTGGGCATTTTGGCCACGCCCCATACTGGTTGATACCGGCATAGTCAGGCTGGAACCGATGATAATAACCATCAACGAAGAGGGTAAAACCCGGGTGCGTAACGCTTATGTGGTCTCTACCCCTGTTGCCGGAAGACTTCTGCGAATTGAGGTCGTATCCGGTGATCAGGTCGAAGGCGGCAAAACCGTAATCGCCCGCATGCTTCCCTCAAATCCGGCGGCACTGGATATTCGCACCCGTGAACAGGCTCGCGCAATTGTTGCAGCGGCCGAAGCTGCCGTACGCGTTGCCCAAGCCGATTTGAACAAATCCAAGGCCGATGCGGAACTCACAGAGTTAGACGTCAAACGCCAACGAAAATTGGGCAAAATCGGTATCGTCAGCCAGGTAGCGGTAGAGCGTGCGGAAAGTGCATGGCGCGCCGCCAGAGCATCTCTGGACCAGGCAGAAGCTGGCATTTCCATGCGTCAGGCTGATCTGGTTAATGCCAGATCCAGACTGATAAGTTTCACCAATCCTGAAACTGATACGGAAGCGAACAAGTCAGCTCACAAAGATGCCATTCCGGTGACGGCACCAATTTCCGGCCGCATTCTGCGGGTTCTGCAGGAAAGTGAAACCACCCTGCCCGCCGGCAAGGCTATTCTGGAAATTGGAGATATTTCCAATGATCTGGAAATCGTTGCCGAACTTCTTTCAACAGATGCTGTAAAAGTATCTGTCGGAAACCGGGTAATCATCCGAAACTGGGGGGGGAGCGAGGATTTGAACGGAATTGTCGAACGTGTTGATCCCTGGGGGTTCACCAAATTCTCTGCCCTGGGGGTTGAAGAACAACGGGTGCATGCCATCATCAAATTCACCGATTCAGCTGATTTACGCGCCAGTCTTGGACATGGTTTTCGCGTCGAAACCCAAATCGTCATCTGGGAAAACAAAAATTCCCTGGTTGTTCCTTCAAGTGCATTATTTCGCGAAAACGACAACTGGGTTGTGTTTGCAGTTGAAGATGGCGGCGCTATCCTGAAAAAGATCGAAATCGGACACAACAATGGTGT